>DDBL01000031.1 GCA_002333425.1 Leptospiraceae bacterium UBA2033
TCTTTTTGAGAAATGGTATAACGACCAATTTCGCGTAGAGAGATGTCTCGGCTTTTGTCATTTTTTAGTAATCCTTACTTTCCAACCTTACCAAGAGGGAAAACTTTTGCGGGTTCTGTGCTATCATATCTTCCAGATGAAATGAGAGAAGTCGGAGTTTGGATGTAATCAATTTTAGCTACATTGTCATTTTTCTTTTTTACTTCTACAATTTGTTCTTTGAATTTACTAGAAATATAAAAGCCTATTTCATTCATATCTAGAAAGGCATCTTTGTTTCCACTGACTGAATCAGCATCTAGAATTCCTTCCGAGACTCGTTTGCCAAGGGCATTCAAAAATACGTATGTAAAAAGTCCTTGTTTGATTTTATCTCTATCTTCAATGGATGTTTCCGAGCCTGCGGAACTGGCTAATAAGAATCTGCCGCTACTGTTTGCCATGTCTTCAAACGCATTTTTGTCAGTTGTCGCACTTTTAAACTCTGCTTGGATTGTACCAGAATAACAAGAATCCAGAATCAAAACAACCTTAGCCGCTTGGATTTCTTCAAATAGTTTAGAGATGAGTTTTGCATGAATTCCATAATCCCTGCCTGTTTCCGCTTGTGTAGAATCCCTATCCCAGGGAAAATCGGAAGGAAGTAGATAATATAAATTATCCACAGTTTTCTGACCATGCCCACTATAAAAAATAATGACTGTATCTTGAATTTTCGTTTTCTTTAACTTATTAAAGTTTTGAATTATCTTATCTTTTGTTGTTTCTTCCTTTTTTGTTAGCAAGATTTCATGAATTTCTCCATACAGGTTTGATGCAGTGGCAATTTTTTTAATTTCCAGAAGAGCAGAATTTGCATCCGAGCCTGCATTTTGAAGGGGAGTTTTTGAATACTCGTTTACTCCAATGGCTAATATGTGTAAATCGCCTTTTGGAATTTTTGTCAAATCTTTTGGTTTCATATTGATTGTAAACTGTTTGGTTTCTGGAAGCCTATCTTGAATCGAAACGGCTATTTTGACTCGATTTTGTCCGGGTTCAATCGGAATTTTAGCAACAATTTCTTGCTCTGGATCAAACTCTGCAAAGCCTTCCATGTTCGATTTTATGAAATTAGGGTTATGCAGTGTTACCCGCTTAGTATTATTTACGAATACTTCCACTCTTTCCACGTTTTCGTTTGATACTGTGTTAAGTTTAAATCTTAAATCTATAGACTCTTTTTCGGCAACTGTCAAATTTTTATCTGGGGATTTCAATCGAATCGTTGTTTTTGCTATCTGGATTTTTTGCGTATTGGTTATGTAAGAATCTTCCAGTGTGAATTTAACTAAAGCAGGTTTACGGTGAGTTTTTTCTAGGTCAGATAGTTGGGTTGGTGCAAAGGGAGAAAGTTTACGAATGAAATATCCAAATTGTTTTGCTTCGGGATGCGAATAATCAAAAGAGCCGCTCTTGTTTATAGCAAGTGAAGAAGTTGGAAACGGATAAATTGTACAGATATTTTCTTTTGTTTTCCCATTCCAAATTTTAAGAGACCCATCTTTGGAACTGGTATAAATTCTACTTCCATCTTTTGAATAATGACTTGCATTTACTAAATTTGTATGTTGGTTCTTTGAAAACGCATAACCAATATTATCCTTTAAATTCCATATTTTTAAAACAGAATTACTTTGTCCGACTGCAATCTCTTCTCCGTTTGGAGAAAAACTAATACTTTCAATGGGAAATGTTTCCGTTAGAGTCTCCTTGGATTTAATTTCTGATTTGGTCAATTCCCAAACCTTTAAAGTATTGTATTTTTTATTCTCACTAATATCTAAAGAGCCAGTAGCAAATGTATTTCCAATACTAGAAAATGCGATACTTGTAATCTCTTTTTTATGACCAGATTTCTTAGGGGATAATATAGATTTTCCTGAACTATCATAAGTTTCGAGTAGACCGTCTTTATTTGCAGTCAAAATTATGTTATCCTTAGAAACAGAATAAGTTGTAATTCGGGAACTCGATTCAGGAGTAATAAAATCGGGAACAATTTCTTGCGAAGGCTTAGTCGGATTTTTCTTAGTGTCCCATATCGCAATTTTGTTTTCATTTACTATTGCAAACAAATACTTGTTATCTTCTGAAAATTGCAAATTCTTTATATTTTTTTCAGGTATAGAAATAGAACCAAGAAACTTTGGGTCTTCCTGCACTTCAACCGGAAGAGAATGAAATTCGATTTTGTTTTCCTTTGAAATGAAAGCAAAAATTTGATTATCCGAAGAAAAGGCGATGGCGTTTTTATCAGCGACATGATTTGGGTAAGAATAAAACTTTAAATCATTGCCTGCTTTTATTCTCCAAAGTTTCGCATCCCCTGCAAGAGAAGTAGCGGCTAACCATTCTTCGTTCTGGCTTACTGTGGAAAATAAAAGGGGAGAAGAGGGACTAGTTCTTTTATGAAAAGTATTTGCATTCCAAATCCCGATGGATTTATCCTCTGAGATAGAATAAATACTAGAAGTTGTTGGTTGTAGGGCAATGCCTGTTATCCTCCGAGAGTGTGTTACGTTAGGAAGCTCTTCGGTCAAAAAATTTTCCAAATTCCAAGAACGAATAGACTTATCTGCCGAAGAAGAATATAACTTGAGTCCATCTGCGGATAACGTTATATCAGTCACTGATCCAGTATGTTTCCTGAGGGTCTTAAATACTTTTCCATCCTTAGTAAAAATATTTATATTATGATCTTCAGAAGCGGTAATCACCCATTCTTTCTTAGGATGAAAAATCGCACGAGTAACAGAGGCTCCATGATTTGAAAATGAGGTCGTATTTTTCCCAGATTTATTTTTAAAATCTAAGTCCCATAGGTAAGCAACTTTATCTGCTGAGGCAGAAAGTAATTGAGTAGAATCCTGACTCCAGTAGAGGGAATTGATTCGAGCGGAATGTTTGTTTAGTTCAAAAACTGGTTCATCCAAATCATAATCAAATGGAAATACTTTTATCTCTCCCTCTGCTGATCCTGCAACAAAGTATTTTCCAGTAGGGTCAAAACTAAGAGAAGTAATAGGAGATTTAAAAATTAAAATTGGTTTTTTGGGGCTAATATCAGTTATCTCCCAAATTTTCAAAACACCATCCGCAGAGCCAGAAATAAAATGCAATCCATCCGGATGAATGCTGACTGCATTGACTGCTTCGTCGTGGGCTTCGTATTCTCTTAGAACTTTTGCATTTGATTCTGAAAATAATTTCACTGTTTTATCTTCGGAAGAAGTAAGAAAAAATTGTCCGTCGGAGCTAAAGGAAATTTGACTAGGGATGTCAGTGTGAAAGGACTGAACCACAAGTTGAAGTGGATTTTCTTCTATTGTTTCCGAGGAAATAGATTGGGATACTAAATCTAGGAAGGGAAATTCTTTTGGAAAATTCAGGCTTTGTTTTTTAACGGGATTTTTTTTAGAAGCACTGGGAGTCTCTTTTGCAGTCAACGGATACTTTCTATTTGCCAGTTGAATTCTAAAAACTTCTTCCTCATACGTTTTATTTTGTAGCTTATAGTAATTTGCTCCAATTTCAAATAGTTTTACTCGCACCTCGGTAAATGCAGAGTATTCGCTGAATACTTTTGAAAAGATAGAAACAAGTGGAATACTTTTGTCTAGATTTTTTTCTAGTTCTTTTGCCTTGGCTAAATCTTTCTTGATTTGAAACAGAAACCAAAGTATAGATGAGATTTCTTTTTGATTGGTTTTAGATTTTTTTTGAAGCTCGGAGTATTTTTGTAAAAGAGCAGATTGAAATTCAACTCGTTCTTGCCCTTGCAAATGGAAACTTAGATTTAGATTCGTGAAGAATTTTTCATAGTGATTTGGGAATTGAGTTCCTTCTTCTTTTTCTTGTTTTAGAAGTAAAGTAGAGGTAAGTCCTTTATTATTTTCGAGTGCAAGGGCTAGCGCATTTTTTCCTTCTGCATTTTTAAGTGAACCTAAATTTTTATTTTTAGTCAGTAAAGGAATTAAATTTGTCTGTCCTTTTTCTGCGGCAATATGAAGGGAACTGTTTCCGTCATTGTCTAGGTTTTCTGGCTTTGCCCCTTTTTTTAGAAGCAGTTCCGTGAACTTGGCATCTCCCAACCGCATCGCAGCGTGTAAATAAGATTCGCCGCTTTCGGAATAACTATTCGGATTTTTATTCTTAAAATACGTTTCGAGTTTTGTGTAGTCTTTTTTAAACACCAGTGGTTCCAGCGTAGATTGGATTTTTTCCCATTCGGAGAGTTTTATTTTTTCGCCTGTGGGGTTTTTAATGTACTTTGTTTTTGCGAGAAGTGTTTCTTGTTGTTTTAGGTATTCAACTACAGGGTAATACTTGTTCGCCTGTGCGAGTTGGAGTGCGGTTTCTCCTTTGTTATTCTTAGCATTGACATCTGCTTTGTTTGCAATGAGCAATTTTACGATTTCAAGGTGACCGTATTTGGAAGCCACCATGAGTGCTGTTTTTCCATCATCACTCTTAGCATTCACATCTGCTTTATTGGTGATGAGCCATTTTACAATTTCCAAATGACCAATTTCGGAAGCCGACATAAGTGCTGTATGTCCATACTCACTCTTAGCATTCACATCTGCTTTATTGGTGATGAGCCATTTTACGGTTTCCAGATAACCTTGTGTGGAAGCCGACATGAGTGCTGTTTTTCCATAATCACTCTTAGCATTCACATCCGCATTGTTTTCAATGAGCAATTTTGCAATGTCCAGATGACCTCTTTCGGAAGCCGACATAAATGCTGTCATTCCATTGTTAGCCTTAGCATTCACATCCGCGTTGTTGGTAATAAGCCATTTTACGATTTCCAGATGACCTCTTCCGGAAGCCGACATGAGCGCAGTCCATCCACTGATATTCTTAGCATTCACATCCGCTTTGTTGGCAATAAGCAATTTTACAATTTCCAAATGACCTTTTTGTGAAGCAAATAAGAGAGCTGTTTCTCCTTTGTTATTCTTAAAATTCACATCCGCGTTGTTAGCGATGAGCAATTTCACAATTTCCAGATGACCTTGATCATAAGCCATACCGAGTGCCGTATCTCGATTTTCAGTCTTAGCATTCACATCTGCTTTGTTGACAATCAGTAATTTTACAATTTCCAGATGACCGTGAACGGATGCCGTAATGAGTGCCGTCCTTCCATCTTTAGGTTTAGCATTTACATCTGCTTTGTTGGCAATCAGTAATTTTACAATTTCCAGATGACCATTTTTGGATGCCGTAATGAGTGCCGTCCATCCATCTTTAGGTTTAGCATTTACATCTGCGTTGTTAGCAAGGAGCCATTTTACGGTTTCCAAATGACCGTATTCGGAAGCCCAAATAAGTGCAGTTTTTCCATCGTTACCAATAATTTTTTCATCATATTTACCAGAGGCTGTAAAGCTATATTTATTATTACCCAGATGACCGTAATCGGGAGCCTGAAGGAGTGCCGCCGTCCATCCATCGTTAGTCTTAGCATTTACATCTGCTTTGTTTACAATGAGCCATTTTACGGTTTCTAGACTACCCTTATAGCAAGCCGCCATAAGTGCCGTCCATCCACCGTCATTTGCATTCACATCTGCTTTGTTTGCAATCAGCAACTTTACGATTTCCAGATGACCGCCAAGGGATGCCCACATAAGTGCCGTCCACCCAATAGTATTCTTCTTATAATTGACATCCGCTTTGTTCGCAACTAGCCATTGTACTGTTTCCAGATAACCATATCTGGAAGCCATCATAAGTGCCGTCCATCCATTGTCAGTCTTAGCATTGACATCCGCATTATTTGCAATCAGCCATTTTACGATTTCCAGATGACGGGAAGCCATCATGAGTGCCGTTCCATCATACTTATTCATAGCATTCACATCCGCTTTGTTTGCAATGAGCAATTTTACGATTTCCAAATGACCTCTTTCGGAAGCCTCCATGAGCGCCGTCCTTCCATAGTCAGTAGCATTCACATCCGCTCCCCCTTTCAGTGCGGCTTCTGCTTTTGATAAATCCCCATTTTTAGCGGAATCGAGAAGATCGGTGTCGGGAGTGGCAGTGAGAGAGTTATTAAATAAAACAAAAAGCACTAGCAAGAGCAAAAGAAATTTCTTCATGTGGTCAATAGTGGCGATTTGATTTGAAGATGGTCAAGAATTTTTTCGACTGATTTTCCTTAGAAACACGTGAAGTGAGGATTACAAATAACTCTTCCCTTCCATATCAACCCAACCAGATTTTGAAAGCTCTTTAGCTTTCTTACGAAGCCAAGGCTCGGCTGTGCCTGAGGCAATGAGATAGTCGTGGTCATTGAAAGAAAGTATAAAATCTAGAGATTCGTTTGTAATATAATACACGTATTTAGGAAATTCACTAAGGAATTTTACAAAAGATTGGTCTGGTTGAAAAATATAAATCGTTGGATCATTTGATTCATCAAAGAAAAAGTAAATTTCTTGGTTTAGAAGAAATTCGTCTAACCAATGCCACGCTTTAGGGTCATGCACTCCGTAGCCTGGCGAAACTCTTTCCCATAGAGGAAAGGAATTTTTTCCCTGCATAAATTTTTCGATAACTTTATTTCTAAAAAATACTGATTCAAGTGCTGACATTTCTTCTAACGCCATGCCAGTAGCTTCTTTTGCCTCTATCAGACTTTCTTTTAAATATTCATTCATAATAAATATCCTTATTTTTTAGTNNTCTGCACCTTTGGGACCAACCCATTCAACAACCGCCGACTTTCCGTAAATATCCTTGCCCCATTTATTTGCCTTGAACTTATCTTTTGGAATTCCAGTTCTCTTGAATGCCTCTTCTAGTGCTTCTTCAAAAGTCTTGCCGGAATCTCTCCAGTCTAAGTCCGTCTCTTGAACTGGATAACCCGTAATGCTCCCAATATCTTTTATAAAATTCTTTTTGCAAGCACATAATCTTATCTGTTTTACTTTCCATAGAAGATCGCAATAAGCTTCTTTCTCGTAATCTTTTAAAGGTTCCCGTTTATCTATCATGGCTTGTAGTGCTTCTAATTGTTCTTCGTCGGCTTTCGTAACATAGTTTAGCGAAGCAACTGTAATAGTAAGTATACAACCTATTAGCAAACTAATAGGTAATATCTTAGTAGACTTTGAAGTTGTGGATACTTCTGGTTGTTCGGTAGTAGGTGGCTTTTCTATAAGTGTTGGCATAGAGACTTTGTGTGAATAGCCTGTACATGTTTGCAATAAATATTTATAGTAGTAGGAAGAAAAATTTCTGAACTGTGACACGTTCGACACGCTTCGCTGCTCAGTGCAAGTTCGTATGATTTTTGTGATTACTTATGATTATGACGAGAGAACCCTTCAAGAACGAAATCATACAAATCATTTAATCACATAAATCATAGTTCAGACAGTTGTTACATCCGCACCGCATGGTTTCTAACCAGCAATTCATTGTTTAAAAACAATCCTCCCTTTATAACCTTCTCTTCATCCCTTTCATTCTTTAAATAAAACACATCGACGAGATAACGATCATACTTATCTTTTCCATGCGTTTTGATTATTAGAAACTTACAATCCTTCAAGCAAGATTCCACAAACTTCTTAGACGAAATTCCCTTCTTGGTAGAAAGTTCAGGTGCGTCTAATCCGCGTAGCCGCAAGCGTTGTTCGATGGAGATGGAAAAGCCGAGGTCGATATTTACAAGCAGGGTGTCTCCGTCGATGACTCGTTCGAGATATGCTTTGTAGGTAAATAGTTCTTTTACGTTCGAGTTTACTTTGAAAGAATAAGTCTTGTTATCTTTTGCAGATTTTATGATAGAACCAATTTTAAATTTAGAGAGATTTTCTTTTTCTTCAAGTAGGATAGAGAAGCCTATTCATGAAAGTTCGGAATGAAATTTACCTGATTTGTAATATTGATAAAATTTTCTAATTTAGCCGAGATTCCTTTCTGAGAATCCTTTTGAATATTTTCCAGTTTGAAGATAGTTGTAAGTTCGTTGAAAATCAAAACTATTACAGCGTTGACGAATTGAATTCTCCTGGTGCACTCCTATTTAGGATACACTTACTAAGCCAATTTTATATTTGTAAAAAAAGTAGTTACTATACTGAAAATTTTTTTTTTTCGATAAAGGAACCAGTATACAAACCACTAAAGGAATTAGTATACAAAGGGTATCACAAACTAATGTTAAATAATATCAATAGATACAAGGGTGATATCATCATCGAATCCGATTGTTTCATCCTTGGTGTCTCTGTATTTTGTAACATCTTTAATCATTGCATTTAAAAAGTCTTTTCCATTCAAACGACGATTTTCTAAAATAAAATCTGCGAATCTTTCTTCTCCATAAAATATCGTACCGTTTGTTTCTTTTCTGACTTCTAGAATTCCATCTGTGTAAAGTAAAATTTTATCTCCTAGATTGATAGGATGTGTTTCACTATTACATTGAATTTTTGGAAATGCGCCTAAAATTTTTCCTTTGGGTTGCATTTCTGAATACGGAATGGATTTTCCTTTTAATAAAATTAATGCAGGGTGTCCTGCACTGCTAAATGTGATTTCTCTTTTTTCTAAGTTTATATAACAATACCCAGCGGTTACATATCCTTTGCCGGTGATTCCATACAAAGTTTCGTTCATTTTTTCAAGTAGTTTAGGTGGGTGATTTGCAAATTCCTTATGCATTTTAAAAGCTAATTTTACCATTCCCATTATGATAGCCGCAGAAACTCCGTGACCTGCCACATCAGCAATTAAGATTCCAATTTCGGAGGGGCTAATAGTATGAAAGTCATATAAATCTCCGCCCACAGTTTGCATTGGTAAATAGGTTGTATGAATTTTCATTCCTTTTAATTCAGGAATTTCACTTGGTAGGATGTCTTCTTGGATTTTTTTAGCAGTTTGTAGTTCTTTCTCTATGGTAATTAGGCGACTGTTATCTTCTATTGCTTGTTTGATAGAGAGTTGGTTGTGGATACGACTGAGTAACTCCTTCTTGTGAAATGGTTTATGAAGATAGTCATTTGCCCCACATTCTAATCCGAGGATAATATCGCTTATCTGGTTCTTTGCTGAAAGTATAATAATAGGGAGAGTGTGAATTGGATATTTTTCTCTAAGAATTTTACATACTTCATATCCTGAAAGTTTTGGCATCATAATATCTAGAAGAATTAAATCAGGAACTTCATTTTCAATTAGTTTAAGAGCAGCATTTCCATTATTGGCAGTGAGAACTCTGTAATTGTGATCTTTTAAATGATTTACCATTACCTGCAAGTTGATAGGTTCATCATCGACTGCAAGAATAGTAAATCGTTGTCCTATCGTTTCATTTTTTTTAATTTCAATAATTCTATCGAGAGGAATTGGAACGATTGTTTTTAGTTCGGGAATAAAAAATTGAGAATTTGTTAAAAGTGCCTTAGATATTTTTTCTTTTTCTTCTGGAGCGAGTGATGGAATCGTAAAATAAAAAGTAGAACCTTTACCAACTGTAGAGTTTACCCATATTTTGCCGCCATGGAGTTCTACTAATTGTTTTGTTATACCGAGACCAAGTCCTGACCCACCGTATTCTCTGGAAATAGAATTGTCCATTTGCTCAAAGGATTTAAAGATAATATCAAATTTATCTTCGGGAATTCCAATTCCTGTATCTGAAATATAAACGGTAGAAATATTATTTTTATAATCTGCGTAAACTTTGATTTCTCCTGATTCTGTAAACTTAATAGCATTTCCGATTAGGTTATGAAAAATCTGTATGATTCTATTTTCATCCGCTTCTATTTCTGGAAAATCTGGAGAGATTGCATTTATTAGTTGAATATTTTTATTTGCAATAAGTGGTTCGGAAAGTTTTAGAACTAATTCTGCAATTTGTTTTAAATCAATTTTTCTAATTTGTAATTCTATCTCATGATTTTTTAGTTTTGAAAAATCTAAAATATCATTTACAAGGCTATTTAATCTTCTGCCACTTGCGACAATCAAAGATAAGTTTTGTTTTATTTCATCTGAAAATTCTTCTGTTGTATCGTCTAACATCGATTCTGCGATACCGATGATTCCATTTAGCGGAGTGCGTAGTTCATGAGAAGTATTTGCCATAAAATCATCTTTGAGTTTATCTAAAGTCAAAAGTTTTTCACTCATAGACTCAACAGTTGCAAATGCCTTGGAAAAACGCATAGATAGAATAAAGGATTGAGAAAAAATAAATACAAATAAACCAACTGGAAATAGAAATCCAGTGTAGATAACATTATTCAAATAGAGTAGGTCGTTTGTTAAAGTAATTAGAAATATAAGAAGTCCAAGAGCCATCCAAACAGCTCCTTCTCTTTTTCGTATATTGATAATTGTCAAAATATAAAAAGTATAAAATATTAAAAAAAGAAGGATCAATTGAAAGAATCTTACAAAACCTGTCGATATGGTTGTGTCTATAAAAAGGGTGGCAATTGAAAATATAATTCCTGCTGTTAGAGTGATTTTTGAAATAATTTTAGTAGAATCTTCAGGATACATGGACTCAAGAAATAATACGAAAAATGGTGTGGTGAGGTAAACAGTCATAAACTCTAACTTCACTAAACTTGACCAATACATCGAATCATCCAAAAAGTTAAAAAGAAACCTCTCGCCTGTAAGTAAAATTCTGAGAGAAATAGTTAAACAAATAAGTCCAAAGTAAAAAGTGGATTTATCTTTTTTTCTAAGAATGTAAAGTCCGAAGTGGTAAAACGCCATTATGCTCAAACTACCGAACATAAAAAATTCAAAACCAGTTTGAGACTCTCTTGAATTTTCAATCGTTTCAGCAAATCCAAATTCTATAAAATTCCATAAACCACCTTTTGAATGATGGAAATTAGATATGTGAAAAATAATTTCTACAATTTCTGTATTTGGTTTAAATTCTATTACCTTCGATTTATAAGAAGGTTTCATTTCCTCTTTTGATTTTCCAATTGTACCGGCTTTTACTAAACTTTCTCCATTGATCCAAACTTGGTAGGCAGTAGCTATGTCTGAAATTTTTATAGCATAGGTTTGATTTAATTGTTTTATTTTGATTTTGATGCGATAGGTGGCATATCCATTTCCACCTAATTCGATTCCATCTTTTGTGTATGAATTCCATATAGAAGGAATTTTTTCTATACTTCGATTTGCTATTTCTTTGGGGTTTTGATCTGATAAATCTATATTCTTAAAATCTTCTGGACTTAACAATTTTAACCAATAGAACTCCCAATAGCCGTCTAGTTTTATAAAACCATTCTTTTCAAAATTCCAGTCAGTAGAATCTAGATGTCCATTCTTAGCGGTTGGTGCATTTGCTTTTATACTAGATGACTGAACTTTTTGGATGATATAGACGCTACTTATACCTAATAGAATAGAAAATAAGAAGGTTTTAATTAATTTAATTTTATTGAATTTCATCGCAAATGATAACACAAGATACTGGATAATTTCGTTTCTGAATAGTCTTTTTTTAATTTATGTCTTTTAATCAGAATAAAATTTCATTAGATTCAAAGTAAATAATCCCGTACGATAAAATGTTCTAGGTGACTTTGTAAAAAACTACTCTTAGATGAAAGTATTACGATTTCGATGGTTGATACTTCAAAAAAATATTGAAAATACTTGACTAAATAATAGATTTTTATTCTCGTAGAGATTAGTTAGTAACTTCCACAAATCATTTTCACTTAGAAGTACCCCGCCTTCTTATTTTCCTAAACAGAATAATTGGATTAAACCTTGTGGTTACTAAACTACACAGAAAGTTCTATTCGGTCGATAAAAAAAATAGATAACAGTGCAATCATAAAAAAGGAAAAAAATGAAACCAAATAAATTTATAAAAAGTATTGTAGAATACTTAAAATTAAAAGCAGGAAAAGAAGTTACAAAATCGGATATTTATAAAATATTTTTGGATGGGAAGTCAGAGAAAAAACGCCACGAAAAACATAAACGTAAACACGACGATGAAAGAAAAGTGGAGATAGAAGAATTATTCTGGTTATTAGAAAAAGAAGGGCTTCTCACGTTAGACAAAAAAACTGTTCAAGTCCATAAACCATTTAGCCTTTCGGGGACAATCTCTCTTAGCCGCAGAGGGGACGGATTCGTAAAATTAGCCTCCGGTAATGAAATGTTTATCCCAGGAAGTTTTATCGACACTAGCATTTCGGGTGATACCGTAGAAGTAATGCCAATTGGAATTGGAAAAAAAGATAGATTAGAAGGAGAAGTCGTACAAATTTTGAAACGTGGAAGAGTTCTCTACCGAATGAAAGTTACTGATATGGAAGGAGGGTATATTCATGGTAAACTCCTCGATATGACTGGAGAAGAAAAAGCAGGACTTATTTCTAAAAAAACTTTACTCACAGAAATCGCAAAATCCATTCAAATAGGAGATATCCTAATTGTTAAATTAAAAGAGCACGCATTCCAAGAACAAACTACACTCGAGGTAACATTTATCAAAGTAGAGTCTGGTGAAAAGGATGATATTGATTTTAACCGTATCTTAATGAAATACAATTATAACCAAGTCTATCCTGATACCGTTGCCTTAAATTTCCAAGAAGAAATCAAAGAAGATACGATAGACGATTGGAATACAAGAGTAGATCTTCGCGACTTATACACAGTAACCATTGACGGCGAAACTGCTAAAGACTTTGACGATGCAATTAGTTTTGTAGAAGAAGAAAAACATCTTCGTTTTTACGTACATATTGCGGATGTTTCGTATTATGTAAAACAAGGATCTAGTTTAGACGAGGAGGCATACAATCGTGCAACGTCCGTTTATCTCGCAAACAAAGTTGTACCAATGCTTCCACCTGAACTTTCCGAAAATCTATGTAGCCTTGTTGCAAAACAAAACCGCCTTGCGTTTACAGTAGAGATGGAAGGAGATTATAATGGAAAAATTTATTCAGCCAAGTTTTACAAAAGTATAATTAAGGTGGATGAGCGTTATACATATGAAAAAGCTGAAAAAGAAATTCTAGGTGGAGACGCAAACAACTGGCTATTCAAAATTATGCGCCTTGCTAGTGGTCTAAAAAAAGCCAGAATCGAAAATGGAAGAGTGGACTTGAATTTTAAAGAAACCTATGTAGTGACAGACAAAGACAACCGAAAGGTAATCGAAATCAAAACTAAAGAAAGACTCAACAGCCATATCCTAATCGAAGAATTGATGTTATCCGCCAATATCAAAGTAGCCGAATATCTTAGGAAGAAAAAAATTCCAGCTTTATTTCGAATCCACGAAACTATGGATGAGGATAAGTTAGAAAATCTAAATGAATTTTTAAAACTCTATGGATTCAAATACCAATTAAAAACTACCGAATACGATGACATTAAAAAGGCATTGGTAGAAATAGCAAATCATCCTGCAGAAAAAATATTCAATTACTTTCTGCTTCGTAGTTTTATGCAAGCGTACTATGGCGGCGAGGCTCTAGGTCACTGGGGACTTGGTTTTAAAGACTACTGTCATTTTACTTCACCTATTCGCCGTTATCCTGACTTAGTATGTCATCGTGCACTTGAGGCACTCATAAAAGAAGAGGAATATGCCTACACTGCAAATGAAATTAGGATCATGGGTGCTCATTGTTCCACAGAAGAGAGACGTGCTGCCGATGCAGAAAGAGATATTTTAAAACTCAAAGCTTGTAGGTTTGTAGAGACTACTGGACTAAAAGAATTTACTGGAACGATTACAGGAATTAAACCTCATAGTGTATTTGTGGAATTAGATGAAATTTTAACTGAAGGTGTTGTATCTTTTACAGAATTTACAAATGAGATTGAACTTACTATGCCAAATGATTTTTCTTTTTATGCGAAGAAATTTTCCAAAACATATTTTCTTGGTGAAAAATTAAAATTAGAATTAGATAAAGTTGACTACGAGGAAATTAAAATTTACCTCAAGGTGAAAAAATGATTTTTGTAGTTACCTAAAAATATTCTCTTGAAACAAATCCTTGTCTCTTTTAATTTGTTATTGACCTTTGTGCTAAATAAATCACGAGGCTGAAATATTTTTAGGAGAGAATTTTAATGAGTAAAATCAAGGTTAAAACACCACTAGTCGAGATGGACGGAGACGAAATGACCCGTGTAATCTGGAAAGAAATTAAGGATAGATTCATTCATCCATTTTTGGATATCGAACTTGAATACTACGATCTTTCTGTAACACATAGAGACAAAACAGACGACAAAGTGACTGTTGATTCAGCACAAGCAACTTTAAAACATGGTGTAGCAGTCAAATGTGCAACCATCACTCCAAACGCTGACCGGGTAAAAGAATATAGCCTCAAAAAAGAATGGCCTTCGCCTAACGGTACGATTCGTTCCATACTAGACGGAACTGTTTTCAGAAAACCAATCATCATCAACAATATTCCAGCAGCAGTTAGATCTTGGAAAAAACCTATCAGCATCGGCAGACATGCTTACGGTGATATTTACAGAAACGTAGAGCTATTAATACCAGGTCCCGGCAAAGTAGAATTAGTCTACACTGATGTTGCTGGAGCAGAAAAACAAAGAGTTCTAGTTCATGATTATAAGGGAGCGGGGGTAACAATGGGTATGCACAACTTAGATAAATCTATTATCAGTTTTGCAAAATCCTGCTTTAACTACGCAATATCCGAAAAGATCGACCTTTGGTTTGCTACAAAAGACACGATTTCTAAAAAATACCATGCCCGTTTTCGTGCAATCTTTGATGAGATGGCAGTGGAAAAAGAAGCAGAGTTGAAAGCCGCGGGGATAACATACAGTTACTTCTTAATTGATGATGCAGTAGCACAAATTATGAAACACGAAGGTGGGATGCTTTGGGCGCTCATGAACTATGACGGAGACGTTATGAGCGATATGGTTGCCTCTGGATTTGGTTCTCTTGGACTTATGACATCCGTATTAGTTTCTCCTGAAGGAAAATACGAATACGAAGCAGCACACGGAACCGTTACGCGACATTACCGCAAATACCAAAAAGGCGAAATTACTTCTACAAACTCTGTAGCTTCTATTTTTGCTTGGACTGGTGCGATTGCGAAAAGAGGAGAACTCGACGGAACTCCAGAGGTAACTGCATTTGCCCACAAGTTGGAAAAAGCAGTCATTGATACAATTGAAGCAGGGGAGATGACAAAAGATTTGATCTCTCTAAGCACAGCTCCTAATAAAAAAGAGCTAGATACGTTTCAATTTATGGAAGCGGTTGCTAAAAAGTTAAAGTAACATTTCGATTTTGTTAAAGTAGAGACAGGTTGCGACCTGTCTCTACTTTCATTTTATAGTTCCATTCCTTCTACTTCATCTTCTTTGTAAGTCTCTTGACCACTGGTAGTTATTACATAGTAAGTGTCCCCTTCTTGGAATACACTTCCTCTAACTTTTTTTCCTGATTTCAAAATTAGAGTCTCAAATTTTTTACCGGTAATTTCTTCGATTCTCTTACTTAGAATTTCTTGGTTTTTTTCTTGTAACTCTTTTATTGCTAGAGTTGCTGAGTCTTGTGATTCTAACTTTTGTTTTTCAATGGCAATTAATTCACTGAACTCTTTTAATTTAATTTGTAGTTCTTTGGCGGC
This sequence comes from Leptospiraceae bacterium UBA2033, assembly GCA_002333425.1. Taxonomy (GTDB): domain Bacteria; phylum Spirochaetota; class Leptospiria; order Leptospirales; family Leptospiraceae; genus UBA2033. The sequence continues at coordinate 15,711 of DDBL01000031.1, forward strand.
TATCTTTTCTACTTTTAATTCAGAGTTTAACATCGACGTAGAAAGATTTCCCTGTTTATTTTCTTGTATTTTATTATCTAAAATAGAAATCATTTCGGAATCATTTTTGACTTCCAAATTGATTTGTTTCATTCCATCTGATAGACCTGTATTCTTGATTACCGAATCTGTATCTTCTTTTTTGATTTGTATTTTTTGTCCAGCTTCTAGAATTCGTTCTTCATTTTCTAACATTTCATTCACAGATATAACTAGTTTACTTTTTTGTTGCACTTCTGTTGGAAGATTTTCAATTTCTGCTAATCGCATTTTGGTTGCTACTGCACCTTCAGAAACGGAGATAGTTGTTGATCCATCTTCTTTAACATTTACTTCAAACTTTGTTCCTCTTACACCTGCCACAGTAGTTGGAGTTACGATTTGAAAATTTTCATTTGTTTTTAATTTTCCTGAAACATTTACTAATACATTTCCAGCTTTGATTACAGGACTTGGTGTTACTTGATCTTTCACAACTTTTGTTTTTAATTCGAATGTAGATTCAGATTTCATACGAACAACAATACCTGCTTCTGATTCTTTGAGTTGAAGATCACAAGTTGATTTTTTTCCAGTTTGAATGACTTCATTTTCTGAAATTATATCACCTGATTTTAATTTTCTTCCAGCACTTTTGACATCACCAACTGCAAATAATACTATACCGGTTAATGTTGATTTTGCGCTTACAGCAGTATCTACTTTTTTTTCTTCTAGTTCTTTTTTACAATCTATTAAAAAAAAACTAAAAAGTATTGTAACTGCTAATAACGTTTTACTCCAACTTTTCTTATTCCATGGGTTCATTTTTTTCCTCTCTTTTATTGTAATACAGTTCTTTGATCAAAATATGTCTAAATCTTGACGTTTGATTTTATTTAAAAAACTATAATATACTACTAATTTTACTCTGTGTTTGAGAGTCAAAAAGTAAATAGAATTGTCATAAATAAAATGAATTCAAAAGATTTCTATTTCGTTTTAAAGTTGATGTTTTTAGTTATTCGAGTTGCTTCAAATATCCCGCCGACTAACGCTCTTTCTTTAGATTCAACGTCGGTGAAGAATATGGCTGGTGCTGGGTTTTCTTTGAAATATCCTAAATTGACAACGCCCAGAAGTCCCAATATTCCAGCACCGTGACTATAACTGCTGGAGAAACATCCAGAAGCACCAAAAGTTGGATAAGAAAGACTTCCCCCTTGGACATGAATGTAAGGCTGTTTGTAAAAAATACCTGCAAACCAATGAAAAGGTGATATGAAACAATCTAAGAATGTACCTGTTCCAACAAAAACAGTATCTGTAATGTAAGTTTGTGATTTGCCTGTTGTGTCGATATGTTTGATAACAAATGCAGAACATTTACCATTGATAGCAATCATGAAAATAAGTAAGGATATTCGAATTTGTTTTGCAAACATTGTTATTTTCTCCAGAGAAATATTTTACGTAGATTAAAAATGAAATCGTTGTTAGTCGCTACTCAAAGTTAAAAGTAGTGTTCAAAATGTCAAAAAAATATTTTTAAATATTGACTATTATTTAACAAAAACAGAGATTCTAATTTATGAAATTATTTCAGAGACGTCAACTGCTATATGTGTACCTACTTATTTTTTCTGTGCTTTTTTTCAGCGATCTATTAAATGCAGATGCGATTCGTTTGACAAGTGGACAAATCGTCGAAGGAAACATATTAGAAGAGTCAGATAAAATTATTATTCTGCAAACGCCAAAAGGAACTTTCACAATTAAAAAATCGGACATTATGGAAATGGAACGTTCTGATTCTTCTGAAAAGATTGCAAAACTTCCGATAGAACCCAAACCTAGTGTAGCAAAAGTTTTGCTTATGAGTTTTATCCCAGGATATTCCCCACTCTATTATTCTAAGGAACATCCTGAATTTGGTATACCGTTTGCTATGTTAAGTTTAAATTATTTTGTACGATTTTTACAATTTCAAACCATGTCTGTAAGAGTTGGCTTTTTAGATTCTGTAGAGTCAAAAACTCCTGCCGGGTTGTATTTGAATTTAATTTATGGACCAAAACTTGTCGGTCAAGATGTATATGGTGTGATTAATATGCCTAGCAATCATCCTGAATATGCAAATGCAAGTTTTATTTATAATAATTTACGAACAGGAATTTATAACTTCAGTAGAGACAGAATGGTAGGTGGACAAACCATGACTGAAGATGAATATTCTAATATAAAAAGGAATCATTTAACTAATTACTTAATAGTTTCGACTATAAATGCGGCTATTAGCTATTATATGCTAAGAAACGAAAATGGTTTTGGTGCCTTTTATAAATCAAATTATAATGGAGTAAAAACTTTATTTTATGCTCTTCCTACTGCTGAGGGAGGAATATTTACGTCTGTTTCTGTATTCTAAGTTAAGGCTAATCTTCGTTAAACATTAAAGTGCCATTATAGTAGACTGCAACCCATGGCAGTTTTCTCACTAAAATATCAATTGACTTTTTATTTATGGAAACGTTGTTTAAATACAATACTTTTAGTCGTGGGAATTCTGAGAAATTACTAGAATAATCTCCACTAAGCAGAATATCTTCCATACTTAGAATTTTTAACTTTTTCATTTTTGAAATAGATTTTATTCCGGTTTTTGTTATTTTATTTCCATTCAAACTAAGTACTTCGATAGATTGATTATCTTTCAGGTATTCAAGTCCATCATCCGTTACTTTCGTCCATGAAACATTTAGGAATTTTAAATTAGGAATTTTGGAAATATAGTTGAGTGCTTCATTATCTATTTCTGTTCCACCTAACATTAGAACTTTTAATTTTTTTAAGTTTGTAATGTTACTGAATTCTTTTGAAGTGATTTTTGTATTCCATAAATAGAGTTCTTGAATATTAGGCATTTTGCATATAGATTCAATACTATCATTTGAAATTTTTAGTGCAGATAAATCCAGAATAGATAACTTTGACTTTTGTAACGCCTTGATTCCATTGTCGGTTACATAGGATTTGCCGATCTCTAATTTTTCAAGGTATTCTAATTTTGCAATTGCAGGAAGGATTGAATTATTTATGTAAGTCCCTTCCATACTCAAATTTTTTAGTTGTGGTAATTTACTTATAAAGGAAAATTCATTTCCATTTATAAGTGTATTATTTAGATTTAGATAACTAATTCTTGGATTATTAATATGGATTAAATCTTCATTCTGTAGAAAAGAATTACTTAAATCCAGCCTTGAAAGGTTTGGATAACTTGAGATAGTAGGGAGTAGATCTTTAATCTCTTTTTTTCCACTAAAATTCAAAGACTGAACTTTTTCTTTATTCTTTAAATCTTCCTGTTCTTGATCCAAAGCTTGGGCAAAAAAAGAAATTTCCGAGTTTAGAAAAATGAGGATAATGAATAACGCAATACATAACTTATATATTTTCATTATTCTAAATCATCCTTTGTTACAGAAATTAAGTTTGCGCTTTTCATTTCAATGATTCCTTGAGGTGTATCTAGAATGATAAATTTTTCTGACCATTTTATTAATTTACCGTTAATCGTTTGCCCACCGATAAAAACGAATTTACCATTTTCCCCTTCTTTTATTAGAATTTTTTTTTCAATTTTTGGTTTATTTGATATTTTAGGAAAAAGAATTTCGCCTGAGTTTACTGTTAAATTGCCTCTACTTGTATTTAAAATTGCATCATCGCCAATAAGTTTTGCAATTGTGCCTTTATATTTTTCGCCACTCGATAGATAAATATATCCCTTTTGGTATTTCTCTTCTTTTAGAGGCAACATTTTAGTGATAGGAATTTTTTCCTTTCCATTATCTGTTTCAATGGTTAATTCTTCACCAAAATCTTGAGAATTAAAGTAAAGTAATCCGTATTCATTTCTAACATAATAACGATTTTCATTTTTAAGCATGATTTCTGTATAAATGATTTGTCCGCTTGAATAGGTTAAATATCCTTCTGTATATTGTAGTCTTATTCTTTCTTTGGTTAAAAAGTCTTGTCGTTTTCTTTCTTCATTTAATTTAACAGGAATACTAAAGTTAGCCTCTCTTTTTTCTTCTAGTTTTTTAAATTCTGATTCTAAAATTTCTTTTTGTTTTTTTTCTTCTTTTTGTTTTTTAATTTCGATTTCTTCTGGACTTTCTTCTTTTTCTTTTTCGCTATCTGATTGTCTATTAACTTCATCTCTTTTAGCGATTGCTTTTTCGATTTCGTTTTCAAATTCCTTTTGTAATTCTTTCTGTCTTCTTTGTTCTAGTCTTTTTTTGAATAATTTTTTTACTTGAGAATAATCTTTTTTTTGCGTTTGCGGTTTTGTAATATTTGCCTCTGGATTTGGATTCCCGAAATCCCATGAGATGGGGCGTAATTTTATAGACTTCAACTCCGATTTTTTACGAATTTCTTTTTTTCCATTCCCAAAAAAAATATCCGCGGTATCCCGACCAACTTTTATCTTAACATCCTCTAACTTTTTACCGGACTGAAATACAACTATATCTGCTTCTAACCTAGGAAGATGAAAGAGTAGGAAAATTGTTAACATTAGGATTTTTTTGCTATTATTTCCTGTTTCTTTTCTGCTTGAAAACTCTAAATTTGCTGCCATATTAGAAATTTCTTTAGTAGCCCTTTTTTAGTCTAGCAATAAAATTAAGATGTGACAATTGTATAACGATTCTATTGAAATTATCTATTGTACATTGAAACTATAGCCCCATAAGGTGGATGAAAGGATGTATTTCCAACTAATGTCCACAGAACAGAGTAGGGCATTGGATTGGGTGGATAGTTGATGTATCCATCAGTGATGACTATGAGATTTTCCACATTTGGGTCACTTGCCAGAAAAAACATTCCAGGCGACAAATCACTTCCCCCTAAACCATTGATCTCATAATTCTCTAACTCTTCTGTTGTGACAATTTCATCTTTTGTGATCGTTGTATCACATTGTAAAATTCTTACTTCAGGAATCATTAGATTATCACAAAAAACTGCGATAGCTCCTAATATTTTTTGTTGCTCAGCAAACATAGATCCACTTACATCAAGTAATATATTAATTGTATAATTTTGGGTTTCTTTACCAGGTAAACAATACTCCGAACTACTTCCTTTTCGGTTGGGTCGTGCATAAGTTCTGCGGGTAATACCGATTCCTTCTATCCACTGCTGGATAGCCGCTTCCCAAGGTGGATGATAATTTGCCTTTATTGCCTTGTAAAATAACGATACTGGTTTGAAAGATAAATCTAACCCATCGTGAGAAGTATCGATTAATTCTTTAAAATACACCGAGCGTATTGACAAATCTTCTATCTGTCTTATTTTCTCAGGGTCAAATGGGCTATTTATCATTTGCCGCTCTGAATTATCATCTAATACATCCATCGAATAGCTTTTTGTTTTTGCATTGGGATAATTTGATTTTAATGCGTGAAACAGGGTGCTACCATGGTTGATATTTTTTTTAGGATCAATTTGCCTTTCTTTTAAAAGTAAAAAAATATTTTCTAATGAAATGTCTAATTTTTTATAATCCTCAAATACATCTCCAATGTAAACTCCAGAAGCTGGCGGATAATCAAAATTAAATTCTTCGCACAACATATAATTAATCACCAAATCATGTGCAAAGTTTACAAGTTCTTTGTCGCTTTCTTCTTTGCATCTTTTGTGTGTCAGAAAAGCTAAATGCATAATTTCGTGCATGACAATAAACTTTGCATCTTCTACCGAAAGCGAAGAAAACCATTTTTCATTTAAAATCATTTTTCCAGAAGGAAATATCCCAATTGTATCAACTTCCTCAGATACAAAAAAATCTAACATTCCTTTGTACAAACAAAGATGGGGAAATTGAACAAATACAATTTCCAATATTGACTTGGCAAAATTTATACAAACATTATCTTTCAAGACGAGTAACCGCTTTTAGTTTTTCAAATAATAAATCGTCGATGCCCATATCTTTCCAAAAATATAGGTGATTTGCTAGAATGGTAAATAGCTGTTCGTTATTCAAAAATTTCAAAAAGTCAATCAATTGTTCATTCTTTTTCGTTCCTTTGGTTTTGTAATCTGCATCTTTTTCTACAAGAAGAGAGATTTCATTCTTAAACCGATTTAATTCAAACCACAATTTAATATGTTCATTTGGTAGTTTATGCGGATACTGTATGTATTCCTCAATAGGAAGGATGTTTTCAATTTCAGCATCATAGATAACAGAAAAAAGAGCGGCATCTTCCGATGAAATTCTTCCAAATGCAAGTGCCTTGACAATTTTTTGGGACAGGCACTCAGATTTTTCACAAAGATCAATTGCTCTGGAAAGAGAAACCCAAGCCCTCGGTGTAGAAAAAGGAATTGGTTGTGAAGGAACATCGCGCATAAGGGTAAATGGAAATAATTTTATAAAAGAAATGATTTCCGTTCTTACTTGGTTTTCCAATGCCCAAGTGAGCCATTCTTTCACATCCACTTTGATATTGAGAAGAAAAGTTCTATTGACTAAGGCGGAGCTAATTTGTCTTACTAGAGCTTTGTCTTGTTGACGGTTCCCGGCGGCTACTACCCATGTGCCGCTTGGCAAAAGATGTTCTCCCAATCTTCTTTCTAATAGAAGAGCATACAGAGCTTTTTGGACATCCGGTGATGCGGCTGGTAGTTCATCCAAAAATAGACAAAATGGTGCAATGTCTTCTGGTAGTAAAATTCTAGGCGGACAAAAGACAGAACGTTCGTTTATAATTTTGGGAATTCCACTTACATCCTCTGGTGCAATTTGAGTTCCCAGTAAGGAATTCAATTTTAGTCCAACTTCCAATGCCGCTTGTTTTACTATATCTGATTTTCCAACTCCAGGGGCAGATAAAAGGAGAATACTTTCCTTAGCCGCTAGAGCTTTAATCATAGTTTTCGCTTCTGATAATGTCACTTCAAAATTCATTTTGTAAATTCCTTTGCTATAAAGCAGATTTATTTGTATTTGATTATTTTTCCATTGTTGTTGAATTCGATAAATTTATTTTTTCTTAATAGGATTCCATCTAGTCTGATATCTTTTGCTAAGATTCCTTTTTTTACTTTGCCATTTTCAAAAAACTCTAGCTCTGTATTTTTTTTATAAACAACTCCATCAAATTCTGAATTTCGAAGAATATATCCACATTTTAACATCCAGTTAGAATGAATTATGGATTGATTATAAAACTCAAATCCCGCAAAATAGTAATTATCCGTAGTTACATGAATAGTTAAATCCTTTTTGTTTAATACAGTTCCTTTTGGTAGTTTGTATTTAAGAAACACAATTTCTTTCATTGTAGTTATACTTTCAATTTCTGGAAATGAAGCAAATTGAATCAATATACCAGCAGGAAATATTTCTTCGTTTATATTTAGCGGATAATCTAGTTTTGCTTTTACTAATTGATTTAAAAGGTTATATTCTAAAATATCTTCTTTATGAAATTCAACATTATCAATCATTCTATTGCGTGCTAATTTTAATTTAAAATCAGTATTTCCAATGGTAATTTCTTCTCCTTCGTAGAATTGAAAACCGGAAATGTGAATGTCAGAGTTGAGTCGAATTTGAAAGGAGTCTTCATCCAGTGCTGATAGAATTTGAATTTCACTTTTATCGTGATTGATAGGAAGTATTTTTTTCTCATCGGAAAATTCTTGTAATCTTCTAAGATATATTTGTAATGAAACCAACATATCTAAAATCAAAATTCCTTCTCTTCGATGGATTGCTAATTTCACTTTTGTGAATTGAAATTGATATTTGGGATTGTAGTATTTTTGTATCAATTTGTATTTTGGTTTAGAAAGAATCTTTTTGTAAGCAGAAAAATTTAGAAATTCATTGATCTCTTCTGATGAAATTTGCTCAGACTTACAAAAATCTTTCCAGCCAATGGCTAATTTGTCTAAGTTACCTTTAGAAAACCAGTTATGAATCCTGCGTAAATTTTCAATTAGGCTTAGGTTGTTATTTGATTGAGATAGTTTTGGAATGAATAAAAATTCTTTTTGCCATCGTTCCGATTTTTTTAATAGTTCTTGGTTTAGATCCCAAAGAACATTGGCAAAATTGTCTTTTCGTTTGCTAATCTTCTGTTGTTTTTGTTTGCCTTGAATCACTTCGCCGATTTTGCCAGAGCGATTCAATTTAGGAGGTAACTTCTCAACAATCTCTTCTATTTCTGTATTCTCTCCAAATAAATTATACGAAAAATAAACTTCTCCATATCCATAATCGACATATTGGTAATAACCATAATCTCCCTTCAAGAGATAAGGTTCTATGAATCCTTTATCGACTAGGTATTGAATTTCTGAATGCGATAGGCGCTTTTCAAAATGAATGATTAAATCTTTGATAACCCACATATTTGTATTGTTTTTCTATGGATTTTATAAAAATAAAAAAAGACAACTACATTTAATTTCACTCCTAATGGAAAAGAATCTTTCTTTCCTTGTTTCATTCCTGTCATAAGTTGGTCTAAAGCTTATATAAGGAGTATAAAAAATGCCACAAGTTACATCAAAAGCACCTGATTTTACAGCAGAGGCTGTAATTGGATCCGAATTTAAAAATTTAAAATTATCAGACTATAAAGGAAAATGGGTTGTACTATTCTTTTATCCACTCGATTTTACTTTTGTTTGCCCGACTGAAATCGTAGAATACGATGCAAAACTAGATGAGTTTAAAAAACTAGGAGCTGAGGTAATTGGTGTTTCCATTGATAGCACTTTTTCCCACCTCGCTTGGAAAAGAACTCCTAGAAAAGAAGGGGGAATCGGCGACGTTAAATACCCACTTGTTTCTGACATTACTAAACAAATTTCAAAAGACTTTGGAGTGCTTCTTGATTCTGGTGTTGCACTTCGCGGAACGTTTATCATTGATCCACAAGGAATTATCCGCCAAGCTACTGTAAATGATCTTCCTGTTGGTAGAAATATTGACGAAGCAATTCGTTTGCTCAAAGCATTTCAGTTCAACGAAAAACACGGCGAAGTATGCCCTGCTAACTGGAACGAAGGTGGAAAGACTATGACACCTGACGTTACAAAATCAAAAGAATACTTTTCAGCAGTTAATAAATAAAAAGAATACCACCGATGAACACCGATAAAAGAACGATAAAAAATGATAAAAAATGATTTACATTCAGCAAATTACAAATACTAAAAACCTATCGTATCCTTTATCGGTGCTCTCGGTGTCCATCGGTGGTAATCTTCTGATTTTTCGTAATTTCACAAGGAGATAAACAATGACAACAGCAACAGAATTAGCGGATAACGAAAGATACTACAAGGCAGATAATTTTCCAAAGGGTTTGACTCGTAAAGTGGTTGAGTCTATCTCCCACATTAAAAATGAACCGGGTTGGCTAACAGAGTTTCGCCTCCAAGCCTTTGAAGTTTATGAACAAAAGCCTATGCCTACTTGGGGATTTTTTCCTGATTTTCATGTAAATATTGATTCTTATACACATTATGTTGGTAGTAACCAAAAGAAGAAAAAATCTTGGGATGATGTAGATCCTGAAGTTATGCGAAGCTTTGAAAAGTTAGGAATTCCCGAACATGAAAGAAAGTATCTTGCCGGAATTGAAGCTATGAATGACTCCGAAACTGTCTATGCCAATGTGAAAAAAGAATTAACCGATCTTGGAATTATATTTTGTGATATTGATACGGCTATTAAAGAGTATCCGGAGATTGTTAAAAAATACTTAGGAACCATTGTTACGATTGGGGATAATAAGTTTTCGGCACTCAATTCCTGCGTGTTTAGTGGTGGATCTTTCGCCTATTGTCCTAAAGGGGTTAAGACTCCTATGCCGCTCCAAGCCTACTTCAAAGTAACCGCAGCAAGTAGTGGTCAGTATGAGCGCACACTGTTAATTGCTGATGAAGGAGCAGAGATTGAATACAGCGAAGGTTGTAGCTCTGTCCAAGACAAAGGAACCAATTTTCACACAGCCGTTGTAGAACTCATTGCACACAAACACGCCAAAATCAATTATACAACCATTCAAAACTGGAAAAAGAATATGTACAATTGGACGGTTAAACGCGGATTATGCGAAGAGTCAGCTCATATCACTTGGACGGATTGTAATATCGGAGCGAATACTATCAAGTATCCTGGAATTGTATTAAAAGGGGATAATTCAACTGGTAGTGTACTTTCGCTTGCCTTCGCAGGTCATGGTCAAGTGCAAGACACTGGGGCACGTATTATCCATATTGGAAAAAATACTCGTAGTAATGTTCTAGCAAAGGGTGTATCGCTTGACGGTGGTGTAAATTCCTATCGTGGACTTGTAAAATTTGAACCTTCTTCTAAAGATGCATTTAGCCATATCAAATGTGATGGACTTATGATGGACGATCATTCCTCTTCTCATGCGTATCCGTACAATGACATAAGTGGAGAACATGGATCTTTGAACTATGAAGCAACTGTTTCTAAAATCGACGAAGATCAATTGTTTTACTTACAATCCCGTGGACTGAGTGAAGACGATGCAAAACTTTTAATCGTAAACGGATTTTGCGAAAGTATCGTAAAAGAATTAAACGTAGAGTATTCTGTGGAGATGACACGTCTTATCCGCATGATTTTGGAAGACGGAAAAGTAATTGCCGAAGCCCCAAAAGTAGAGAAGTTAACCAAGTGAAAACAGTTTTAAAAGGATTAACACTTTCCCAACTCGAAGATTTTGTTACGAATCTAGGTGAGCCAAAATTTAGAGCCAAACAAATCTTCCAAGGAATTTATAGAGATAGATTTTCTTCTTTCGAAGAATTTTCTACTCTTTCAAAATCTCTTATTGCAAAGCTAAATGAGATCGCAGAAATTCCGTCATTAAAAGTGGGTCGTCATTTGACTTCCAAAGATGGAACTCATAAAATGACTTTCAAAGTCGAAGAAGACAAAGAAGTCGAAGCAGTTTGGATTCCATCGGGTGATGACGGGCGTAAGACGATATGTATTTCTTCGCAAGTTGGTTGTACGCTTGCGTGTAGATTTTGTGCTACTGGACTTTTGGATTTTAAAGGAAATCTTAAAACTTGGCAGATTATAGACCAAGTAATGCAGGTTGAAAAGTTAGTAGGGGATAGAGCGACTAACGTTGTATTTATGGGAATGGGGGAGCCTATGCACAATTACTTTTCTGTAATCAATGCAGCTCATTTACTTCACCACCCAGAAGCATTTAACTTAGGCGCCAAGCGAATTACTATTTCTACTGCGGGTGTGATTACAGGCATAGACCGATTTGTCGCTAACCATGAGCCTTTTAATTTTGCAATTTCGCTAAATCATCCGAATCCGGAAACTCGTAAAACGATTATGGGGATAGATGAGAAATATCCACTAGAAAAACTTCTCGTTGCAGCACGCAATTTTACCAAAACCTTAAATCGTGTTATTACTTTTGAATATGTAATGATTCCCAATGTAAATATGGGAAAGGAAAATGCGCGGCGGCTAGTCAAGATTGCCCGCTCCGTGAATTGTAAGATCAATTTAATTCCGCTGAATACAGAATTTAACGGCTGGTCAAGACCTAGTGAGGAAGAAGTAGAACATTTTAAAGAATTAATTAAACCTGCAAAAGTTCCAATTATGAATCGCAGATCCCCAGGAAAAGATATTCATGGGGCTTGTGGAATGCTTTCTTTAAGAGGTTAAAGAGTGAATTGTATCTAAGACGTTAATGTTAACTGTCTTTATAATTTCATTTTGGTTTTCAAAGGAGGCTACTTTCCATTTAACTCCTGTGTTACTGGAATAAAAACTTCTACCACTAAGTTCTTTGTTGTTAAATAAACGACCGATACCGGAAGCTCTTACAATATTCAAAGAATAATTTTTTGAATATTCTGAATATAAATCTAAGTCTTTTAAGTATTCGGATGGCTCTGAGTCTGAGTTGTAAATCGAAGCTGAATTTAAGAGTAGATCTACTTTCTCTGAATGAATATGAGATAAGTAATTTTCATTTTTACTTTCATTTCCAATTAGGATTGCAAATCGGACTCCACCTAAAATAAAAATAGATTCACTCTCACCAGGGGTTACAGGTAAATCTCCCATTTTTTCGGGAACTCTTGCGTCATACCAGTCTATCACATTGATGTCTTGAATGATTGGACAAGACTCATAAAGTTTGCCATTAACCTCTCGAAGAATGGTTCCACCAATAATAATTCCTTTGTAGTATTCAGATATTTCCAAAAGTTTATCTACATAGATTTTATAATTATGAATGCTACTTTTTTCACTTACTTTGGCTATGGTAGGGAAAAAACGTGGTAAAATTAGAAAATCAGATTTTTGTGAAATCAATTTCTGTTTTTGATCTCTTGAAATATCTGTATTAATATTTTTCTGAAATACCGTAATTTTAATTATATTCATTTACTGCTCTCTTGTTCCCTGTTTATTTTATAGAATCATCTATTTAATTTATAAATCGCCCATATCTTTTGGTTGAGCTTGTGAGTTAGATGAATCAGGTCTTTTGGTTGAGTCCATTAGACTATTTATACTTAAATCATCTCCAGACAAATCTTTTCCAAATGAAGCAAGCATTTCTTCAGGAGTTAATTCTATTACTCCTCCATAAAGATCGCCACCCTCAGCAAGTCGTGTTGCAAATGCATAAGAGTAACAATATGCTTCCATAATACATTGTTTTACCTGTTTTTTATGCAGACGTTTTTTGGACTCGATGGAATCGAATACAATTGCTTCTTCCATGTTCCCAACAATTTCGCACTGCCCTTTCATATCTTCAATGAGCATATTGAAAGAATCATAAGACTTTTCGATGTAATCCTTAATGGTCACTCTAACATTACGAGATTGCTGGCTTCGTTTTTGTTCTAGTCCAGTTGTTTTTTTAGAGGCTTCGATGTAGTTTGTGCCTGGATTTGCCTTGTGCATTGCTTGTTCTTTAAATACATCCACATATATTTTGAATTGTTCCATACATGGTCTTGTCAACTCGTATACATTTAAAAGCTTTTGTTTGTTGTCTACTTTCGTTCCATTTACGTTAGAAGGTTTTACTATAATTTTTTTGGTTGTTAAAACGAATGAATATTCATAATCAAATTCTTTAAAAAATAAATAGGTAAGAAGCGCTTTATCTGTGTCAGGAATTTCTAGAAGTTCATTTCTTTGGTCGCATTTTCTGCGAAGTTGTTCAATCGAGACCTCACCCATAAGTTTGCGACCATAAGCTAGTTCTTGGTTGTCTTTCTTTTTCTCGGCGGATTCTTCTTTTGGTTCTTCTGGTTTTGCTTCCGGTTCAGGAGTTTGTCCTCCAGCGTCTAATGGTAGATTTTCTCCTGATTTTCTTTTTCCTGGTTTTTCCGCATCTAATATACCTAAAAGATTTTCCATGTACAATGAAAGCATTGGAATATTTTTGTTTTCATTTCTGATGATGATATAATACAGTTTCTCAAACATTTTATCGAAAACTACAGAAATCTCACTCGAAATCTTTTTCTTTTTTGTGGAATAAATCAAAGCTGGTTTGTTTTCGATTCTTTGTAGAACATCATATGCAGTGAGAACTGCCTTGCGATAAGTTGCTTGGTATGGATATAAGTAGTAGAGTTTTTTGAAAATAGAATAGACTGGTTTTGCTACTCGGTTTATTGGAACTGGAATTTCTGGATTAGCGGAGTAATCTAAAAATAGATCATTGATTTCGGTGGAGTCGTAAATTTTGTGTGCTCTTCCAATTAGTTCAACGTAAATTGGTGAAATTCTATCCAACTCACGTGTGATCTTAGGTCCTATTTGTGGGTTTCCTAAAATATCGCTTCCTGCAATCTTAAACTCTAGGAGTGCTTGTTGAAATTCTACTCTAAGCTCCGACATGAATTTCGGTAAAAGGTCTTTGTTTCCAAAAGAGGTAACATTATTTGCCCAACATTTGAATTTTATGATAAGGCGATTTGTAAAGTTACTCATTTCGGCATCCATGGCACCCAATTGCGCTCTGGTGATGCTGATTTCTAATTCGTCATCATCGTCATCCCCTCCACCAATGCCTCTGTACATCCCGGGAGAGACTTTTTTATCACTTCCACTTGAAGAGGATTTGGATTTGTCATCCTTTCCACCTACAGCTTTTATCTTTTGCGTATTTCTTGGTTGTTGCTGTGGCTTGTCTTCTTTCTCGCGCACAACTTTTCCACCCGCAGATTTAAATTTATTCAACATATCGTTGCGTTCGTTTTCGGCCATTCCGCCTACGCCGATTGCTTTTTTAGTTTTGTCAAATTCAGCCATTCTGGTTTAATTAATCCTTGGTAAAATAATTCCGAAAAATCTCGGTATGCTTACTACTACTCATCGGCACTCCCAATGAGACAGAAAACGGAAAAACGAGAGCATTTGTAGTGTAGCTTATTAAAATATTTATTTCCTCATTAAAATCAACCTATTTTTATCAAAAAATTTCCAAATTCAAAGTGGTAATTGGACGTATTTTGTCTCATTAAAATACATAAATTTTTATCTAACGCAAAATTTACAATCTCTCCGATGGAATAGAAGAGGGTTTATAATTCATGTCAAATTTGAGTCAAGCAAAAAAAAATCAAAATCAGGTTTCTGTAGGTGAGTTTTGGACAGCCAAACAAAGGCAAGCACATCCAATTCATTATTCAGTTAGCTATAGAGCTGCCTTTAAACCGGAGTTGCCTTCGTTCTTTTTTCACGAATACTTAGGAAATAAGAAAAAAGTAGTTTTGGATCCATTTGGGGGTAGAGGAACTACAGCGATTCAAGCAAATTTGGACGGGCATTATGCTGTTCACAATGATATAAATCCTCTTTCGTTATTTTTGGCAAAATCCAGACAAGTAATTCCAAGTATGGCAGAAATTACCTCAAAACTAGAAACTCTCGATTTAAGTAAAAAAGCAAAAGAATCTGAGATGGACAAAGATTTACTAAATTTCTTTCACAAGGATACTTTAAAGGAAATTAAAAACCTGAGAGCCTTGGCAAAAGAAGATACCTCTCATGCCATGAACTATATTATGCTCACAGCCCTTTCTCGTTTGCATGGACATTCCAAAGGTTTTTTCTCTGTGTATACCTTCCCTCAATTTTCGATTTCTCCAGAGTCCCAACGAAGAAATAATTTGAAACGTGGTCAAAAACCAGATTATAGAGATATTAAATCTAGAATTCTCTCCAAAGCAAAAAGAGATTTAAGCAAAGGTATTCCACCTTTCTATCACGAATTTTCTAAGAACAATCTCTATACCAATCATAGTTCAGAAAAAATGACAGGAATCGAAACTTCTAGCGTTGACTTTGTAGTAACCTCTCCACCGTTTTTAGATAAAGTAAATTACAGAGAAGATAATTGGATGAAGTGTTGGTTTCTAGATATAGGAACTGAGTTTACAGATGAAATTTCTATATTACATTCAGTCGATGGCTGGGCAAGTTTTATCAAAGCCTCCCTGAAAGAGTGTTCTAGGGTAATGAAAAAAAATGCTCATCTAGTGATGGAAGTGGGCGATGTGATGTCAGGTAAAACACTAATCAATCTAGATGATGTAGTCATTCGTGCTTCCACAGGAACTGGACTTTCTTGGGAAAAAACTTATATCAATACACAAAAATTTACAAAACTTTCTAATTGTTGGAATGTTTCTAATAATGAAAAAGGAACTAACTCGAATCGTTGCGTAGTATTTAGAAATTTGAAATAATCGAAGTTACTTGCTAATTGACTCAGAAGAATATTCTGCCACAGATTCACGAGTCACAGAGAAATTTAAAATAATTCAATTGTATTTAGTATAAAGCTAGTTTCGTTAATTTAAGTTTTTTGTTTGCTATTACAATTAAAATTTGAATCAAAACTCTCTTTGGCATGGTGCATATGAATAAAACTGGCATAATTTAAAAATCTCTGTGTCTTTGTGCCTCTGTGGCAATATGGTTGCTTGGTATTTATAAAATTTGTAGAGAGGTTTTTTCTTCTTTACAGGCTTACTAAAAAATTAAATTCATTTCTAATAAATTGTCTAGAAGGAGATAGAGTTGAAGAATTATATAATTGGAATTGATGCAGGAACCACTGGGATTAGAACATTTTGTTTTGATACGAAAGGAAAAGTTATTTCCGTTGCTTACGAAGAGTTTAAACAAATTTTTCCAAAGGCAGGATGGGTTGAACATAATGCAAATGAAATTTGGCAAAAAACTGAGAAGTTAATTCTTCAGGCAATTAAAAAAGGAAAACTAAATCCTAAGAATGCACTTTGTATTGGAATTACAAACCAGAGAGAGACAACTGTACTTTTTGAAAAAAAAACAGCAAAACCTATTTACAATGCGATTGTTTGGCAATGTCGTAGAACCTCTGACATATGTACTGATTTAAAATCAAAAGGTCTTGAATCTGAATTCAGAAATAGAACAGGTCTTGTGATTGATGCTTATTTTAGCGGAACCAAAATTAAATGGATTTTAGATAACGTTAGTGGTGCTCGCGATAAAGCGAATAAGGGCGATTTGCTGTTCGGAACGATAGACACATGGCTTTTATACAAACTCACAAAAGGTAAGTCCCATAAAACCGATCACACAAATGCTTCTAGAACTTTAATCTATAATATCAAAGATAAAAAATGGGATGTTGATTTACTCAATATTCTAAATATCCCAGCTTCCATTTTACCTGAAACCCATACCTCTAGATATAACTTTGGCAAGACAGAAGGTGTAAAAGGACTACCAGATGGAATTCCAATTACTGCTCTTGTGGGTGATCAACAAGGCGCACTCTTTGGTCAATTGTGTACTGAGGTAGGTGAGGCTAAGAACACTTACGGTACAGGATGCTTTTTACTGTTCAATATTGGCGATGAATTCCAAATTTCCAAGAATGGTTTGATTACAACTCTTGCTTGTGGTCCTACGGGTAATACTGTTTATGCTCTAGAAGGATCTGTATTCATTGGTGGGGCTGTTGTTCAGTGGTTACGTGATTACATGAAGTTCTTCAAAGAATCCAAGGAAACATTTAAAATTGTCAAATCCCTCAAACAAGAAGATGACATTGTATTTGTTCCTGCTTTTGCTGGACTTGGTGCTCCTCATTGGGACATGAACGCACGTGGTGCAATCTATGGAATCACTAGAGATACAAACCAAGCTCAGATTGTAAGAGCAGCCTTAAAGTCTATCGCACTACAGTCGTATGAATTAGTAAGCGCAATGGAAAATGATGTAGGTAAACCTCTCAAAATTCTAAAAGTAGACGGTGGCGCTACGGCTAACGAGTATTTAATGCAATTCCAAGCAGACATCATTGGAAAAAAAGTACAACGTCCAGCAAACGTAGATACTACTGTATTAGGCGCAGCTTACTTAGCTGGTCTTGAAGCAAAAGTTTTCTCTTCTGTCGAAAGTTTGAAATCTATGAACAAAGGTTTTAAAGAATTTAAACCAAACATGAAAGAAGATATACGTTCTAAAGAAATTCAAAAATGGAATGCAGCTATAGTGAAAACTAAAACAGTATAGTTCAAAAGACTACCACCGATAAAAAAGCAAGAAATTAAAGCCATAGAATCGGCAAGCTCGCTAAAAGTCGGTGGTATTCGTATTTTTAAAGGTTGTAAAGAGATTCGTACAATTTCATTTTATCTATGTTCACAAAAAATTTTCTTCTGGGATTATTGGTAATAACTCGGAAGAAAACTCAATTTTCTACTATTTAACTCTTGACTTTTTAATAATGAATTCTATTTCTATTTTTATTAGAAAATACTAGATGCTAAATCATGAAACCTTTTCTCGTAAAATTCCAATTCTTAGTAGTAATCCTACTAATTTCTTTGCAATAAAGTTGTGTCCCACTTGCTTTAACTGGATTATAATTTTTCACCACGGATGAACACTGATGGACACGGATAAAAGATTAAGTATCGAAAACAATTTACTTCCTCTTAACTTTATCAAAAAAAGAATTCAGTTTACCGATCACTTCAAAGTAGAAAAGGGAAAACTCAGCACACTTCACGCAAAACCTACGCAACCCAAAGTAATCCATTACCAAAGGAATAATGCAGAATACCGCTCCCAAGTAGAATTCGAATCCAAGGGGTATAGCATTCATTTACCCATAGATAAAATCTGGCTCACTATGAAATCTATCTCCGTAACCAAAAGCACGGGAGAAGAAATCGTGTTAAACGACACAGAATATCGGTTCGACTTACTCGCCCTTAGAGGAACAGCAGTCCTACTTGTGGGTAACGACATGGTACCCGCTGGAACATACTCTCACTTTACAATTACATTAAAAGATGGGAGCTCTGTTGAATTAGAAAACGAAGGTCAACCTCTACAAATCGTAAACGACTACACCCGGAGTTTTCGAATAGCCGGACCATTTGAACTGAGAGGTGGTAGGATGACCGAAATACTTTTAGACTTTGACCCAAACCTGTCAGTATTCAAATCTCTGGACAGCGGCTACGTCCTAGAACCCACCATTCGTGTTGTGTCCATCATGAGTATGTCACCGGAACAAGACCTTCGTGTACAAACTGCATTAAAAGACTATGCCAATATTGTAGTCAAAGAAGCAGACTTGATATTCCAAGGAAAAGTGAATACTCTTAATTATGCGCTAGGAAATAATTCTCACGGCAAACCAATGATTTACACTGATTTGTCGCTACAAGTGGATGATCTACTTCGCGGGCAAGTTGATAAAACTGTGCCGTTTGCGTTTCGAACGGTTGGGGGAACAGTAGGTGGGCTAACATTAAAGGTCGGTTCGATGCCAGAGTTTAAAAACGGAGACCAATGTATTCTATTTTTAAAACGTTATGCGGGAGGATACAAGGTTGTCCGAGGGGATTTAGGGAAGGTAGACTTATGAAAAGTAAGGCAATGAAATTAAAACAAACAATAGAGTTATTGAAAAATAGAAAAGAGAGAGTTGTTTGTGACTGGGTAAAAGCAAAGAAAATATCTCTCACAGAGGGCACGGAGTTCACAGAGAGTATTGATTTTATTGACTCTTTTCTCAGTGTGCTCTGTGAGAAAATCATGCTTTTACACAACCCCAAACTCTTTTATTCTCTAATTTTGCTTCATTTTTTCGGGTCGTTTTCTGGATTTATGTTTTTAAGTCCAACTGGTGTAAAATGGAAGGATAAACTCAATGACCGGTTTCCGCAAGTGAAACTTAAGATGAATCCTAATTTCGGCGGAAACTTAACACAAGATTCTGTCTTAAATTCAGCGAAAGAAGCAAGCAATGCTTGGTCTTCTGGAAAAACTAAAGCTAGATTGTTTCTGTCTTTTGTGGGGCAAACAAGTAGTAGTCCCGTTGGTCTAGATATGAATTTATGCATAAATCCAAATAGAGAAACTACAAAGAATCTGGATAATATCGTTTATGCACAGAATAGTGAAGACCCTGATTGCACTGGAGTAGCTTGTTCTTTTGTTTGGTATTGCAATGGAACGGTAGGGGAAGAAGAGATTGTGCATTTTGATATTCAAGTGAATACTCGTGATTATCCTTTTGAAACTGGAATAGCTGCACCTGACGCTTACAATCTAAAAACAGTCTTACTAAAGCAGTTGGGATATGTGATAGGATTTTTTACTTGCCCACCTGGGAACATGTCATGTCCTGTAACGGGTAACGGTATTACTCCGGATCAAAATTCTGTGATGTATAAATTCTTAAAGCCAGGAGTCCATAAAACTTCCATTTCTTCGGATGATGCTCTTGGGGTTCGTACTTTGTATGGAGAGCTAAGTTCTGCTGAACTCGACTTGCTCGTAAAGAAAGACGAATTTAATGACCTAGTGGAAAGTTTTTGTGTAGCACCTTGTGTAATGCCAGATGAAGAGGCTAATGACAAATACAAGACGAAAGAGTTGGAAAGGTTTGCTTGGAATGATTATTTACAGCAGAGGATTGCTAAGAACTTAGAAACCAAGGAAGGTAAGCTTCTTACTTACCGTGAATTTGAAAAAAGTTATATGGACTCGTATCGTATGACAGGAATTTCAGCAGAACAGTATATGTTAGATTCAATGAAGCATTCTAATATCTATCTGACTGACATGCCTAAGGAATTCATGGATTCGTATTTACAAATTCTATATGTTGATATAAAAAATCGAGACAGAACTCTCACAGAATTTAAAAATGAGTTAGATAGTAGTTACTATGAATTTACCGCAAATGAGCTTAAAGCACTGATACAAATCAGAAGGAGTATGATCGATGAAAAAGCAAAACGCTAATTTTATAATTTTAATATTGTTCGCAATTTTCATTTTTGGTTGCAACTATGTAGACCCAAAAAAAGATCAAGATGAGCTTTTAAAAACAGTAATCATAGTTCGACCAGTTCAAGCTACGTCACCTTTACCGCTCTCCCCGTCCACTTGCGTTTATCAACGAACACAGTACTATGAGTGTACAGATAATCTTGAGAAATATGGTACAACGCATTTTACTAGTACTACAGAAATATGCGATTGGTTTGGCACTGATGGGAAAAAGAAATTGACGAATGAATCCTGCTCTTCCTTAGGTTTTACTTCTATAATGCTTGATTCATTTTGGCCGTACTATGATCGGTACCGTTGTAGATTTGGAGGTAATGTTCGACCCAATGAGACTGCTTGTAATTCGCAAATAAATTTAATTTTTCCAAAAGATGAGACAGCACCACGGATAACAGCTACTTTTCCCGCAGATGGGGCAACTTCCGTTTCGCCCGAAACTGATATCAGAATCTATTTGACAGAGCCACTAGATTCTGATTGGGTTAATACCTCTACGGTAAAAATATTCTCTGACTCAACACAAGTTTCGAATATTAGCGTATTGGCTTTTGGTCCTGTTTCAGAGGTTTACTTAAAACCTTCTTCTAGTCTTAGTTCTCGAACCAAATACACAGTAACAGTTTCCAAAGATGTGAAGGATTATACTGGTAATACTCTTGGAACAGATTATACATTTAGTTTTACAACACAATGAGGAGGATTTATGAAAAACTATATTATCAAATTTTTTTTACTCATTCTGATTTTCCTTTTCATTGAATCATGCAGAACACGAGAGGATCAAGAGAAGTTGGGACTTGTCAAAAAGAAAAAAGAAACATTCACGGAATGGCAATGGTCTGTTATTCGCTGCATTATAAAGGAAAACCCACCTAAGGAACTTTGTACAGATGCATACTGGCAAAGAGGAAAAAGCATTAAGTATGTTGGATTTGTAGAACTTTATGACTCTAAGGAACAATCTTGTGCGGGTGTGCATGACACTGGAAATA
This sequence comes from Leptospiraceae bacterium UBA2033, assembly GCA_002333425.1. Classification (GTDB taxonomy): domain Bacteria; phylum Spirochaetota; class Leptospiria; order Leptospirales; family Leptospiraceae; genus UBA2033. Next base: position 37,179 of record DDBL01000031.1, read on the forward strand.
ATTTTTATCTTTATAAAGCAGATGATAGCCCAATTCTTATTAATAGCATCACTTATATAATTCCTTTAAAGTGTAAAAGGATTGATTCAACAGACAAAAAAATGGATGATAACGATTATTCTTGGTACAAATTAGAATCCGAAACTTCCAAAAAAGCAAATCTTGTTTTTACTCATTACATAGTTCGAGATATAAATGGAAATCCTATAGATGTAAATACATTTTCTGATTACAAATCAGGAGATAATTTGCTTTGTTGCCGGAGCTTTCTTGAAAAAGACGATTGTAATCGAAGTTATACAGTAATTACATGCGACCAATTATCAGTATTATAAAAGGAGAAAACAAAATGAAAACACGAACGCTATTAGCGATAACACTAATATATATACAATTCGTTCTAAATATACATGCCCAAGATCTAGGCTGTGATTTTACAACCGATGATTATCGAAATGATTTAGCTGGATTTGGCGACAGTAGAGCCTGGGGAATTGATTCAAAGAATGATGTTAAAAATACTGCACAGCCTGAACCAGATATTACAAGGGATAGAGGCAACGCGATTTCTATTGCGACCAATCCGCCTGAATCAAAAAATAAAATTCTTGGATTAGATTTGAAAGTGATTTCCCGCTCCAGCCCGGGAAAAACCACAGAATACTTTTTTGATAAGATTAATGATTGCAAAAAGCATTCTAAGCCACTTGCAGTTCCTGCTCATACGTTCATCAACTTAGGCGGAAACGATGTAATCAATATTTTGGTTAGGAAAGAAGAACTGTTACTAGAATATCAGTCATTGCAATTTAAAAAAATCGCAGAAGACTTACAGAAAGTAGTCATGATAATTTTGAGGCAGAATTTTTTATTGGCACAAAGATATACAATCCAGCAAGTTTTAAACAAGGGGCTAATGAATTTAAGCAAATTGGTTCAGAGCTATACAACGTTTGCGACTAATCCAGTATGGGGAGCTGTTGTTAAAGTTTTGAGTAATCGGCAGACGCAAGAGTTTTTAAGCACAATTCCTGCTATCGGTAGTTTTCTACAAGATCCAAATGCAGTTGCGACACTCTATAACCTAGGCGCACCTTTGATGAGTTATCATGCTTATTGGCAATGGAGGACGGATATAGAAGTAGATAAAATAATTTTCAATATGGATTATATTGCTCGTCATCTTCTAGAACAAGGTAATAATACTCATAGTATTCTGATAAATACAATTGCTCCTCCTGCATTGCCAAAGCTTGATCAAATGGATCAAGATACGAAGAACGGTATTACACTAGGGAATTCGGAGGTAATAAATAGTGTTAAAAGGGTAAGAACTGTATCTGAAAATTATGCAGATGCCGTATCATTAATGCTTCGAGTGAATTTGAAGTATTTATCCAGTCTAACTCCCTCACTTTGGGGCAGCTATGGTATTAAACGAGTTCTTTATGTAGATTCAACCTCAGCATTTTGGCAAAATATCCAGAATAACCATGGAAATTATTATGTCTGGGATGGAATTCATTATACAGAAGCAGGAAATCTAGAATGGGGCAGGATTATGGCAAAAGCAATGGCGCAATGGGAATGGTACGATCGTGGTCCGGGCTACTTGGTTCCACCTGATCCAAAATTCTACAGTGACATAGATGTCAATTCCAGCCATGTTAATACGATGATTCGAGCTTTATATGAAAATGTTCCAGTTGATGCCGTTATTAACAGAGGTTTACAATTTCAAAATACTGCTTTTAAAAAAGAATTTTCTGAGATTGGAAGTAATTATTATACTAAGCCTAATGAAAGTATTGTTTATAGTTTAAGAGGCAATATGTTGCACAAATACCGACAAATGGATGAGGCTAATGGGCAGTTAGGCGCGCCGATGACAGAAGAGTTTTGTTGGGGACCTATTCCAACTTGTCCTACTCGAATTGCATTCTTTGAGAAGGGTTTCATTTTAGACGATGTTCTGGGGGGAACAAATGCAGTTGTGAATGTGTATGACGCTCCTCTTGCCGGACAATCCGCTTCACCGGATTTTGATACTTGCACAACTGGATGCAGTGCAAGATGGTTTGAATTCTATATTATCCAACTACAACCAAAATCGGGTATGCCGCCTTACAGTTGGAATTTGGTTGGAGGCTCACTGCCCGATGGTGCAGTTCTGCAAGACAACGGAACTCTAAGAGGAAGTCCTACGAATAATGCAACAGGAACTTGGCATGCGAAAGTCCGTATGACTGATGGGCGAGGAATGTTTATCGAGCGGCAAATTACATTTAGTACTGGGTTGTAAAAAAAGAAAATATTCTGATAAAGTTTAATCGCAGGACAAAAATAAAGTTAACTCTTCTCTTTAACTCAGTGACTTCTCTGTGAAACTCTGTGTAAAATAACTCATGTTTTAAAAATTAAAAAAATCTTTACGTTAGATTTTGCATTGAAAAAGGTGATTGAGTTATGACCTACTTTCTAAATAAGAAGCATTTTTTTTTGCGCTTGGGATTTACTTTAGTTATGTTTGTTTTTGGGTCTTGTACCGGTTTAAATTTTAGGTCATGGCCTTTGCCCTTAGCCCCTAACACTCATCCTTCCAAGTCTTATGCTGAGGGCGGTGTTTTTTTTAAAGGCGGAATTTTTTATCACAAAGACTTTCATATTTCGTATACTGGAGAGGCAAGTATTGAAAAATCCGGCAGGGCTTGTTCTCATTCTTTTTTATACCTAGTTTCTTTTGGTAGTTCTAGAATTTATGACGCAAAAGTAGATGGTGGGATTCAATCTATTGCTATGATCGAGGAAGAAATACTAGCTATTCTCGGTGGATTTTTCCATAGGCATTGTACAATTGTTTACGGAGAGGCTAAATGAAATACCTCATTCTAATTATCCTGATCTGTTTAAATTTGAATTGTGCTTCTGGTCCGGTGGGCGGGCTGCTTTATACAAACAACGATTATGCAGGAGAGGTTAATCCTGATAATTCGATTCCAAGTATAGCTGAGGCAAAGGGCTGTCAGATTTCCCTGCTTGGGTTATTTTCCGTGGGTGATTCTAGTGCAGGTCAGATTGCTAGTAGCTCAGGAATTCGTCGTATTGCGACTATCGACCATTCTGTGTTTTCTATTCTTCATATTGCATTTGTGCGAAATTGTACGATTATCACGGGGGCAACTTACTGATGAACTATCTTAGGCTAATAGGAATTTGCCTTATCGTGGGGCATTTTAGTTTTTGTACGACAACTTTATCACCTGGATTTTTTTATAATAATACGGCAGAGCATATTTATCCTGAAAAAACTACCACACAACTTGGATCTGGGCGCATATTGAAAATGGAAAAATCATGCACTTATAACTCGATTCTTTTTACTTTATTTTATCATGGTAGACATACTAGTGCAGCAATTGTTGCAAAGGAAGCTGGGATTACCAAAGTAGGGGTAATTGATTATTCGTCTTTCAGTGTATTAGGTGGACTTTATTATTCAAATTGTATTATTGTATGGGGAGAAATAGAATGAAGAAAAATTTTCTTAGATTAATCATTATAGGAATTGTAGTAATTCCTACTTTTGTATTTGCAGATAAGATAGTTTTAAAAACAGGAAAAGTTTTACAAGGGACTGTGGAAAATCAGGAGAATAACATTGTTACTCTCACAACTTCCACAGGAGAAAAAATCCAAGTCAAAAAAGAAGAAATTGTCTCCATGATTTACGCAGAGCAGAAAATTGTAAAAAAGCCAACCCCACCCAAACCGAAACCAGAAAGTGTTACTGATGGGGAGAACGGAAATACAAATAGAACAACACAAGTAACCGGCGAGAGAATCCAAGTAAATAACAACGAAAAAATAACAGAAAAAACAGAGAAAGTTACCATTGATAAAGAATTAACAAACAGTGTTATGCAAAAGTTTGAAGATGCAGACAAACGAAGACTACAGGCTACTAATTCTGAAATTGATGTTTTAAAAGCAGAGCTTGAGTATTTAAAAAAAGAAAGAGAGAGAATGCAAAAACTAAACCAAGGAGACGAAGACTTCAAAAAGACCATGGACAAAAGAATGGCTAGTCTTGAAATACGAATTCGTCGTCTTGAAAAATACTTAGGTATGGATGAAAGTATGGTGGACTACTACCAGAGAAAGAGAAGTCCATGGGATTTGGTTTGGCGCTCTGCAATATTTCCTGGTTGGGGGCATCGTTATGCGCGAGAGGAATACACTGGTAATGCGTATTCAACTTCCATCATTGTTCTATATCTACTACACTATTTTATTGATTATCAAACCAAAGCTGCAGAAGACGTAGCAAAAACCGCACTGTTTAACGATGCTGTTGTAAAAGCTTATCAGTATTCTAGTCTTGGGATTCCAGCTAGTTTTTCCAATACAATGGTTGCAAGTAGTTTCTCAACGTATGCCTCAACTGTCAGTGCAATTGACACTCAAAAAGAATTAGCCGGAAATTTTTTAAATGCTGCCATTGGACTTTATTTAATACAATTAGTTCATTCTTACTTTACAGGAGTAGAGTGGGCGAAAGTGCAACCTAGAGATTATTCGAATGAGGGACTTTTAAAACCGACAGGATTTAACTTTAAATCAAAACCTGATTCCAATTTTCAAACAAGAATTCCAGAAAGAGGGATTCGTTATGAAATGGAATTTACTACTCACTTTTAATCATTATTAAAAATAAGATATATGATTCTCCATTTCTTTTTGTATTTGATTAGGGTAAAATAATCGTAACCGTATTGCTCGCGGCTATTTGTTGTTAGCTTCCATCGAACAGTCACTTGGGCAATGTTTTTATCGAGTTGGATTTTTTTAGACAAAGGAATTTCTTTCATCTTTTCAAACGAGTAAGCGTGTGCATTTTTTTGACCTTTGATAAAGGGAGATAGACTATCTTCTTTTATCTCTCCTGATTTTTCAAAATGAATGATTGCATCTGGATGAAAACAGGATTCGTATCCAACCATGTCTGCATTGGACCAAGTAGAAAAGTATCTATCTATTAAATCTTCGATAGATTTTTTTTCTTCTAAATCTGTGGCGTTTATTGATAACTGAAAACTAAATAATAGAATCAAAAAAAATATTCGCATACTGCTTCCTAATAAAAATACAGGTTTGGGCGGCTTGCACTGAGCCTGTCGAATGTGTAGACCAAGTTGCCGACAGGCACTAGTCAATTCACTTTCCGCACTTGTGCGTAAAGTGAGCGTTAATTTAGTTTACAAAAAGGTCAAACAAAAAATACTCCTACTATGAAATACTTAGAAACTTCCCAAATCATTCCAATGAAAGGAATGTCTTATACAATGTACGAAATTGAAGGTGAGGACAAAATACTTAGAATGCTTACGTTTATTCCTGATGTAGATGAATTACATATCTATCCCAAACCTCCAGTAAAAAAATTATACAAACCAGAACTTTGTCGTGAAGTTGAATCCACAGAGTTTTTGAAGTTATGGACAAAGGGAGAGAATAAAGGTTAAACAGGGACACATAAAGACAAAAATTTAGCCACTGAGGCACAAAGACACAGAGTTTGCACAGCCCTCTAATTTGATTTCTTTTTAAACTTTTCTTTCAGACTAATAATCTTGTGAAATAAAAATACAAACAGGTTTTTCGATTTAGAAAATACAAATACAAAAAACTTGGCGACAGGTTTGGTTATAGGGGCTAATTTTGTTTTGACCCGAGTCCAGTAAGGAGAAATTTTTATGCCAATTTTTTCGAGCTTAGGTCCCAGATATTTCCAAATCCAAATTCCCAGTTTTCCGATAAAAGTATCCCTGAAACTAATGTCTGTACGTGATGCCATGATATAAACGCTAATACAAGCAATTACAATATTAGCACTCCAAGGACCAATCCAGTCAGGCACGTTGGATTTATAAGAAATTCCATTTCCCAAAATAAAAAATGCATTGTAGATAAATAAAAATACTATCGCCAGAGTAAAACTCATTCCCTTCCCTGAACGTTTAACGACAAGACCAAGTGGGAACGAAAGAAAGAAAAAAATCTGACAAGACACAGGCATCGCAAGTCGTCTATGAATTTCGATATTAAACGCGATCAGTGTTTTTTTGGTATCTTTTAAAAGTCCTTGAAGCTGAGAGAATACCGCATAACGGTTACTCATTTCTGAGGAGGATACATTTCCCTTTTGCGAATCCTGAATGATATCCAATTTCATTTTTTCAACAATTTGGTTTAATCCATCTACACCTTTAATTTGGATGTTTAGTTCTTTTAGAATTTCTAGTCCTGGGATTTCTTCTAAGCCTTCTGATTGAATACTATTTCGAATTTTAATAAGAAGAGGAAAAGAAAATGTTTCCGGTTTAATGTTAAACCCGATGACAGTTTTTTCTTTTTCAGTGGGGATATTATAATCCATCTCTCCGCCCATAAAATTGGTAATCACAAACCCGTCTTTTTTTTCATTCCATTCAACTACGAATCCATCTTTTAATCGAACAGACTTTTCATATTCACCCTTTACATTTTTCTTTTCGATTATAGTTCCTGTCTTTGCGGAGATAATCTGCGTTACCCGCGATCCACCCATGGGAATAGTGATATTATTATGTTGGATAAACTCATTTCCTTCCATATAAATTTCCCATTCTCGGATTTGAATTCCTGACAGCTCACCAGTTTCCCGATTCATTCCCTCCGTATAGAGAGTTCTTCCTTTTTTTTGAAATAGCTCTTGGGTTTGATCTCCACTAAATTGCCCTGGGGTAACTGCAAGCATAGGATTGTAAGCCGCTATCCAGTTATTAAACTCATTCATCTTTCGAGTATTTTCAGGTGCTAAATAAAAATTCAAGTATCCTACAACTAACGCTGAAATAAATCCGAATATTAGGAAATTCGCATATATCCTAGAAAAACTAACTCCCGCAGATCGCATGGCAGTAATTTCAGAATCTCCAGAGAGCCTACCTGCCGCCATAATTCCACTCATGAGACACGCCATTGGAATTGTGGACGGTAGAGTATTTCCAAGTAAGTAACCAAAATAATCTAACAGACGAAAAAAATCAACACCCTTCCCAACAAAAAGCCCAACCATTTTTTGAAGAGCCATACTCATATAAATGATAGTAAAAAAGGCAAGTGCAACTAAAAATGGTCCAACAATTTCAGCCATTATATACCAATTTAAAATCGGAATTCTTTTTAAAGGGTTCCATCTATTTATATCTGTATGAACCTTAAAATCTTTAGGAATATCAGAAACAGAATTTAACCGAACTGTCCTTAGATCGGGTGATTGATTAGTTTGGGTTGACATACTGTTTACAGAATTTCTGATTTACTTTTTACTTACAAGAGTTTTTTGTGAAAGCAAGCTTGAAACTAAACCAGCAGGAAAAACAAAATATGAATGAGGTAAATAATCATTTAATTACAATTCTGAATAATACTCCTGCAATGGTAGTACACCTAGATACGAAATTTAATTTTTTATTTGTAAATAAGGCATACGCAGACTCGTATCCTCTCATTTTTTAAGNNACTGAGGCACAAAGACACAGAGAGTTTATTTAGTTTTTTTTTTAATACTATATATACGTCTATCATATCCGTATCAACTTACAATAACATGTAATCAATATCCCCCTCTGTGACTCCGTGTCTCTGTGGCATATCTTTTTACACATACACCTTATAAAGAAATACCTAGAATTTTTTTAGTTCCATCTGCTTCTTTTGTGTAGGAGAAAAGTTTTAGGATAGAGTATTTTTCGAATGAAGTTTCCTCTTCTTTTTGGTATTCCCAAAGCCATCCCCATAAACTTCCTTTCGCACGAAATCCTCTTTCTTCACCTCGATACTCTCTGTAAATAGATCCTAGTAACACATAAAAATCCTCTTCGTTTTTGTGATCATTTCGATTGTAAAAGTAACCGAGACCGAGAAGCCCCAAGTGAAAGTTTTTTCCTTTTTCTTCAGAAGTATATAAAAGTAGCGGTCCGTATATTCTAGAATGTTCCTCTTTATAATCTGCGACGCGGATAACAGGAAGAAAATTGTAAATGGTTTCCTCTCTGTTTTTAGAATAACCCAACCACAAAAAGGAAGCATCTTTCCAAATCTCATTTTCCTTTTGAAAATTCCATCCGTATCCCAAAATTCCTGTAGAACTAAAATGGGATTTTGTATTTTTAAAGTGAATCGTTCTAGCTAGAAAGTTCATTTCAAAATAATCTGGGCTTTTTTCTAATTCAGTTAGAAATAGAAAATTATAATAGAAATAATTTTGCGAAATTTCTAAATAATTAAAGGCAGTAAACGTCCAGAAATCATTTCCAGTTCTATTCATGCTCAAGGGGAAAATGCCTATAAACCCGCTTGAAAAATAATAGAATGGAAATACAATTAACCTGTCTAATTTTTCTTCCTTTGATCTTTGGTATTTCCAATCTAAAACCCAGAAAAGATTTGTATGTTTGTAATAGTTCGACTGGCTCTGGTGGAAAAAAGGTGTTATCCACACATTATAATTTTTTGAAGATTCCTTGATGTTGTTATTTTCACTTGGAAATTGGGTGGAACTATTGTAATAACTTAGGATTGGCCAAATAAAAAAACTGGTGTTTATGTATTCTTTTGTAGTTCGATTTTTATAATAGGAAAATAGAGTATAATTTTGATTAACCTCAATTTGTTTGTCGTTAAAAACTTGATGGATATAAAATGGTAGAACTCTATGACCCGATTTTGTGTCTGAAGTATACCAATTCATAATTGGCCAAGCTACTGAATGTTCTTTCCAATTAGCTTCTTTATAATTTTCCGAAATATACGCATTTATAAAAAAAGCTTTTTTCTCAGAAAACTCCTCTCTTTGTTTTCCGTAGAAAGGAAATAAAACCAAATATTCCAAAGCCTCAGCTTCATACCAAAGAAAAAGTGGGGCTACATATACTTTATCATCTGATTTTTTATCCCAACTAAACCAGGAAAGTGGTAATAATCGAAAATGTCTTCTTGAGTCTGCTGCCTCATAAGATAGTATTCCGAATAATAGGCTGTAACCGCTAAAGTTAAATGATTCTTCTCTAGAAACAGACCGTTTGCGAGTAAGTTTAGGTTTTTTATCTGTTTCTATTGGAGGTATATCCTGAGTAGACTCCAATTCTTTTTTGGCATTTTCTATTTCCTCTAGTTCCTTTTTTTTATTCCATATATTTCTTAGAAATTTAGGTGTAACTAATGCTTGCCTAAAAGAGAAACTTGCGAGGTAGTATAAAAAAGTAAAGTCAGTATCTAAATACCATTTATTATCTTTTTTTTCAATTGACAGACTTGGGTGAATCAAACCTGTATTCGAGCGGGTAATCCAAAGTAGGTTTATGTGGTAATCATTTTCTTTATCATTGTAGTTGGCGTAGAGTGGAAAAATTAACGATAGGTCTTGTCTTTCTGACTTAACACTCCAATAGAAAGGGAAAAATACATTCATACTTTCTTTTGAAACGGTATCACCAGTTTGAAACCAAGGACCAAGTAAGAATGTTTTACTAGTTGGACTCCATTTATTGTAGTAGAGTAGAAGTGGGACAAATGTTTTGCCATAACTTGGATTAGGCGAACTTAGGTCTTTGTCGACTAATAAAATAGGAATTCTAAAATATTCATTCTTTTTATACATTACAAAAGGCAAAAAAGAAAAAGCACTTATAGTTTCGTTGGGTTTATTTTCCCAATGCAAAAGTGTTAATACTCGTTTGTAATTTTCTTGGTGGTTATAAGATGAATAATACAAGAGCGGTATAACAGGGAAACCCCAAATGCTTTTTTGGAGTGATTCTTTAAATTCATTTTTTTCTTCGATCAAACTTCGATAATAAAATAGAGTCCAATGTGTTTTATCCTCTAAACGATTTTTTTCTAAGGTTTGATTTGTTCGATTGGAATAGTAGAAAGGAAATAACAAAAAGCCATAAGTAATTTCTTTATCTGATGATTTTTTGTTTAACTCAAAATCATAATAGAATGGCATTGGAAAGAAAATAAAATTTGTTTTTTCTAAAGAAGGATTGTTTGTGCTCGAATAATAATAGAATGGGAGAGTTGCGTTGTAATTTTCTTTGGACTTTGTATTATCACCCCAATAGAAGAATGGCAAAAAAGATCTGTCAGTGGCAGTTTTTTCTCGTTTGTAAGTATAGTTGAACAAACGATATTTTTCACGGTTGTCTATTTTGCTATTTTGGCGATAGTAGAATGGAAAAAACTGAGTGGAGTTGTATTTGGGATAATCTGTATGATCATATAAATAAAGTATTCGTAAACCATAGTGTTTGTCCCACCGTTCTATTTCCCAGAACAGATTACTCGCTGCATATTTTTTACTTTTTTCACTTCCATAGACTTCTTTTTTTTCTCCTTCATCTAAGTCTCTCCAATCGTTTGAATTGATTGGAAAGACTAGGAAGAACAAAATAGCAAAAATTAAACTTAGCCTTATCACATGTAACATGAAATCAATTCTTTTCAGAGGCTAAAAGATACAAACTATTTTCTACTTATTGTGGGTTGCTTTTATCTCAAACAGATTTTATTTCTTTTACAGAAATTAAATATAATTTCGGAGCACACCTTATTGCCACAGAGGCACTGAGCCACGGAGAGATTTAAAGAGAGTCTATTTCATAATATACTGTTTATTTTAGTAATTCAGCCTTGGTTATTATTCTAACAGTATGATAATTGAATCCAAATATTTCATTAGCTCTCTTTAATTCGACGAATAGAAATAAAAATAGTGCAACAACACCAATATTCTCAGTGTCTCAGTGCCGTCGTCGGTGGTGAGTTTATCGAACCATGGCAAACCACACTGAGTAGTTACATTTCGGAAAAAGAAATTTAGCTTTTGTAAATTAATAACTGATTTTACGCAAAAAAAGTAAAAATATGAAATTTGAAGTTAAGTTACGAATATTAGGAAATGCTAATAAATCAATAAATTCAATAAATTAAGAGTGCAGAAGAGAAAAATAAACTGGTTTGATGAATACTTTTATTGCCATAAAAAAAATATTTTAGAATTAGTCTAAAATGTATGGAAAAAATAATTAAAACAGAAGAAGAATGGAAGGCACAACTTTCCCCACAAGCATTTCAAATACTACGTAAACATGGAACAGAGAGAGCATTTTCAGGCGAATACAATGATAACCACGAAAATGGAAAATACTACTGTGCGGGTTGCGGGCATTTGCTGTTTGACTCAAAGGCAAAGTTTGATTCAGGTACTGGCTGGCCTAGCTTTTATGAAGCAGCAACTGATGATGCAATTGAAACGACTACAGATAAAAGTTTTTTTATGACAAGAATTGAAGTTCATTGTGCAAAGTGCAACGGTCATTTGGGGCATGTTTTTCCTGATGGTCCTAAACCAACAGGACAGCGATATTGTATGAATTCTGCTTCCTTACAATTCAAAAAGATTGAGTAAGAAATTAGGATTTCTTAAATTCAAAATTTACTAAAAATGAATCTTTCTTTTTTTATAATTTAAACTATTAAAAACAATTTTTTCCTTTATTTGTTCATAGGGTTTTTTATGTATATTATAGAGGGAAATTTTTTGTCTAATCTAGCTAATACAATTTTGTTTTTGGGAAATGATGAAGCGATAAATCCATCACTTTATCAAACTTTGACTGCCCATGGTTTTTTAACAAAATTTCTCCTAGAGAAAGAATTTGTCATCAAAGAAATTCAAAATAATGCGATAGGTCTAATCTTATTTGATTTAGATTTAGGATCGGCAGAAACTAGAATTTCCCTAGCACAGGAAATATTATCATTTACTAATATACCAATTTTGTTTTTATCCACCAACTTGGATCAAGAATTACTTCAAAAAGTAGAAAGTATTTTTTCTTATGGATTACTTGATAAAAATGCAAGTGTTACTTCTATCCTTTTTTCTATCAAAACAGCTCTTAGGCTTCACCAAGATTTTTTAGAATTAAAAAAAAGAGAAAAATACTTAGTGGAAAATGTAGATTTACTTCAAAATATTTTAGATTGTTCGACGGACTATATTTTTGTAAAAGATTTAGAGCTTAGAACAATTCTTTGTAATGACATGGTTGCAAAAGCAGTAGGTAAAAAAGCAGCCGATTTAATTGGTCACAACGATATAGAGAATGGAGTCCCTATTGAACTAGTAAAGGGAAATCCAGAAAAAGGAATTAGAGGATACGAAAATGATGACCTTGCAGCACTTCGAGGCGAAACTATTTCAAATCCAACTGACTATGTATATGCGACAGACGGAACAGTGTATGTGTATGATACAATTAAAAGACCTTTACGAAATAAATCGGGTAAAATAATTGGGTTACTCGGTATTAGCCGTGATGTGACTGAAAAAGTAAAACTTGAAGCAACAATACAAAGAAATCAAAAGCTTGAGTCTATTGGAATTTTAGCTGGAGGTATTGCGCATGACTTTAATAATCTTCTAGCAGGGATTTTTGGGTATATCGAAATTGCCCTAAATTTATGTCCTGAAAATTCAAACATTACTTTGTATTTAAAAAAAGCTTTATCTGCATTTAACAGGGCTAAAGCATTAACCATTCAGCTTCTTACATTTTCAAAGGGTGGAGCGCCTATAAAGAAAATTGTAAACTTAAAACCTCTTTTAATGGCTAATGTGCAGTTTTCGCTAAGTGGATCTAACATATCTGTTCACTATAATATTGAGGATGATTTATGGATGACAGAGGTTGATGAAAATCAAGTTGGGCAAGTGATAGACAATATTGTGATAAATGCTGTACAAGCAATGCCGGCTGGTGGTAATTTAGTAGTAACCGCTAAAAATACAATTGTAAATTCAAAACAATTACCGATTCATCAAAATACTGAAAATAGATTTGTTCAAATTTCCTTAAAAGATTCTGGAATTGGGATACCTAAGGATTTAATTACACGTATCTTTGATCCGTTTTTTTCAACCAAACAAAAAGGTACAGGACTTGGTTTATCTACTGCATTTTCAATTATTCAAAAACACGGAGGATTCATTGACGTAGAATCATCTGTGGGAGTTGGGTCTACTTTTATAATTTATCTGCCAGCCTCTGATAAACAAATGACAGATACCTCAGTTTGGGAGGAATTCAAATTTAAGTCTAACGCAAAAGTTCTATTTATGGATGACGAAATTTATATTCAAGAAATTGAATCAATGAGACTTAAATCAATGGGGTATAGTGTTTCTTTGGCGAGTAATGGTGATGAGGCTATTTCCCTTTTTAAAGAGTCAGAATTTTCAAATTCTCCTTTTAATATTGTAATCCTTGATCTTACCATTCCAGGTGGGAAAGGAGGAATTCAAACATTAGAAGAAATTCGTAAAATCAATTCTACTGTTCCTGTGATAATTGCAAGCGGTTACTCCGAGTCACCCGCTATCGCAAATCCAGATAAATATGGATTTAATGATAGTTTAGAGAAACCTTATTCAAAAGAAAAACTTCTAAAAGTATTAAACAAATTTTTATTTAAACTATTTGACACTCCTACAAATTTTAATTAAGAAAGATAGAAAACTTTTAGGAGATAAATATGATTAAACTATTTTTGATTTTAGCATTTACTTTACTGAATTCTATTTATGCACAAGAGAGAACTTCTTTTGAAGAAGAGATTCTTTCCAAGCACAATGAATTTAGAAAATTACATAAGGTTGTTGATTTAAAATGGAGTAATAAACTACAAACATACGCACAAGAGTGGGCAAATAAACTAGCCAAAGAAAATAAAATGTACCATCGAAGTGCAAACGAATATGGGGAAAATATCTATTGGAGTATGGGAAGAGCAGTCTTAGGAGCTGATGTAACTCAGGCTTGGTACGATGAAATCAAAGACTATAGCTACTCTAGTCCAGGATTTTCTATGAAAACAGGACATTTCACTCAAGTTGTATGGGCAACTAGTACAGAACTTGGTTGTGGTAAAGCGGTCGCAAAAAACGGCGGAGTCTATGTAGTATGCAATTATAATCCACCCGGAAATTATCAAGGAGAGTTCAAGAGTAACGTACTACCTATTAACCCTTAGTATTGAGACTGTTGAAAAACATTGCCACAGAGGCACAGAGTCGCAGAGAAATGCGGTTTCTTGTCTGCGCTTAATGTTAAGAATTTATTAACCACCGATGCACACCGAGAGCACCGATAGAAGATCCGATAATTTTTGAAGATTCGTGGTTTTGTTTGAATTCCATGTTATTTTTCATCGTTCTTTTATCAGTGTTCATTCCACCCTGCGCTTAGTCACGCCCAACGCCTACGCATGGTATTTTTGACAGTTCTCTTAACTTAACGACATTGTTTAAGAAATGAACAGAGGACGGTGAATACTTTTTTTTGAATTATACTACATTTCCAAAAATGAACGTGACAAAAACTGTTAGGAAACTTAGATTCTTTTTATGAACAAGAACTTTATGAACAAAAAAACCAAGATAGTATGTACAATCGGACCGGCATCTTCTAGTGAAAAGATGATTTCTGACTTAATTGATGCAGGGATGGATGTTGCCCGTATGAATTTTTCCCATTCCGATCATGCAACTCATAAAAAAGTTTTTGATTCTCTACGTATATGCGAACAACGCTCCGGCAGACCTCTTGGAATTCTTGCCGATTTACAAGGACCTAAGATTCGAACAGGCAAAATGAAAGATGGTCCCTTNNGAAAGAGCACTTTTGGAAGTAATCGTTGGTGGAACAATTAAGGATAACAAAGGTATTAACTTACCAGGGACTCCTGTTACTGCTCCTGCACTTTCCGAAAAAGATATTGATGATTTGAAATTTGCTTTGTCGCTAGGTGTGGATTATATTGCGCTAAGTTTTGTTAGAAGAGCTTCTGACTTGGAGATAGCAAGACAATACATGCACGGAACATTCACAGGTCTTATTGCAAAAATTGAACGACCTGAGGCAATCAAAAATATTGATGAAATCATTGAAGCTTGTGATGGAATTATGATTGCGCGTGGTGATATGGGAGTAGAGCTAGATACAGAGAGAGTTCCTATCATCCAAAAAGAATTAATTCGCAAAATGAATATGCTAGGCAAACCAGTAATAACCGCAACTCAAATGTTAGAGTCTATGATTGAGAATCCTCGTCCTACCAGGGCTGAGGCAAGTGATGTGGCTAATGCAGTTCTAGACGGTACAGATGCTGTAATGCTTTCGGCAGAATCGGCAAGTGGAAAGTATCCGCTTGAATCTGTTTCGATTATGAGTAAAATCATTCACGAAGCAGAAACAATTTATTCCAATTATGCGCTCCACAGAAGAGCAAATAGACCTACAGAGATAAATGAACGTATTGCGCTCGGGACTGCTGCAGAGCAGATTGCTGACTTCATTGGAGCTAAAGGAATTGTAAACTTTACAAGAAGTGGTTTGTCTGCTAGAGTTGCAGCTCAGTTTAGACCTCAAGTGCCTATTTTTTCTTTTACTCCATTTCTTATGACTGCGCGTAAGATGAATTTGCTTCGCGGTGTTTATCCATTTATCATTCCTATTATGGATAAATTTACTGATATGATCAACTATATGCAACAAAAACTATCCTCCGAAGAGTTTTTAAATGCTGGCGACAAAGTTGTGATTCTTTCGGGAACTCCAGGTGGAGAAGCGAATACCGTTGATTTTGTGCAAATATATCACTTCAAGTAAAAATTTTATCCTGGGGTTGTGTAAAAGCATGATTTTCTCACAGAGCGCACTGAGAACACAGAGAAAAGAATCAATAAAACTTGCGCTGAGTTTATCGAATGCGTCAATACTCTCTGTGAACTCCGCGCCCTCTGTGAGAGATATTTTTTTTGCTTTTACACGGTTCCAGGATGAAAAAATTCTGAACTTTTAATTACTCTTTTCATTGGTAATAACCTTTAGTATTCAAAATCTATGAGCTTAACTTCTTATTTTAAAAATAAATCCAGAGTAAACCTTATTATTCTTGTTATAGTTATTTCTTTTTTATTAGCCAGTTATATTTTAGTTTTTCATTTCTTAGAGAGCAAATTCATTTTGGGTTTAGTAAATCTTATTGTTTTGGTTCTTACAATTCTTCTCATCCAAAAGAAAAATAAAGAAGTTACAACTTCAGTAGAAAAAAATATAAGTTTCTGGAAAGAAAAAGCTCTTCATCTTAATAAAATCAATGAGGCTTACAGCCGTTTTGTCCCAAATGAGTTTTTAAAATTATTAGAAAAAGAATCTATGCTTGATGTGAAACTTGGAGATCATATTCAAAAAGAGATGACTATTCTTTTTTCTGATATACGCCAATTTACCGAAATGTCTGAGAAAATGACACCTCAGGAAAATTTTAATTTTTTAAATTCTTATCTTGAAGTAATCGGTCCAATCATTCGAAAACACAATGGATTTATAGATAAATACATTGGAGATGCAATCATGGCACTGTTTGCTGGGGAGCCTGATGACGCACTTTTAGCTGCTATTGAGATGCAAGAAGAACTTAGAATTTTTAATTTTGAGAGAGCATCACGTGGTTTGGAACCTGTAAAAGTAGGCATTGGAATTCACACTGGAAACTTAATCCTTGGAACGATAGGCGAAAAGGAGAGAATGGAGGGAACAGTCATAGCAGATGCAGTGAACTTAGCCTCTAGAATTGAATCCTTAACAAAAGAATATTATACTTCCATTTTAGTTTCAGAATTTTCTGTGAGAAAAATGAAAAATCCCAAGCAGTTCTTACTTAGGGAAATTGATTATGTTGTGGTTAAAGGCAAATCCAATGTGATTACTGTATTAGAATGTTTTGATATAGACCCGAAGGAAAAAGCTGATAAAAAAAAGCTTTCCACTCCGTATTTATTTGCCGGGCTTTTTAATTTTCAATCTGGAAATTATGAGGAGGCGATGCAAAATTTTATTTCTGTGCAAGATATTAGCCTCGAAGATCCGATACCAGTTTTGCATATTAAACGTTGTCAGGATATACTTGCCAATTTTGCGAATAATCCAAATAAGTCAGAGATTAATTCAGCAGAAATTAAAATAATGATTATAGATGATAACGAGGCAATTTTAAAATTAGTAGAAAAAATTTTGAAAAAAAATAAATACCAAACTATGCTCTGTGAATCGGCAAAAGATACATTGCGTAAACTTCCTAACTTTGCGGCTGACGTTTTTTTGGTTGACTTACAATTGCCAGATTTTAATGGATTGGATTTAATTGAAAAAATTCAGTCTGAGTATGTTGCTACTAAATTCAAACCGATTTTTATTATTACCACAGGCGAAGAATCTGAAGAGTATTTGCTTCGTGCAAATGAACTTGGGATTTGGGATTTTTTGCGAAAACCAATTGATTTTAAAGAGTTGATGGATATTATTTATAAAAGATTAGTAGAAAGAAATAACTAGGATAGGTGTTATGAAATTTAGAGTTTTGTTAGTATTTGTAATTTTTGTTTTGAGTCATGTTGTTTTAGGTCAAGAGTCCCAAGTTTTTGGAAGTAAAACTAAACGTGTAAAACATTCTAAGGAAAAACTGAATCATTCCGTTTTATTTAATTCAGATAAACTATCCAAATTTTGGGAAGTGGATGAAAAAGCTGACCAGATTGTATATAATCCAGATTCTATGCGACAAACCGATACCTACCAAAAGTATATTTTTTCGCTTAAAGAGTTTAAAGAATTTGGTATTGATTTAAAAAGTAAGGCAGATCTTAAAATTACTTATCGTATTTTAAATACAGAATCAAAAAAATATTCTCCATCAGATCCAAATATGCCTTCTCCCGGCGGTGGGTTTACTTACATTAGCCACTATTGTAATATTGTAACAGTGGCTAATGAAGAGTAACTTACTTTGTTTCTTTGTAACTACTCAGTGTNNATAGACTCTCTTTGATTCTCTCAGTGCCTCAGTGCCTCTGTGGCAATAACTTATGCTGAGTAGTTACGTTTCTTTTAGGATTAAACCAGTATTATCCGGTTCGACTTTCTGAATTGTGTAAGCTATATTGGTTTTATTTTTTTTAGAAATTTCTGATTGAAATTTGTCTAAAAACTTTTTTTCGGATTTTTTTTCTGTATAAATTAACATGGTAGGACCACTTCCAGAGAGTGTAAAAGAGGCACCTAGATTTTTACATAGATCTCTCACCGAATTTAGTAGGGGGAGTGGTTTAATTCTATAGGGTGTGTGCATTTTATCTTCTACTGCCCGTTCTAAGTGAAAAAATTCTTTGGTTTTAAAGAATTGTAACCAAGTAGCAATGCGACTCATATTAAAAATTAGATCTTCCGTTGAATAAACTTCTGGTAATTTTTTACGTGAATCGTTAGTTGAAACCTCAATTTGTGGAATGAATAAATGTAAATTCACAAAACTGGGAAATTTTTCTTTGAAGTATATTAGTTTTCCATTATGAAAATAAGAAAAAACAAATCCACCCATTAAGGCAGGAGTTGTATTGTCTGGATGCCCTTCTATCATAGCAAGTTCATACAAAATTCTATCAGTATTCGGGACGGGAAATTTTTTGACAAAATGTTTTTTATGAAGAAAATTTCCTAATGCAAAACCAGCTACAAGAGCACTTGCACTTGATCCAAGTCCTCCTTTGAACGGAAGGTTTAAATCCATCTTAACGTTATACGCAATAGGTTTGATTTTGGGAAGGAATAATTGGTAATATCTAGTGTATCCTTCTTTCAATAAATCCTCTTTTTCAGAGAAAGGTAAAAGAGTATTATCCACTCGAAGTGTAGTATAATTTGAACTAGAATCTATTGTAAAATAAAATTCATTGTATATTTTTAATGCCATTCCGAGTAAATCAAATCCCGGTCCCATATTCGCTGAGGTTCCAGGGACACGGATGTAAACTTTGTGATTCATGTTGTTTTTATCCAATCTTGTATTTTTTGGAGGCAAGTGTCAATTACTTCGTTTAATTTGGTTTTTTCTTCAGATGTAAATTTACTAAGTACATAGTCTGCAACATCTCTACCGTCCAGTGGTTTAGCAACACCCACACGAAGTCTATGAAAATCAGCAGTTCCGATTTTTGCAATGATGTCTCTTAGTCCATTGTGTCCCGCATGACCACCACCGATTTTCATTTTACATTTAGCAAATTCAAAATCTATTTCGTCGTGGACAACTAAAAGCCGTGAGGGGGTAATTCCATTTTTGCGCAAAAAGGTAGAGACTCCATTTCCAGAAAGATTCATAAACTCGAAAGGTTTGATCAAGTAAACTTTTTTATTGTTAATTAAAAGTTCTGTGTTTGGGCATTTTTTATCTGAGTTAAAGTTTACTCCAAATTTTTCGGCTAATTTGTCTATAACTTCAAAACCAATATTGTGCCTTGTTCCATTGTATTTATCACCTGGGTTTCCAAGTCCGGCTATTAAAAGTTTTGCGCTCATACTTTACTCTTTGTGAATTTATTTTAGTATTAAGTTTAACATTTTTTCAGTGGCTAGGATTGCTGCTGAAATTTGGTCTGAATCTAATCCAATTGTTCTAAAGGAATTAGTTTGGCTATTTTGTAGACTGCCTGACCAAGTGATAATTGTTTCTACAAGGGCTGATGTTTTCCCACCTGGAGGAATTCTTACTTGGTAATCTAGTAGTTCGGGTAATTGGAAGTTATTCGCTTGGGCAATTTTTGCAAGCGCATCCATAAATGCGTCGTATCCCCCGTCTCCTTTTCCCTCGGAATTAAATTCCTGCGATTTGTATCTTACTTTTAGTTTTGCTTGTGGAGATATTCCTTTGCCAGATACAACTTCACAGTTTAGAATTTGGAAATTTGTATTTAGATCTTCTCCTGAAAGGTTTGCAATCAAAAAAGGCAAATCTTCTGTGGAAACAATGATTCCCTGGTCACCCATTTCGATAACTCTATCTAATACTTTTTTTTCAAGCTCTGGACTAAGAACCATTCCTAGTTGTTTTAAGTTTTCAGATATACTTGCCTTACCTGCTAGTTTGCCAAGCGCATAACTTCTCTTACGCCCAAACCTCTCTGGTAGAATTGCATTCGCATACAAATTTCCTTTTTTGTCTCCATCTGCATGAACTCCTGCGGTTTGGGTAAATACATCTTGTCCGACGATTGGGCGATTATCAGAAATTCTTTTTCCACTGAATACTTCTACTAAGCGGCTAAGGGCTGTTATCTCTGACTCTACTATATTGGTTTTAATTCCTAATTTGTCGTGAACTGCTGTAATAACAGCTTCAAACGGTGAATTGCCTGCTCTTTCACCAAGTCCATTAACAGAAACATGTAACCCATTAACCCCTGCTTTTACAGCAGAGAGACAATTTGCAACAGCTAAGTCGTAATCATTATGACCATGAAATTCAATTTTAGTATTGGGAACATTTTTTTTCATGAACTCAATTGCGGCAAATGTTTCATCAGGTGATAATACCCCAAGTGTGTCTGGGAGAAAAAGTCTTTTAATTGGAAAAGAAGAAATTGCTTTTGCCATTTTGGCTACATAGTCAGGTGAATGTAAAAAACCATTCGACCAATCTTCCATGTAGACATTTACAGAAATTTCTTTTGATAGCGCATAATCAATAGTAACTTTAATATCATCTAAATGTTCTTCTGGAGTTTTTTTTAATTGATGAATCAAGTGTTTTTCGGAGCCTTTAGTTAATAGGTTTAAAGTTTTTGCACCTGATTCAAGCATCCAATCGACACTAGCTGTTTTATCTACGAATCCTAAAATTTCAATTCGTTCAGAGAGGTTTTCTTTTTCTGCCCAGTTTAGTATAACTCGGACTGTTTCTTTTTCTCCTTTTGAAACACGGGCAGATGCGATTTCAACTCTATCAACTTTTGCGTTTAGAAGTAAAAATTTTGCAATGTTTAATTTCTCTTGTCCGGAAAATACTACACCTTGTGTTTGTTCACCGTCTCTGAGTGTTACATCTAAGATTTCTAATTTTGTTTCGTTCATTTTTTATATCTTTTTAAATCCTGTTTATCTAAGCCCATGACTTCAAGGTTTGTCACGCCTGGGTTTGGTGCTATATAACTTTCTGTGTTAATCACTCTTAGAAAATCATAATTACTGGCAATATCTAGAGTGAGTTGTTTTAATTTGCCTTCTCCAATTCCATGTATTACTTGGACTAGTGTTTCTCCTTCCATAAATGCATCTTGCAATTCCCTTTCCAATTTGTATCTTGCTTCCTCGAAGCGTAATTTTCTAATGTATATCTCTTTCATTTTGATTAATCCAAGTATTAATTCAATCTTTTAGAAGGTAGGTAGGGAAAAAAGAAGTTTTTTTGCCTTACAATGCTTATCTGTTCTACGAGAAAATATATGATTGCTTGCTAAACCATATATTGTATTTGTAAACTAATCACAAAATAGAACGATATGACTATGGATAAAGAAGTATTAATTTTAAACTCCATCTTAAATTCCACTCCCACAATCGTGTATTTATATAATCTAGATAAATCGGATATCCAATTTTTGAATCATGGAATTTATTCTCAGCTTGGGTATGATAAGTTTGAATCAGATAAAATTTCATTTGATGAATACGTGACAAAAATTCATCAAGATGATCGAGAAAATTTTAAAAATCACATCACCTCAGTTCAATCTGGTAGAGAAAAAAAATATACAACTATTGAATATAGATTAGAGATGAAGAATGGACAGTGGAAATGGTACAGTGATTCTATTTTTCCTTTAGCTACAGATAATTTAGTTAATCGAGAATTGGTAGGTTATGCGACAGACATAAGTGGAATCCGAAAAAAGGAAGATAAGTATTTATGGGAAGAAATTCGATTACGTGCCATTCTGGATAATACACGAGAGTATTATTTTTTCTTAGATTCTAATTATAAATTGATATCTCTGAATAAAAATGCGAAAGATTTTTTATTTCAAAAATTTAGTCGTAATATGTTTGAAGGTTATTCAGTATTAGAATTTTTACCATTAGAGACTGTAGAAATTTTTACTGATAACTTTCAATATGCCTTAAAGGGAAATACGATTCAGTACGAATCAAGCTTTGCAATTGAAGAAAATGAAATGAAGTGGTATCAATTTCGTTATCTTCCTATTCGAGATCAACGCAAGCGCATAATAGGAATTTGTTTTGTTGTCATGGACATTACTGATGTTCGTAAAAGTAATGAAAATCTAAAAGAATTAAACCGTAATCTAGAAGATAGGGTAATTGAACGAACAAAAGCGCTAAACGAAGAAGTCATTCAAAGGAAAAATACAGAGGACAAATTACTTTTATCTCTGGAAAAAGAAAAAGAATTAAATGAACTAAAATCTAAGTTTATTACACTTGTCTCACATGAATTTAAAACTCCAATGACAGCTATTTCCATGTCTACCCAGATATTAGAAGATTATGGAGAAAATTATAGCAAATCAGAAAGAGATAAACACTATCATAGAATTAAAGAAGCAATCAAAAGTTTGAATAACCTAATGGAGGGGGCATTAAGCATTAGCCGCGCTGAGGCTTCTAATATTCCTTTTCAACCTAGTTTGATAGATATAAACATTTTTTTACAAAACTTAATTTCCAATTTCGAGTCTATTTACCCTGAGAATAAATTTGAATTGATTGTACCTGATTTATATAAAAAATTTCTATATTTAGATACTAATCTAATTTCCCATATTTTAGAGAATTTGTTAAGCAATTCTATTAAATATTCGCCTGAGAAAAATCTAATTACTTTAGAATTAGTTCTGAAAGAAAATTTGACTGAGTTTATAGTAAAAGACAGAGGTTTGGGAATTCCAAAAGAAGATCAGGAACAAATTTTTCAAACATTTTATAGAGGTAAAAATGTTGGGAATATATCTGGAACTGGTCTTGGTTTAAATGTTGTTAAAAATTTTGTAGATTTACATGGTGGATCTGTGTATTTTAAGAGTTCCATTCAAGATGGTACGCAGTTTCATGTTATTATCCCCACAGTTAGAGAAATACAATGATAAANNATCAGAGAAATTGTTCCTGACCTAATTATTTCCGATATAATGATGCCTGGGTTAGATGGATTTCAAGTATACGAAAGTATTAGAATTGATCCAAATTTATCCATCATTCCGTTTATATTTCTCTCAGCACTTTCAGATAAAAAAAATCATCGAATTGGCATGGGACTTGGAGTAGATGATTATATTACAAAACCATTTGTAAATTCCGAATTACTTACTGTTGTTCAAAAAAGAATTGAAAAAGGTAAACTTAGAAAAAAGGCAATGGAAGATTTAAAATTGAATTTAATTCGTTCTGTTCCTCATGAATTTTTAACGCCTCTAAATTCAATACTTGGTTTTTCCCAGTTATTGATAGAAGGAACAAATTCCAATGAATTGTCCAGAGCGGATATTCGAGAGTTTGCGGAATACATCAATTTAGCTGGACAAAAACTTTTAAGACTAACTACAAATTATATTTTATTAACTGAATTAACTTTAATGAGTAAAGATCCAAAGTTTGTTAATTCAGCACATTCAGCAATCGTTACGAATATACAATTGAGTGTTCCTGAATTTATTTCCGATTTAGCAAAAGCCAATAGTCGTTTGGAAGATATAAACTTATACTTTGAGTCAGCTCATTTAAAAATTTCGAGTAAAAATTTGCTAAAAATTGTGGAAGAGCTAATGGATAATGCGATGAAATTTTCTAATCCCAAAACAAAAATACAGATTCGTGGATTGTATGAAGGTGAATTTTATTGTATTAGCTTTCAAGATGAAGGAATTGGAATTCGCTCTGATAACTTAAAAAATATAGAATCATTTTCTCAATTTGAAAGAGATAAAATTGAGCAGTCAGGTCTTGGTTTAGGTTTGTCTATTGTAAAGAAGTTGATTGATCTATATCAAGGACAACTTCGAATCGAAAGTGAATTGGGAAAAGGTTCGACTGTAACAGTAAAATTTTTATATGAAGAAAAAATGCAGAGACGTCAATTATGAAAAATTTTATTGACTTTAGTTTAATTAATGAAAGCTTATGTAAACTGGTAAAATGACTGTTTCTGAACTATTCAGATTTTATATTACCATAACTTAGAAAAATGAACACAAATATAAAAATTCCTCGTTACCCTGTTCTAATAGTAGAAGATAAAAAAGAAAACCAAGTGTTACTACAAAGCCTTTGTAGTCAACTGGGTGTAACAACCGAGGTTGCAGAAAACGGACAAATTGCTCTAGATTTTGTTAAATCACATAAGTATTCCTTGTTTATTGTAGACTTAATGCTCCCTGTGCTAGATGGAAAAACTTTCATTGAATCTCTCAAACGTATAGAGTCTAGTCCTGTTGTTATCATTCAATCAGCGCTTGATGCTACAGACACAATTATCGAGGTGATGCGACTTGGAGTATTTGATTATATTGTAAAACCGATAGATTTAGATTTGTTTCGCCACACACTGAGTAAGGCACTGGAGTTTAAATATCTAAAAGACATAGAAGCGGAACTAATTTTAAATGAAAGTATCAAACTTCGTGGTCAGTTAGAATGGTTGAACTATAAAGAAACCTTGCGTATCACAGGTAAGGATTCGTATCAAAAAAATTCTATTTTCAATTTAACAACTTCTCTTTCGCAAGGTGGTGGAGTTGGGATTACCATTTCTCTTCTTGATATGTTAAAAATGGACATTGTTGAACAAGGAGATAGATACTTAGTCAACAAAGAAATTTTAGATACTTTGTTCGAGAATAATGAATACAGCCGGAGAGTTTTATTTGGACTTGGAACTGTAGTGGAACTTATGGAACAAACTTTCCATATAGAAGAGGTCAATGCAAACAGGCTTGTTAAAGAAATTCCATCTTATTTAAAAGATATTTTGCCTTTCATGAAAAATAAAGACATATCTGTAGCTTTTCCGAGTGTAAATACAAATGCAAAAGTGGAAATAGATTTAGAAAAATTTCGTTTAGTGATAGAAGAGTTATTGATCAATGCTTACAAATACTCAGTTAAATCTAGTAGAATTGATATTTTTGCGCATGTCACTGGAACATATTTTTGTATCACATTTAAAAATGAAATTGATGAAAATTCTTATGGTGGAATTCCACCTGAAAAAGAAAAATTAGTTTTGGAGCCATTTTTTAGAATTCACCCACCTGTGGAGGATATTTTAGAAGTGGAGAAATTTAGTCTTGGTTTGGGACTCACAGTTGTCGACTTTATAATAAACAAACATAATGGAATGTTTTTTATTCATAACGCTGTTGATCACACAGGGAAACGTCGAACGAATTGTGTCCTAGCAGAAATATTTTTACCAATTAAGTTAGAAAGGAGTTAATATTGTCGAAGAAAATTTTAATCATAGATGATTCTGCTGTATTTCGTAAGGTTGTTTCGATGAATTTAAAACATGCTGGATATGAGGTAGTTGAGGCAATAGATGGAATAGATGCACTTGAAAAATTAGTTAGCGCTAAACCAAATCTAATTGTATGTGATGTAAATATGCCTAATATGGATGGTTTAACTTTTGTTTCAAAAGTAAGGGCAGACGAAAATAATAGATTTCTTCCGATTATCATGCTCACAACTGAGTCACAAGAAGAAAAAAAAAGGAAAGGAATGGAAGCAGGTGCCAAAGCATGGTTAGTAAAACCTTTTGCTCCCGAACAACTTCTTACAGCCATATCAAAATTAATTCCTTAAATCATGAGTTTAGACATTAACATTCAAAAACTCTCTAATCATTGTAAAATTTCTTTAAATGGAAAATGTACTATTTACAATGTAGGAAAGTTAAAAGAATTTTTAATCACTGCAATTGAAACAAATGAAAACATTTTGATCGATTTATCACTCGTGAATGATTTTGATACAGCCGGCTTACAGTTGTTTGTCTCTGCAAAAAACATGGTAAATAGTAAAAATAAAAAAATGAAAATTGTAAATCATCCAGTTTGCGTACTTTCAGTTTTTGATTTGTACGGACTCATTAGTTTTTTCGGGGATAAAATTACTGTAAAGCCTGAAGAAAAAAAACAATTTGTATTCAATTATGGAATTAAAAAACGCCCTTTCTTAAAATATTAATTTATGAATGATCTAGAAGAAGTTAAAGAATTATTTATTTCAGAATCCAGTGAGATTCTCCAAAAAATGGAGACTACTCTTTTATTTTTGGAAACAAATCCTGTCACCGACGATAAAATTCATGAATTGTTTCGCTCTATTCATACAATCAAAGGTTCAGCAAGTATTTTTGGATATGAGGAAACTGTTAATTTTACGCATGTAGCAGAAAGTCTCTTGGATAAAGTGCGTGAAAAAGAAATTATTTTAGACAAACCTCTGATTTCATTACTTTTAGATTGTCGCGATCATATATCTGATTTGATTGAGTATGCAGCAAACAATCTTGTTCTTGAAGAAGGAATGAAAGCTAATCAAACTAGTCTTCTAAGTAGATTGCAGTCTTATTTAACGAATGTAAATACAAATTCTGAAAATAAAGAAATTCTTCCAGAGAAATTAGAAGTAACAAAATCAATTACGCCCCAAGAATCTATATCTGAGAATAATTGGCATATATCGCTTCGATTTAAACCTAATACATTTAGGGATGGACTAGAGCCTTATTCGGTTTTGAAATATCTAAATCGTGATGGAAAAATCTTGGATTTAGTAACACTGACTACACTGATTCCAGATTTGTATACAATAGATCCTGAAAGTTGTTATACAGGTTTTGAAATTGAATACAAATCAGATAAGGATATGAGTTTTATTTTACAAGCTTTTGAGTTTGTAGAGCATGATTGTAATATTCAGATTCTTCCACCCGATAGAACCTACCAAGATTATTTAGATTTTTTTAGAAACGCAGATGATAAAAAAACAAAACTTGTTAGAATCCTTATCGCAATGGGAACTCTTTCAAAAGCTGACTTAAAAAAAATCAACCAGTGGAAAAGAAAATCTACTTTTGAACAAACAGCACCGTCGGAATATACAAAACAAGAATCAATCGAGTCAATTCCAAATAATAGTAATTCAATTTCAGAAACCACAGAAGAAAAATTAGAAAAAGAAGAAATCATAGAGAAAGACGAAATTTATTCCGACAAAGAATCTGCGCTAAACAACAAACCAAATAAAGAGAACGCGCCGCGCGAAAGCAAGATTATCCGCATAGATTCTGTAAAGTTAGATCAGTTAATTAATTTAGTTGGTGAACTTGTGATTGGTGGGGCTAATATAAATCAATTATCTCAAAATAGAAAAGATCCTGAACTATTGGAATCTTCTTCTTTTTTAAATCATTTGATAAGTGAAATCAGAGATATGGCATTAAAAATTCGAATGGTTCAAATTGGGGAAACTTTTTCTCGTTTCCAACGAACTATTCGAGATATAGGACATGAACTAGGCAAAGAAATTCAACTTACTATTACGGGTGGTGATACCGAATTAGACAAAACCGTAGTTGAAAAAATAAATGATCCTTTGATGCATTTGATTCGAAATGCAATTGATCACGGCATTGAGTCAAAAGAAAAAAGAGTTTCAATTGGAAAATCTCCTGTGGGACAATTGTCATTAAACGCTTATCATGAAACTGGAAGCATTGTTATCGAAGTAAATGATGACGGCAAAGGTTTAGACAAAGATAAAATTCTTAAAAAAGCAATCGAAAGAGGACTTGTTTCTTCAGACAAACAGCTCTCTGACTCAGAAATTTTTAGACTTATTTTTAAAGCAGGATTTTCTACAGCAGATAAAATTACCAATATCTCAGGTAGAGGTGTTGGACTTGATGTAGTATTAAAAAATGTAGAAACGTTACGTGGAACTGTCGTTGTAAATAGTGAATCAGGAAAGGGTACAACTTTTAAAGTTCGTTTGCCATTAACCCTTGCTATCATTGATGGATTTCTATTTAAAGTTGGTTTTTCGTATTATGTAGTTCCATTGGATTTAGTAGTAGAATGTTTGGAATATAAAGAAAATTTAACCACAAATAACGGTAGTAAAAATTTTATTAACCTTCGCGGAGAAATTTTACCATTTTTAAGATTGAATGAATTTTTTAACACGAATGTAAATACAAATGTCAGAAAAAATATTCTAGTTCTCCAATACGGAGGAAGGCATGTTGGACTTCTAATTGATACTTTGCATGGCGAAATTCAAACTGTTATTAAACCTCTTGGAAAAGTATTTTCCAATCTAAAAGGCATCAGTGGTTCTACTATTTTGGGGAATGGAGAAGTGGGGCTAATCATAGATATCCCTTCGTTATTTAAAAAAGTGGAAGAGTTAGAAAAAGTAAATTGGTAATCATTAAGTGAATTTATTATGGAATTGTAGTTTGGAATCGGAGGATTTTTTATATGTTTAAGGATATTAGTTTAAAGACAAAGTTTTCATTGGTATTTGCTTCTCTTGTAGTATTATTGATTGTTGTAACTTCGGTTACATATTATCAAATTAGAGAACTTGACAAAATGAATGAACGTGTTGTTGATGGCGATTTGGTTAAATTATCTGCTGTAAAAGAAGCAATGAATTCAGCAAGAGATAACGCAATTGCAACTGCTGAATATTTTTTTGTGACGGATAAACAAAAGTATGCGCAAATTGCGGAGAGAATGGAAAAAAATAAGGTAAGCATTGATAAATCACTTGAATTACTCCATAACCTGATTCAATATCCCGAAAACAAAGCTAGACTTGCAAAGGCTGTTGAACTAAGAAAAAGTTATAGAGAGAGCTTTAACGAAATCCGAGACTTAATTGTTCAAAAAAATAATCCCAAAGAAGCTACAACAAAATATATAACTGACTTAAATCCAAAATTAAAAGCCTATATGGAGGCTTATGAGGATTTGCTTCTAGGGCTTGATAAAGTAACAAAACAGAACCAAAAACAAAATGCAGATGCAATGTCTACTGCCCAAATTCTTATTTTGAGTTTAAATCTAGTTTTGATTGTTGTTTTACTGATAGGCTGGTACATTGTTCGTAATATCCTAAATCAAATCGAACTTTCCAATATCGAAAATCTGAAATTCAAGATAGCTCTTGATGGCACAAGTTCAAACATTATGATGGCGGATAACGATCGTAATGTTACTTATATGAATAAGGCTATTAAAAAGATGTTTTCTGATTCAGAGTCAGACATTAAAAAACAGATTCCTATGTTTAATGTAGCTTCCGTGATGGGTTCTAATATTGACAGTTATCATAAAAATCCAGCTCATCAAAAAGGAATTCTTGCTTCGATCACAAGTGAATACAAATCCTCCATCATGATTGGAGGGCGCTATTTTGATTTGTATGCAAATCCAATCATGGATGAAAAAGGAAATCGTTTTGGGACGTCAGTAGAATGGAGAGATGTTACTTTAATCAATGAGAAGAATGCAGATTGGGCAGGTCAAATTGAGGCTATTGGCAAATCACAGGCAACGATTGAGTTCAAGATGGATGGAACGATTATTAATGCTAACGATATTTTCTTAAATGCAATGGGATATACATTAAATGAAATAAAAGGGCAACACCACCAAATGTTTGCAGAGCCTGAGTTTGTCAAAACCGATGAATACAGACAATTTTGGATTAAACTCAATCGTGGAGAATACCAAACTGCTGAATACAAAAGAATTGGCAAGGGCGGCAGGGAAGTCTGGTTACAAGCAACTTACAATCCAATTTTAGATTTGACTGGAAAACCGTTTAAGGTAGTGAAATACGCGACTGTTATTACAGAACAAAAGCGCCTAGGTTTAGAAATGGCTCGAATCGTAGAGGATGTTGTTCGAGTGATGGATGGACTAGAAAAAGGTGATCTTACTCGGACAATTACAAATGAGTATGAAGGTGGATTTGGACGACTTAAAAATTCTTTAAATAACACAATAGCAAAATTAACAGAAATAATTAATGAAGTCAGAGCGAGTACCGACTCCATAGTAAGTGCNNCAGACAAATGCAATCGCAACTAAATCCGCGAATGATGCTGTTCAAGGTGGAACATCTGTTTTAGAAACAGTAAAAGCGATGAAACAAATAGCTCAGAAAATTGGAATAGTAGAAGATATTGCGTATCAAACAAATTTACTTGCATTAAATGCAGCGATTGAAGCAGCACGAGCAGGTGAGCATGGTAAAGGTTTCGCAGTAGTAGCCTCAGAGGTAAGAAAACTAGCAGAAAGAAGCCAAGTGGCAGCAAACGAAATATCAGAGTTAGCCTCATCAAGCGTTCAAATAGCAGAAACTGCTGGTAAACTCATTAGTGAAATTGTTCCATCCATTCAAAAGACTTCTGATTTAGTACAAGAAATATCTGCATCGTCAGCAGAACAATCTTCAGGAGTATCGCAAATCAATAAAGCCATCGCACAGTTAGATTCTGTGACACAGCAAAATGCATCAGCATCAGAAGAGTTAGCATCAACGTCTGAAGAATTAAGTGGGCAAGCGGAAGCGTTGAGATTAGCTATGACTTTTTTTACTACTGATATGGAAGAAACGATTCAGCATAAACATTCAACAGGAAAGAAACCGGCAGAACAGGGCAAACCTAAAACATTTCAGAAAAAAATAGTTAGAACAGATAACAACGATGAGTTTGAAAAGTTTTANNGGTACTGAGATTTTTGGTGTAGGAATTTTACATATAAAAGAAATTAAAGAATACGTAACAGTAACTACAATTCCGATGATGCCTGACTTTGTAAAAGGAGTTATTAACTTACGTGGAAACGTTGTGCCTATTATTGATTTGCCGGTGCGTTTTGGACGTGGTAAAAGCACTTTGTCAAAGAGAACTTGTGTTATTATAGTGGAGGTTGAATTTGAAGATGAATTTATGGATATTGGTATACTTGTAGATGCAGTCAATGAAGTAATTGATATTCCAGCCTCTTCCATTGAACCTGCTCCAAGTTTTGGCTCTAAGATTCGAATAGAATTTATTTCAGGTATTGGAAAATTAGAAAACCAATTTGTAATTCTTCTTAATATCAATAAAGTCCTTTCTGTTTCTGAGTTATCCGCTATCGAAGAAAATGTAAGTTCACAACCAGTAAGTTTATAATCTAGAGTCTAATATGGATTTTCCAGCNNTATTATTCTTTAAATACTTATTTAGAATATTACGAAATTCTAATAGATAAAAGTAATGAAGAAGAGAGGCAAGTTTTTATAGATTTACTTACAACCAACGAAACTAGTTTTTTTAGAGAACCAATCCACTTTGACTTTATGAAAACCAATATTCTAAATCAGACAGATGTGGATAATCCCTTTCGAGTTTGGAGTGCCGCTTGTTCCTCAGGGGAGGAACCTTACAGCATTGGAATGTTACTAAGTGATAAACTTAAGAGCGGCAAATGGGAAATAGTCGCATCTGATATAAGTTCTAGAGTTTTAGACAAATCAAAAGAAGGTTTATATCCAATTGATAAATCTAGTAAAATTCCAGACGAGTATTTAAAGAAATATTGTTTAAAGGGAGTCAAATCAAAGGAAGGATATTTTAAAATTTCAGATTCAATTAGGGATAATATTCAATTCAAATATATTAATTTGAATGAACCTTTCCCTAATTTAGGAAAATTTAGTTTAGTATTTCTTAGGAATGTAATGATTTATTTTGATAGGGAAACTCGTATTAAATTAATCGACCAGATAGCTTCTATCTTAAATTCAGGTGGATATTTATTCATAGGTCATTCTGAAACCTTGTTAGAAATTACGAATAAATTAGTAATGGTAAGACCTACAATATACAGCAAAAAATGAATTTACCCGATCATATATTGGAAATATTTTTGATGCCGGGTGATTTCTATTGGGGAGATGCATCTACTAGGATTCGTACGATTTTAGGTTCTTGTATTTCAATTTGTCTTTGGCATCCTGTAAAAAAAGAAGGAGGAATGTGTCACTATATGCTTCCTTCTAGAAATGCAAAATTAAACAACGCTGATTCTAAATTAAATGGTAAGTATGGCGACGAAGCTTGGGAACTTTTTTTAAGAGAAATAAATAAAAATAAAACCAGACCATCCGAATACTTAGTTAAACTTTTTGGTGGCTCAAACATGTTTACGGCTAATGAAAGAAGCCTCAGGGAAGTAGGTATGGGCGACAAAAATATTGAATTTGCCCGTAAGATAGTAAGTGAATATAAATTAAATTTAGTATCTGAAAATTTAGGCGGAAATCGACCACGAAGAATTCACTTTGATATGTGGAGTGGAAATGTTTGGCTCAGAAGACAGGAGAATGATTAATTGAAAAAAATTAAAGTTGCGGTTATTGATGATTCTGCGCTAGTGCGTCAGGTGTTCACTGGAATTATTCAGTCAGAGCCTGATTTTGAATTACTATTTACAGCTTCGGATCCAGTGTTTGCATTAGATAAAATGCGTTCCTTTTGGCCTGATGTAATTATACTAGATGTAGAAATGCCAAGGATGGATGGAATTACTTTTCTAAAAAAAATAATGTCAGAGCATCCAACTCCGATTATTATTTGTTCTACGCTTACTCAAGCGAATTCTCTCACACTCATGCAGGCATTGCAGAATGGAGCAGTGGATGTTTTTACAAAACCTTCTCTTGGTTTAAAAGATTTTCTTTCTGATTCCAAAAGACTCTTTGTGGATGCAATCAAGGCAGCTTCCATCTCGAACTTAAAAAAAATGAATATCAAGAGTTTCCGCTCAGATATAATTTCAACTAATTCTGATTTAGAAAATACTAATAAGGCTAAGTCAAATTTACCGACAGGATTTACTACTACCGAAAAAATTATTGCAATAGGAACTTCTACTGGTGGTACGATAGCGCTGGAATATATTTTAACTGCATTAGATGTGAATTGTCCAGGGATCGTCATTGTTCAGCACATGCCTGAAAAATTTACTGCTGCATTTGCTGAGAGATTAAATAAACTAAGTAAAATTGAAGTGAGAGAAGCAAAAGATAAAGATAGGGTTTTATCTGGGCTTGCCTTAATTGCTCCGGGTAATAAGCATATGTCTCTCAAACGAAGTGGAGCACAGTATTTTGTAGAAGTTTCCGATGGACCACTTGTAAGTAGGCATAGACCATCTGTGGATGTTTTATTTAGGTCTGTTGCAAAACATGCCGGTACTAATTCTGTAGGAATCATCATGACAGGAATGGGAGACGACGGAGCAAATGGACTTAAAGAAATGCATGATTTAGGTTCGTTTACAATTGCGCAAAATGAAGAATCCTGCGTTGTGTTTGGAATGCCTAAGGAAGCTATCAAAAAAAACGCAGTAGATAAAATAGTTTCTCTAGAAGAAATCCCATCAATTATAATGAAGCATAGGTCAGTATGAGTAATCCTATTTATAGAAAAGAGGAAATGATTCGACCAGAGGGTGCTACTAGTTTTATCATACTTTCATTTAGTGCAGATGATATTTATTATAAAATAAAAGAAAATTTAAAGAAGAGTTTTTCTGAAATTTTATTTGAGAGTATTTCTCTGACTAGCTGGACGCCTACACCTGCTGAAATCGGATTTAGTGCAGAGGGGAATAAGGCTCGTATCCTCTCTTTTAAAAGGAGAATTAATAGAGAAGAACTTCCTGAAATGAAAGAAAAGTGTATTTCTATCACTAACTATTTTTCTAAAATAGATCCTTCTATTCGAATTATCCCTGGGTATCAGACATTATACAATACTATAATTGCATCTAGCACGGATGATTTTCATAAAATTTATTTATTCCATGGGGTGTATGCAGAGGTAGTATATAGGTATGAGAGTAGACAATTACAACCAGTTGACTCTGCTCCTTTATTTTTTACAAATAAAGATGTTATATATTATTTTTCAAATTTGAGAGAATATTATAACCAATCTATACAAATTAAATAGCTAAGTGAGAAATGTAAAAATGAATTTAAAAATGATAAAATTAATTTTACTTTTCATCATTATTTTAGTTGAGGTTACAGCCTGTAAACCTACTGAATTAAAAATTACTTCCATTGAACTTTGTGAAAATTTTGGTAGTGATGGAATTTGTAGAGAAAAATTAGAAAGCGAACATACTTATAATGTCAAAGTAAATCGACCTAAAAAATTTGAAACTTGGGAAACACTTGGAAATTATCTTTATTTCACATCCAGACAAACTCCCGGATATATCGTAAGGTTTAATCGACAGTTTACTCTTTCCGAGAAAGAATTACTTCATAAAACTTATAAATCAAATTATGAGTTTTATGGTTCTACTGGACACGTGGAAGGGTTTGAATTGGGGGATAATTGGATTGGCTCATTTCAATACCTAGGAAGTATTCTAAAAGATAGACAAAGGCTCTTTAAAGAAGATAAAAATTTTCCGTATTTAGAAAATGTATTTCCGTCTTCATTAAAATTTTCATTCGATTCAGCTTTGGTTAGTGGAAAAGTCACGACTGAGATAAATCTAAAACTAAATTACAATGAATAGCTGCGATTATTCAACCTAAAAAAAGTTTACAAAATTTAGAGGTGGATAATTCTGACCTTAACCGCGCTCGGATGGTGGAATTGGTAGACACGCAAGCTTGAGGTGCTTGTGCCGCAAGGTGTGGGGGTTCAAGTCCCCCTTCGAGCAAAATCCTTCCTTCTTAATACGAAAACTTCTTCTTTTTGTTCGACACAAAGTCATAGATAATCATTTGATTGAGTTCATTTGGATGAGGATAGAATATTCTTCCCTGTGAAATCTTTGCGAATTGTTGGATGAAACTTTTTTCTCCAAAATAATTCATATCCCATTCAGACGTTAGTAGAAATGTGTTGATGATAATTCCATCTTCCGCGCAGGCTTTTACTTCAGTCAATGCTTCTTCGAAGTCCGATGGAGCAGGTGGGTAATTGATATGAAGCACTGAGCCTTTGAAGTGCGCGGTCGGGGCACCGTCTGTAATCAGAAAAATCTGTTTGTTTTTGGTTTGTTTAGAGGATAACGCTTGTCTTGCGACACTGAGTCCTTTTTGAAGATTGGTGAAATATTGAGGAACTTTGTTTTCTATATCTTCTTTTTTCATTTTAGCGAAATCGAATTTTAGTTTTATGTGGGGATTAAAAATTGTAACTGGGTATGGTTGTAAAGTGGGAACTTTTGTTACCGGAATGATTTTTGCAGTGCTTCCGAAGCCAACTACTGTTAGCTTCTCGTCTTTGTATTCATTTCGAATCAGAGAATCCATTGCCATTGTAACTTTTTTAGCATTGTAAAATCGCATCGAACGAGCCATAGAGCCAGACATATCGAGCAAAATTACAGTAGAAGATTTTGCATTTCCTCGCGCTTGAAACACATCAATGTCTTTTAAGGATGGTATATTGCCATTACCCCGAATGATGCTATTGATGATACTGCCAGAAAAGTCGATATGCGAAATGTTGTCTCCAAATTCTAAAGGTTTTACTGATGAAGTAATATTTTCCGTATCTCCAAACTCGCGAGTAACGTGTGCCCCTGAACTTGAGTCCGATTTTAATTTAGAGAAAATTTCTGTTAAAGCGGTTTTTCCGATTTTGCGCACAGACTTGGGTGAAAGTTCGATTCCACCTTCCGCGTTTTCTTGGATGTCTCCACTTTCTTCTAGTATCTTTTTTAACTGATCGAAAATTTTTTCTCGCCTTTCTAAAAATTCTTGGTAACTTTCGGGACCTAAAAACTTTGCAAGTTGTTCTAAATCGAAATTGTACAAATCCCCTGATTGAATTGCATCTTCCAAAGCGCGGTTTAACTCTGTTAGCTGGTCAAGATTATCTAGAATATTCTTCGCTTCTTTTAGAGTTGGAATTTTTTTTCCTGTAAAATTGTATTTTTTAATTCCATTATTGATTTTATCCAAGTCGAGTAAATTGTGCATCAGCTCATCTAGTTTTGGTTCTGGCTTTTGTTGTGCAGATAATTCCCATTTGAGGCGACGGAGTAAATCTTGATTTTTTTCATCTACTGCTTGGTTGATCTTGGCGAATAGGTCTGGGTCTTTCTTAAATTTCTTTTTTAAATCGGAGTGAAGTGATGATAAATCTTTTTCCAAATCCTCGGAAACTGGGTAAAGGGTAAACGTTTTTAGGATTTGATCGATCATCGTCTCGATTTTTTTTTGGAAGTCTTTGATTAGATCATCCATCCCGCCTTCTTTTAAAAAAAGATTAGCGGGAATTCCTTTTTCGATCATCATACGAAGCGCTTCTTCCAAGGAGATGTCATATTTCATAACAAGCTCGGAAAGAATCGACATAAGTTTATCTTTGTCGAACTTGTTCTCGTCTTCTGGAAAGTATTCGCTGTATTGATATGTGATCATTGAATGGTTTCTTCTTGTTTAATGCTTGCCGGGTAACATACGTTCTTATTTAGATCGCAGTAAAAAATTTTAGCGGATACTTGTAGTTTACCTTTACCGGAAAGTGTAAGAGTATTATCCTCTACTTTTTCGAAGTATTCTGGCTTATCTAAATAAGTATTTCCTTTGAAGGTAAGCTCTGTGGGGTTAATTTTGATTTTGTCCTCTGATGCAAGTTTGATTTTATTGGGTGCATCTTTTTGGATTGCATATCCTTTTGGAACAGATACACGCATCACGTAAGAATCTCCCTTCTTTTTATCAAGTTGTAGTTTGATAGGGTGATCCATTGCAATTAAAGGTAAACTAAGTAAAAGTAGTAGTAGTATTTTTTTCATATTTCTACTCTATCAGACTCAAGATTTTTTTGCTATTAAAATAAATTTTGATTGACAGTATTGGATACTGTAATACTGTAATACTGTAAGAGAGGAGTGTCATGGGAAAAGAATTTAAAGACTATAGCTCTGTAACAGAGAAATACCAAGCAACGATTCCACAGCCGATTCGGGAATATCTAGACATTAAAAAGGGGGACAAGGTTATGTTTGAAGTATTGTTTGACACTGTGCAAATTCGTAAAATGTTACCTACTGATTTTGAATACTTAAAGTCTATTTCGGGGGCTTTGTCCGAGTGGACAACTCAAGCCGATGACGAGGCTTACAATGATCTATGACCAGTTTGATGTGGTCGTAGTTCCGTTTCCCTTTTCAGATTCGGGGCAGAGCAAACGTAGACCAGCCCTTGTCATTTCCTCCCCCAAAAAATTTCAAAACAAAATAGGGCATTCTGTTCTGACAATGATTACCTCTGCCTCTCACGAAGCATGGAGTCTGGATACACCGATTCAAAACCTAGCTTCTTGTGGTCTAACGCATCCTTCCATTATCCGCATGAAATTATTTACCTTGGACGATATTATCATTATCCGCAAGGCTGGAAGTCTAGATGCAAAAGACAAAGAAGCCGCTTCTGCAAACTTGAAATTACTGATGGGCTTTTAATTAAGGTGAATTCGCTATAAGAAAATTTTCCTTCTTAGCGTAAGCGTCATCCTCGAAATCCCTTATCGGGGATCTCAAGTAACATTGAATCCCTCTTAGAACAAGAGATTCCCGATATCGCTTGGCGGTCGTGTGAGCGAAGCGAAAGGGTGGAATTTCGGGAATGACACATTGAGTTACTCATAGGTATTTTTGAAAATCTTTACATCGAATTCACGTTAATTAAAACGCAAAGTAAATAAAACTCTGAGATTCACTCACACCAAAACAAAGCAACATAAAAAAGTTCGCTAGGATAAACAAAGTAAACGCTCGTCTATTTTCTAACATTTTCTTTAGATTGTATTTTTCAAAAAAATAACCTGTAATAAAAAGTAAGAGAATCAGTTTGAAATATCCAAAATTACTAAATGAGGCTGTGAGCGAATTCGGGCTAATGAATAACATAGTTTTTAACATCTCGATTGCATCGGTCAAAGTCTTGGCGCGAAAGAGAGGAAGACCAAGTCCTAGACAAAACATCGTAAATACTCTACAAAATAAATCGTAAGGGATTCCACCTTTTTCGTTTAGAAATTTTCGAAGTCCCGTTTGCGCATACTCCCGTTCTGCCGAAAGCATTGCAGAGTGCCAAATTCCCCAGACTACGAAGTGGTAAGCGGCTCCATGCCAGATTCCTGCAAACATAAATGTAATAAATACATTGATATGAGTTCTGAGTTTAGAAATTTTAGATCCACCAAGTGGAATAAAAATATAATCCCTGATCCAAGTCGAAAAAGAAAGATGCCATCTAGACCAGTGTTGGCTAATGCTTGTTACGTTGAATGGAAAGTTGAAGTTGATATCAAACTGAAATCCGAATAACCTTGCAACCCCAATCGCAATATCAGTGTAACCTGCAAAGTCAAAATAGATTTGCCACATGAAAGCGAATACTCCTGTCCAAATTTCTATGGAATTCATCGAGGCGTAATTGGA
This sequence comes from Leptospiraceae bacterium UBA2033, assembly GCA_002333425.1. GTDB lineage: Bacteria > Spirochaetota > Leptospiria > Leptospirales > Leptospiraceae > UBA2033. Next base: position 75,694 of record DDBL01000031.1, read on the forward strand.
AAATACACTATCTACCACAATAGCAAGATTATCCGCAAATACGATTTTTTTGGTAAATCCAAGTAGTATTTGAGCGAATGAATAACGAATTGATTCATAATTTACAATCAAACGAGTTTCTAAGTCACGAAAAAAAGTAGTTGCCCGCACAATTGGACCCGCGACTAACTGAGGAAAAAAAGACACATACAGGGCAAAGTCAATAAATGACTTCTTTGCTTCCATTTGCCCACGATAAACGTCAATCGTATAACTCATGGATTGGAATGTATAAAATGAAATTCCCACCGGCAAAATGATATTATACTCAACAAATCGAAATGAATTGATAAAATTAATATCGTTTAACGCACCAAGAAAAAAGTTTGTGTATTTAAAATAACTTAAAAAACCAAGGTTGGTAACAAGAGAAAGAATTAGATAGTATTTTCTTTTTTTGTCAGATTTGTCTAATTTTGAAATGGATATTCCTGCAAAGTAGTCAATAAGAGTAGAAAAAAGTAATAGCCAAATAAAATTCATATTCCAAGCCATGTAAAAATAAAAACTAGCGAGTAATAAAAACATTCTTTGATTTCTATCTTTTAAAAGATTCGAAATAACTAAAACAATCGGAAGATAAATAAGAAAATGAAGGGAGTTGAATAACATTACTTAGCCTCTTCTTTAAGATACTCGGTCAAAGCATCTGCCAATTTTTCTGTAAAAATATACATTCCTTTTTGATTCGGATGCACCATATCATAGAAATAACTCGCATTATTTTCTTGGGGGATAATATCAGTTAGGTTGATTATTTTATCTCCTAGTTCGTCTTTGAAGTTTTTTTGCCAAAATAAAATTCGCTTCTCATGATTAAAATGAGTTACATAATTTGAGATGGGCGGAAATACGTTTACAATTTTAATATTTTTCTTTTTAATTTCTTTGTAAAAATTAGAAATTCTATTTTTGAAAATGCGAGTCGAAAGAGTTTCCTCTATAGTTAAATCAGTTTCTTTTGCTAACTTACAGGTTTTATAAATTGCTTCTTTGTGGTGTTCGCTAGAGCCTTGTGCAATAAGCGAATTATTCTGAGTAACCTCCAGAGCTTCTTCTAAGTTCTTGAAGGAATATAAATCTAAACTTTCTAAGTTTGCATTTTCATAGACGTAGAGATTTTGTTCGTAGACAGTTTTGGCTCGTCCTATGTCTTTGATTCTTTTTTGCGGGTTTAAAATAAAGTCTGCTAGGTCATGTCTATAAGCCCAGAGTCGAATTAAAATATGGGAAAGTTCAACACGGGTAATCGTATATTCATGTTCTTTGAATTTTTCAAGAGCTCTGACTCGATTAAAAGAACTAGCCATCGCAAGTGTGGGCAGAGATACTTCATATCCAACAGTCCAGGGCATTTCGGGTTCATTGACATGGATCACATACTTTACGTTTTTGAATTCGCCTAACGCTTTTTCTAGAGCTAATTGTTGAATGATTAATTCAGAGCCAGGTATTGCTATAGTTTGCGCTTTTAGATTGAGTGATGTTAGTTTTTCATTTAATAAACGCATGGAAATTCCTTCATAAGCAAGGGAAGTTCCCAAAATTAGAATGTCAGGATCTAATTCATTTTTTTTAGAAAGAGCATGGTCTGTAATTCGAGTTACGTTAGAGGCATAGGAATTTTTCTTTAGGAAATTTTTATAACATCCCAATTGAAAACTTCCTTCTATTAGAAAAATTATGATTAGTGCGCTTAGGAAAGATTTATCCAAGAAAAATTTTAGATATTCTTTCATATTCTGGCTTTGTTAAGTCTGGATTTGATTTGATCTAAAGGTTTACTTGTTACTTTTAGGGTTAACTCAAAAAGTGAGGATTGAAATTTAGCAAAATGCTCTTGGGAATTAAATAACATATCTAACGAGTAGATATGTATTCTATAAAAATCAATGAAAAAACATCAAGGGCAACCGTGAGAAAGAGGAATATTGTATTTAGCACCAAAATAACATTGTAAAATTACTCGATCTGCCGCACTGATACTAGAATTAAAATATAGTAATTCGCCAATCATTCCAAACATGGTATTCTCAATAGCAGCAGTGCCTTCGAAGAATGTAGCTCCGATTGTCATTTGGTTGGTGCAAGTGGCAGTATTTGTAATTGGCGTATTCGTGACTGTTACATCACTACCGTTTTTAAAGAGAGAACCAGAAGCTCCGTTGTGCTGAATAGAAAACATCATATTAGCAGAAGCGGTTAATAATGAAATGAAATTATCTGCACTACCGACTTTTTTGGCATTATCTATTTCATTGAATAAGGAAAATTGCCCAGTCCCGTCAAAGTAAAGTAGTTTTCTACCATGATGAAAAACTCCTCTGAATGTACCGCCGGTTGTTGTTTGATTGATTACTCCGAGAATTGTATTTGCGTTTCCGTTAAAAACTGTATTACAAGATCGAGCCAGATTCATATTTGCTGAATTAAAATTTACTGCGGGTCTTCCATTGATTCCAGAAGTATTGAAAATGGGCTGTTGTGCTACTATTGCCTGTGTTACATCAAAGTCATTTCCGCTATTATCTAACCACGTTCCAATTTGTGCACCGTTTCCTAAATTACTTAAACTGTCCGCTTGCAAATGAAGTTTAAGATTACTAAGTGCAGTTGAAACATTCCATGCAGTCGTTTGCATTGGGTGATAACCACTTAACGTTTGGATTTCCATTGCGGATAACACACGATTATACACTCTAACTTCATCTACAGACTGATTTAGAGAACTGCTGATTTGAAAATTTCCACTCGGAATTAAGGGAGCAAATCCAGGGTTAGTGTAAACTTGAACACCATTCATGTATACTTTCCATACTCCCGCGTCTCTCATCAGAATATAATGATTCCACACACCAACAGGTACTTGGGGTGTAATATAAGTAAACGAGCCACCAATGAAAACTCGAATGTTTCGAGTGAATGCTCCGCCTGTATGAAATCCAAGTCCATAAGGATTTCCGCCAGTACCATTTACAAAAAAATTTCCAAAGCTGAGTCCGTCCTCCCATTTTGCCCAAGCGGCTATTGTGAAGTTATCCGTTACGTTGGTGACAGCTTGGCTAGTTGCTGAGAATTGACCCGAGGCATATTTTACAGCAGTTCCACTTATGTAATTTTTATTTTGTGTAGAAGTGCCTGAGTTTACGGCAAGATGTTTTCCGTTTCCACTTACATCTGATATATCACCTTGAAAATCATAATAGGCAATGAGTCCTGTTGGAATTTGCCTTGCCGCATAACGCATTTGCGAACTAGTTAAAACGTAATCATAAATTCGAACATCGTCAATTTTTCCATGGAAGAATTGTGCTACCGTGTTTTGTGCACCAATTGTAAGAAATGTATTTCCAGTTGTAAATGTTTTTGGTGCTGAGCCAATAAAAATTCCATTTACAAATAATTCTGCATTTGATCCATCATACGTAGCACAGATATGAGACCAAGTGAAAAGGGGAAGAGAATAATTCACTCGAAAGTCATCCCCATAACCAGTAAGTGCTATTTGATTTGTTCCAGTATTATTGTATAAATAAATTCCAAAGGAAGAGCCAACTGCGGCATTTCCATAGTTTGCGATAATATAAGTTTCGCCGTTCGTTGCTGGAATACGGGTCGGTTTAATCCAAGCACACAAAGTTCGATTGCTTGCACCAGAAGGAAGTCCCGTTGCATCACCTGACAAATATTGACTAGTTCCGTTGAACGTGTAACTACCATTATTGTCCCCATCTTTTCCGATTAAGTTAAGAGGAGTTCCATTTGCGGTTAAAAGGTTTGCACTATTATGATCCAGGAGGCTTCCCCCTACAAATGTATAAAGACGGATTGGTAATTTTAAATCTACTGCAATTGAAATCGCAAAGGTTGTACTTCCACCTGAGTTTGTTGCTGTCACTGTATAATTTGTGGGACTTGAGGTAACTGTCGGAGTTCCTGCGAGTTGTCCCGTTGTTGAGTTGATACTAAGTCCAGTTGGAAGTGCAGGTGCGACAGAGTAAGAAGTCGGAGTTCCGGTTACTGTTGGATTAACCGCAGTAATCGCCAAATTGTTGTTAAACACAAAAGGATTTCCAGCATAACTTAGAGCAGACGGAGCGGTATCGTTTACGGTAATGATAAGTCCGTATGTTGTGCTTCCACCTGAATTAGTCGCTGTTACCGTATAAGTAGCATTAGCCGCAATAGCTGTCGGAGTTCCTGCAAATTGCCCTGTTGTTGAGTTGATGCTAAGTCCAGTAGGAAGTGCAGGTGCGACAGAGTAAGAAGTCGGAGTTCCTGTGATTGTGGGGCTAACGGCAGTAATTGGATTGTTAATGGTAAATACAAAAGGTGCTCCAGCATAACTTAGAGCAGAAGGAGCAGTGTCGTTTACAGTGATGCTAAGTCCAAAACTTGTGCTTCCACCGGAGTTCGTAGCCGTTACCGTGTAAGTAGCATTAGCCGCAAGTGTCGTAGGAGTTCCTGCGAGTTGCCCTGTTGTAGTGTTGATACTAAGTCCAGTTGGAAGTGCAGGTGCGACAGAATAGGATGTAGGAGTTCCTGAAATGGTTGGATTAATCGCAGTAATTGGATTATTCACGGTAAACACAAAAGGAGAAGGGGAATAATTAAGACCAGTGAGCGGCTTATCATTTACGGTGATATTTAGTGTAAATATAGTGCTCCCAGAAGAATTTGTAGCAGTCACAGTATAAGCAGAATTAGCCGTTATGGCTGTTGGGGTTCCGGCGATTTGTCCTGTCGTAGAACTAAAACTGAGTCCGGTTGGTAAGGCTGGTGAGACAGAATAAGAGGTAGGAGTTCCGGTAATAGTCGGTGAAATTGGCGTGATTGTACTCGTGACAGTAAATACAAAGGGACTTCCTACATAACTAAGTGCACTGGGAGGAGCGTCGCTGATTGTGATATTGATTGTAGTGCTTGTGCTGCCATATTGATTGGATGCAGTGATTGTATAGGCAGTGAAACTTTGTAAATTAGTAGGAGTTCCTGCTATAGAGCAATTTGTGTTATTTAAGATTAAACCTGTTGGTAATGGAATGGAACTAACACAAGAAGTGAGACTTCCTGTATAACTAGGAGTAATGGTCGTAATCGCAACTCCACGAGTGAGTGTGAAAGGATGACCTGCGTAAGTTAGTGCAGAGGGCGGGTTGTCATTAATGGTTATACTGATAATAGTAGATGTATTTTCTGTAGAGTTTGATGCAGTGATTGTATAATCCGTTGCAATTTGTGTAACTGTAGGAGTACCTGAAATTCTACAGGTAGATGTTTCGAGGGAAAGACCAGTAGGCAATGCGGGATTAGCCACACAATCGGTTAAAGTTCCTGAGAAGGTTGGGATAATATCGTTTATCTGGTTGTTAATAGTAAACGTATATGGATTGTTAGGGTAGTTTAACGCAGATAAGGAAGTGGAAGAACTCCCAAAAGTAAAAGCTAGATAAGGTAATAAGGATTTTTCTAAAACGGGTTTACACGATGCCGTAACCCAAATTAATATAAAGTAGCAGAGAGTTACAAATTTTTTCATACAATTGCCTGACTATTTTATTTTGAAAAGTCTTGTTTAGATTTCAATTAGCTTTTTAATAAACTTACTCAAATAGTAATACAATTCAGGAATAAAAATTTCTCAATTAAATTCGATAAATTGATTTAGATCAATTACTAAAACTTCTTTTAACCTTTATACTTATCATATAAAACATGAGAGGAAAAAAGAATGTTATCTAAATCACAGGCAAAACTGTTTTTTATTGCCGGCACTCTTTTATTCACTGTATTATTGCTCATCCTAACAGTGGATACATTGAGGCAGATTCCTACACAAACCAGGGAAGCCAATCTTTCAGAGGAAGTAAAACGAGGAAAGTTACTCTGGGAAAAAAATAATTGTATGGGGTGTCATACGATAATGGGTGAAGGGGCATATTACGCTCCTGAACTTACAAAGGTTTACGAACGAAGAGGACCGGAGTGGATGAAAGTATTCATTCAGGATCCACAAGCAATGTTTCCTGGGGAACGTAAAATGGTGAAATATGGTTTTACCGATTCTGAAATTGATGACTTAATCGCATTTTTTAAATGGATTGGAGAAATTGATCTAAACGGATTTCCGGCAAAACCGACATTAACCCTTGTTATCAACTCACCATCGGTTAATTCGAACAAGTCAGACGTAGCTCAGCCAGCAAAATTTCAGGCTCTTTGTACTGCTTGTCACTCTGTTTCAGGGAAAGGTGGAAATGTAGGACCTGCACTAGATGGAGTTGGAAAGAAGTATAACAGCGAGTATCTGCACAAATGGCTCTCGAATCCAGCAGAAGTTAAACCTGGAACAGCAATGCCTAAACTTCCATTAACAGAGGAAGAGTTAAACGAGTTAGTTAAATATCTCGGGCAGATATAAATAAGGAAAGGAGAAAAATATGAAGTACAAATCACAAAAGATAGCCTATTGGTTTTTCGCAACCTGTATGCTACTTCTTAGTTTACAAATTATTTACGGCTTTATCATGGGTTTCGCTCGTATCGGCTACGACGGATTACACGATTGGATTCCGTTTAACGCTGCTCGGGCAACGCATACGAATCTACTCGTTGTTTGGCTCTTGACTGGTTTTATGGGAGCGGCTCATTTCATTATACCAGACGAGTCGGGAAGAGAAATCTATTCTGTAAAGCTCGCATACATTCAATTAGTCTCATTGATTATTGTGGGTGTAGTTTCTATCATCGGTTTTCATTTTAACTGGTGGGAAGGAAGAAAGTTTTTGGAAATTCCAAGACCTCTTGACTATCTTGTAGTAATTAACGTCCTTACATTCTTATTCAATATTGGAATGACTGTTTGGAAAGGCAAAAAATTTTCAACAACAGGAATCGTTCTCTATCTAGGACTTCTAGCGGCTGCTTTATTATACCTCCCAGGTATGATTTACTTTCACAACCAAACAGTTGACTCTTATTTTAGATGGTGGGTAGTTCATCTTTGGGTAGAAGGAGTTTGGGAATTAATCATGGGATCTATTCTTGCTTACCTTTTAATTAAACTAACTGGTGTAGATAGAGAAGTGATTGAAAAATGGCTTTACGTGATTGTGGGTCTAACGTTTCTTTCTGGAATTTTAGGAACTGGACACCATTACTATTTTATCGGTACTCCAAAATACTGGCTTTGGATTGGAGGACTTTTTTCTGCCCTTGAGCCTCTTGCCTTTTTGGGAATGGCATTATTTGCGATTAACATGTATCGTAAAAGTGGAAGAGTGCATCCGAACAAAGCATCGCTTTACTGGACGATTGGATGTGCGATCATGTCTTTTGTTGGTGCGGGTTTCTTAGGATTTGCTCACACACTTCCTCAAGTCAATATTTACACGCATGGAACGTTAGTTACAGCGATGCACGGACACTTAGCATTCTGGGGTGCGTATGCGATGATAGTGCTGGCTATTATCTCTTATGCGATGCCACTTCTTACTGGTCGTAAACTTTGGAACAACATGACTTCTCTCTTCGCATTTTGGATTTCTAATATCGGAATGCTTGGAATGACGGGAGCTTTTGCGGTTGCGGGGATAGCGCAAGTTTACCTCGAACGTAAGTTGGGAATGGACTTTATGGTAGTGCAAAAAGAAATCGAAGTACATTTCATCGGACTTTTACTAGCGGCTACTCTTTTTACTGTTGGGATAATTCTTTACATCTACAATTTTATTCAGTTTGGAATTCCTACTGATGAAGTTTTGATGCCAGAGGGTGCTCATGATGAATTAGAATTTTTAAATGATGAAAAGGTATAATCATGATTAGTCACAATCTTCCTTATTACAAACAAATTGGGAAAGAAGTGGAAGTATTCGAACATGCCTTTCAAAAGAAGCTTCCGCTTCTTTTGAAAGGACCTACCGGGGCTGGAAAGTCTCGGTTTGTAGAGTTCATGAGCCACAAACTTGGTCTTGAGCTAATCACTGTTGCCTGCCATGAAGAAACCTCCGCTGTAGATTTGATCGGTCGATTTATCATTCGTGGTGCGGAAACAGTTTGGCAAGATGGTCCAATGACAACTGCCGCGAAGAAAGGTTCTATTTTGTATCTGGATGAATTTGTAGAAGCAAGACCGGATACGTTAGTCGCAGTTCATTCTCTTACAGACCATAGAAGAGAACTTTATATTGATCGTTTGAATGAAAAGGTAAAAGCGGCTGATTCGTTTTTACTTGTGGCTTCTTTTAATCCTGGTTACCAGAGAGGATGGAAAGAATTAAAGCCATCCACGAGGCAAAGATTCATTAGCCTGCACTTCGATTATCCAGCTCCAACCGTGGAGATAGAAATTGTATCTGCCGAAACTAGTCTTACTGAGAGTGATTCGACGAAACTTGTAAAACTTGCGGGTAAGATCCGTAATCTGCAAGAGTTAGGACTCACTGAGTCTCCATCTACCAGACTTCTTGTGGATGCAGGTAAACTGATTTTTGATGGACTCGCTCCAAGGCTTGCTTGCGAAGTTGCCATCGTCCAACCTCTCACGGATGATTTGGAGACAATTAAAGCATTAAAGGACTTAGTTGCACTTTATTTCTAGTAGGTTATTATGGAACTAGATCAATATATTTTTAAAAAAGCCTGGAATTTAGTAAAGCGGCTAACAGATAGAAAACCGTCTGAGAAGGATTTACAGTCTATTGTTAAACTTTCTGAGGTTTCTTCGGAGTTGACTCTACTTGCTCGGGCTTTGACTGGTAAACCAATTGAGATTTTGCCAGCAGAGAGGGAAGGCGGGTGTAGTGGGTATCTTTTTTTTCTTCCCCGAGATTTCAATCATAACGAGATGAGAGAGTATAATATTGACTTTTATTTGTTTCGAGTTATTTATATGTCTATCCAAGTAGAATTTGGTATTTTATGGAATGAGTCTAATCAGAATTATCCCAAGGTTGATGGAAAAGTAGAGAATGTTGCTTTTTATCTTCCTGTTATTTCCTCCAAGATTAAGACAGAGTTTCCTGCTATAGAAAAGTTTGTAGACTTAGTAATCGAAAGGGAAATGGAATATCAAAAAAAGAATTCTAAAGAGTTTGATTTATCATTTATCCATGGAAAACAAATTTCTCAAAATACGTTAGGTTTTAAAAAGAATTTAGACCATCCAGATTCTAAAGAAAATGAAAAAAATAAAATTACATCCGAGATAAAAGCTTCTCCCGTTGAATCTGTAGAAATTTTAGAAGTGGATAAGAAGGCTATTAGTGAGTATACGCTAGGACATAATTTTGAAAAAATTGAAACAGCAGAAGAGTTTGGAGGAAATTGGAGAGACTTAGATGGAAGTGATGATTTACAAACCCAAGAAGATGCAATCCAAGAATTAAAACTAAAAGACTTGGTAAGAGTCGACGATGCAGTGCATTCGATTATTCAATCGGAAATGATTTTAAATTCTAATCTGAGTGATAGCCAAGAAGTAGGGAGTAAAGCATTTTACATTGAGTATCCTGAGTGGGATTTTAAGAAAAGAAAATACAAAGAAAATTATTGTAAGGTATTTCCAAATGATTTGAAGGCAGTGGATACTCGTTATTTTACAAAAACAATTACAAAATTTAAGCCAACCATAAACAAATTAAAACAGAAGATGAATCGAATTTCTAATCAATACCAAATGGTGCGAAATGAAAATTATGGCGATGAAGTAGACATTGACTCTTGTGTAGAATATTTAAGTGATTTACTTTCCAAACAAACTCCAAAAGAAAATATATATTTATCCAAACGAAGACGTAAAAGAGAAATATCTATTTTGGTTTTAATAGATCTGAGTCTTTCTACAGATTCTTTTGTGGAGAATCGGCGAATCTTAGACGTAGAAAAACAATCTACTTTGATTTTAGGGGAAATTCTAAATGAATTTGGAGATAGATTCCAAGTGGATTGTTTTTCTTCTAGAACCAGAAATCATTGTGATTATCTTACGATCAAAGGATTCAATGAAAGCTGGAATACCGCAAAACACAAAGTAGGCGCAATTGAACCATTTGGTTATACTCGGATTGGTCCTGCGATTCGTCATTCTTTGCAGTGTATTCAAAAAGAAAAAAGTAAACTCAAATGGATTCTAATTTTATCAGATGGAAAGCCAAACGATTACGATAGATACGAAGGTAAATACGGAGTAGAAGACATTAAACAATCCGTCAAGGAATGTAGAAAAGAAGGAGTTCATTTATTTGCACTGGCTATAGATAAAAAGGCTAAGGACTATTTGCCTATGATGCTTGGACAAGGGGGTTACAGAATTTTGCCGCACCCAGATGAACTCCCAGAGGCGCTGGGAGATTTTTATATGCAACTTCTACGCTGAGACTAAGGTTTTAGCGCGTGATTTTGGTGTTGGGAACGGATAATCTAGATTAGACAACTGGGCAATCTCACACATTCGTTCATGTAAAAAAACTGCATGGTCGTCTTCTTTTGTAAATTGTCGCATAGGACCAAATTCAATTTCTAAATTTGTTCGGATGAATCCTTTTGTATAACGAAATCCAACACAGACTACATTGAGCGGTTTTTGTGGTTTGCCCACGATGAACCTAAAACCACCAGTTTGTCCTTCGCCCATTGTTTGCCAATAAGTAGTTTCTTCAGGAAATAGAACTACTATATTTCCATTTCCTTCCTGTAGACCACTTTGATCTAGATTGTATAAAATCTTACGTGCGTAGACTAACATGTGTTTGCTCTTCTCTGGATTTTCTCTGTCCAAGGGGATACCACCGATTTTCCAATAAAAACCAAGGTATCGACTTCTTGCAAGACTTGCTTTCATGATACACCAAGCATGTCTTCCCAAAGCAACTAACATGGAGTAATAACCGAGTGGGATATCTATTTCAATAGAATGTTTTGCCAAAACAAGAATTGGACCATTTATTTTTAAATCAGGCGGGTAAATCAACTTTACGCGGTATAAAAATACCATCGCGAGTTTTCCAAGCAAAGCTAATAAATTCGATGCAAACCATTTTTTTCCAGGGTGTTCTTTGTAATAAAATAACATACCTGTCTAATAAAACGCTGTTAGTTAAAAAGCAACGATAATTTAAGTATATAAATCGAGCGGAGGATGATTCATTACTCTTCGTAAAATATCGCTTCTTGTGATAATTCCTACTAATTCTTTTGTCTCTTTGTGCAAAATGGGAACGGCACCCACCTTTTCTTCAAACATGATGCGAGCGATTTCTCGAATGGGAGTTTCAGGAAATGCGGAGAGAACTTTTTTTTGCATGATGGCTTCCACTTTTTTTGGGAGCAGTTGGATTTCTTCATTTCGTAAATTTTCGATTGTGAATTTAAGCAAATCTCTTTCTGACAGAATTCCTTGGAGATAATACGAATTATCCACTACTGGCATATGCCTAAATCTATTATCATGAAAAAGTTTCTCTACTTTGGGAATATGATCGTTAGGCGAAATAGTAATTAAGTTTGCCGTCATAATGTCTTTCGCATAGAAAACCTGTTTACGTTCTTCTTTAGGTTTTGATTGTTCTTGGGAATATATTTCTGCTACATCAATAAACGTATCACCACCAAAACTTCCACCTTTGTAATGAGTAATTTCAACTGTGTCTTCTTGATCGCCAACTTCAATCGACTTATCCGCCACCCCAGGATGAAGTGGATTGATTCGTTTAATAAAATCCGGTTTTACTTTTGGAATATAGGGTTCTACTAACCCTTGCGTCACCCATATAAACATTATTAGCCTCCGAAGAGTTTACCACCGATGAACACCGAAGACACCGATAGAAGAATCTTCGCTATCTAAATTAATATCGGTTTTAATCCGTGTTTGTCCGTGGTAATCTTTTACTTTTTTTAAAACAAAAATTCAATCATTCGACGAAGCCTTAAATCACTTTCTGAAAGTCTTTTTATATTTAAAGTTCCTTTGGTATTTGCCTCAATGAGTGAATATAAAACTTCATAAATTTGTTCTCCGTCATACGAAACAAGAAGTATATCAAGACCAGCATTGATTCCAGCCACAGCAGCGTTACCAATTCCACCTGTGTAATAAACCATTGGACCCATATTTAGATCGTCTGTTATAAGAATCGTAGTGATTGGAAATTTGACTCGAATGTAATTTTGAATTCCTTTTTCAGAAATAGAAATTGGTCGAGTTGGGTCTAGGGCAGTAACCGTAGAATGAGAAAGCATTACAAGAGACAAATCTAAGGTATGCGTTAAATGCAGAAACGGAACTAAATCTGATTTTTCCAATTCACTCAGTGGAGTAGTTAAATTCGCATTAAAAAAGTGGGTGTCCTCTGTGATTCTTCCGATTCCAGGAAAATGTTTTAGAGTAGGGAAGATTTTTTCGGTCATAAGTTTCTTGCTGTAAACCTCTGCTACGAATGAAATCATTTCTGGGTCTTTGGAAATAGCGCGGTTGTAAATTCGGCTATACATATCCAGTGGGCTTGCTTCTTTTTCTAGTTTTAAATCTAAGATGGGACTAAAATTAATATTTATCCCAATTTTTTTTAGTTCGTTAGATTGCTCTTTTGCATATTGATTTATTTTTTCTTGGAGTGAATCTTTATTCAAGTTGGAATTTGCCTCTAATAATTCTCCGAGAGAAGATTGTAATTTGAGAGGAGGGGATAATCGAGATACTCTCCCACCTTCTTGGTCTGTTGCGATAAGTGCTTTGGGAAATCCGTTTTCCTGTCTTTTCGTTTGGATTTCATCGACTAGTTGTTTTGTCTCGTCTAGGCTCTGTCCTTTTACATTGTGGTGTGTAATGAAAAATCCGATTACGGGTAAGTCTATTAGTTCGTTTAATTCTGTCTGGCTTCTAAATCCAACTAAGACATGTTTGGCTAAAGAAGCTAACTTCGATTTGTCGTAAGTTTGGACAAAATTCTTTTTGTACCTAAAACTACTTTCTTTTCCAAGAGAAATTCCCATTGCCGCGAGTACAAAGAAAAGGGTTATAGTCTTTAAGATTTCTTTTTTACTTCGATGGATGAAATAAAAGTAAATCCANNAGAACTGGGTCGCGTAGTAGGATGGAGGCTGAGAAAAGGGCGAGGGAGATTAAAAGAAAGATGAGGGATCTTAGAATCATTGTTTTATATTATTATGTTTGTTGCCCAGTATTCTAATATCGCATCGAATTTACCCAATGCACGCTTTGACCAAATTATTTTTTGAGCC
>DDBL01000029.1:0-7032 GCA_002333425.1 Leptospiraceae bacterium UBA2033
TACAAGCCCAGTCAATTTTAGATTACAATATAAAAAGGCAGCCTAATTTTAATGTCCACTTTTTATGCAGTAGTCCACTCTCACTTTTTCCATTCAGATTTTGACTTTATACTTGCTTCCGATTTTCTACGGTCTCTTGGGTTCTTGTACTTATATTCTCAGAGTCATCGCATCCGAAATTGACAAACAAACCTATGTCCGTGAACACGACATTCAGTATGCACTTCGTATTTTACTCGGAACATTTGCCGGTTTTGTAATCGGCTGGTTTATCTCAAGCGAAGCCGAAATTAAAACTGGTTTTTCTCCTGCCAAACTTTCTCCCTTTGCAATTTCTTTCGTCGCAGGTTATAGCGTGGAACTTCTATTCACTCTACTCGATAAGATTGTGTCCGTCTACTCCGGCGTAGAAAAGAAAAAAGAAGAGCCTGAAAGTAAAGAGGACTAAAAAAGGGAAGGGTAATTTGCTAAACGAGCAGAAAGTAAACGATACACTTTGCAATAAAATATTTTTTGCTTTACAGGGCAAGTCAGCTTTTTAATGTGAAATTTTAGCCTGCACCATTTCATTAGTTATGAATCAGGTTAAAAGTTGTCTGGAGAAAAGGTTTATTTATTGGCATTAACAGAATCTGAAATTAGGGAAGTATTATCGACTATAATTGAACATCCAATTCAATTGTTTTCCTTAGAGATACAAGCAGCCAACGACCATTTTCTAATTGAGATTAATCTGGATAATCTCCAAGACCCAAGGGGTTCGGTTTCTATAACGGACTGCGAAAAAGTTTCAAGACGACTTATGGATTTTCTTGAAACGGCACATGGGCAAGAAAATTATACAATTCAGGTTTCATCAGCAGGTGCGGAAAGAGAACTGAGACTACCAGAAGATTTGGGTAGGTTTCTGAATGTCCCTGTGAAGATTTTTTATTTGGAAAAAGGTAAAAAAGTGAATAATGTCTTTCAGATTTTAGGATTTGACGGAAAATTTGTAACTCTTGAACCTTTGAATCACAAAACCAAAAGATCTTTAGGTGATAGAGTTAGTTTAGACAAGAACGATATTTTAAAAGGTAATTTGTACATTAAATTTTAATATGGCAACGAAACAAGTAAACAACGAAACGAATCTATTTGAAGCAATTCAACAATTTTGCTCTGACAAGGGTCTGACCAAAGATTCTGTCATGAATATANNTTAAAGACTCTCTTGTGGGAGCTTATAAGAAGAAATTGGGACTTGAAGTAAGCAGTGAAGCCGACATAAGCGTTGAGTTCAGTGATAAAAATGAAGTTGTCATTGTTCTTCCTAAATTAGTGGTCGAATCTCAGACTGATTCTCCTTTTGAAATTCCTCTCGCAAAGGCAAAGTTAATTAACGCTGAAGCAGAAGTAGGTTCAACCATTCAATTCAAAGAAAAGCCAATCGAACTTTCTAGAATTGTTTCTAATCAGGCTCGCCAAATGGTCTTTCAGAAATTGAAAGAAATGGAGCGCGAACTTTTATTTAATGAATACAAAGTAAAAGAAGGTGAGTTAACTCACGGTTATTTCCAAAGATGGATTAACAAAGATACGATGAGTATTGATCTCGGGAAAGTAGAAGGCATTATGCCTAAAAAAGAACAAAACCCGGGTGAAAAATACAAAGCAGGCGACAGGCTAAAAGCTATTATCTCCAGAGTAGAACTTAGAAAAGATAAGTTCAGAGACACTGGACTTGTGATTACACTCTCTCGTGCATCAGGTGACTTCGTAAAAAAACTCTTCGAGATGGAAATTCCTGAAATTTATGACGGTTTAGTCCAGATTGTAGATATTGCCCGTTTGCCGTCCGTTCGTACAAAAATTGTAGTTCGTGGAACAAGAAGCGATATTGATCCAGTTGGTGCTTGTGTTGGGATGAAAGGTGTTCGCATTCAATCTATCGTAAGAGAGCTTGGTAATGAGAGAATTGATATTATNNGATGATTCTCTTTCTCTAGCAATTGGCGCAAGTGGCTCCAATGTAAAACTTGCAGTTCAGCTTTGCCAGTTTAAAATTGATATAAAATCTATTTCTCAATACAATGAGGATATGACCTCTCCAGAAGCAAGAGAGAGACTTGATAAACTATTTAACAACCATTCATCTAACCATACGAAAGTAGAAGAACAAGAAGAAACCGAATTGGGTGGAACTCCTTTGAGTGAAGTGCCTGGTCTGACTCCTCGAGTGATTAGCCTGTTGCAAAGTGGTGGGGTAAATGATATAGAAACACTAATCGAAATGCAGTCGGAAGATCTTGCCAAGATTCCGGGTGTTGGACAGACAACTTCGGAGCAAATTCTAAAACTCTTATCAGAGTCAGTTGAATTTGTAGAGGAGGGCTAAGCAGGCTAAACGGCTGGCATTGGCAAAGAAATTATGGAAGAAAAAAAAGATAACAAATCAATAAAAGATAAACTTCTTGCTGGGCAAGATTCTTCTCACAAGAAAATTGTGATCAAAAGAAAAACTGCTCCTGCACCTGACAGTGTAGCGTCAAATATTTCTACTACTCCCCAAAAACCTAAAAAGGATTTGGATGTATTGGTAAAAGAAGAAAATGAAAGACAACAATTAGCTCCTAAACCATTTGTTCGACCAACAGATGAGTCAAATGCAAGAATTATTGTAAATAGAAATCAGCCTGAAGAGACTAAAGTCCAGCCAAAAGACAAAGAAAAAGAGCCGGAGTCTTCTCATTCGCAAGAGCCTAAAAAGCCACACACCTATCCACAAAATCAGCATAATCAGCCACATAGTCATAATCCAAATCCTAATCCGAGACCTTCTTCTAATCCAATGTATCCGCCAAGATCTGGAGATAGGAATCCAATCGTATCTAGACCACAAAGACCAGCGCCTGGGCAGACTACTAATCGAGAGTCTTCTTCTTCGCAAGGCAATCGTCCACCGCGTCCACAGGGCAATTACCAAGGTGGNNATACCAAAGGACTCAACTACTCCAGGGCTAATCGTTAGCCGCAAGAGAAATGTTCCTGGTAGTAATACATTTGATAGAAACAAAGATAAAAGTAATGATAGATCGCAAGAAAATAGTAAGTTTTTCAAGCAGATGTACAAAAAGCAGCAAGGTATTCCAATGTCGGGAACTACCGTTCCAAAAGAAATTTCCATCATGGAAAATGTTCAAGTTGGAGAGCTTGCTAAAAAGCTAAATCTCAAACCAGGGGATGTAATTGCAAAACTCATGAAAATGGGAATGATGGTGACTATCAATAATGTAATTGATAGTGATACTGCCATTCTTCTTGCTGACGAGTATGGTTGTGCAGTTAAGATTGTTTCTTTATACGAAGAAACAGTTATTCAAGAAGAAAAAGATACTCCTGAAGATTACATCAATCGTCCACCTGTAGTTACAATTATGGGTCACGTAGATCATGGAAAAACTAGACTACTTGATACCATTCGTAAAAGTGCAGTTATTGATACAGAGTCTGGTGGTATCACACAGCATATCGGAGCGTATCAAGTTGCAACTCCAAGAGGTGTAATTACTTTCTTGGATACTCCGGGTCACGAAGCATTCACTTCTATGCGTGCTCGTGGAGCATCTATTACTGATATAGTAGTTTTAGTTGTTGCAGCGGATGACGGTGTTAAGCCGCAAACCATTGAAGCTGTTAATCATGCAAAAGCCGCTGAGGTTCCAATCATTGTAGCAATTAATAAAATTGATTTACCTGCTGCCAATGTGGATAAAGTCTTCCAAGAATTAACTAACCTGGACTTACTCCCTGAAGAATGGGGTGGTAAAACTATCGTGTGCAAAATTTCTGCACGAGAAAATATCGGGATTGATAAGTTACTTGAAATGATTTTAATTCAGGCGGAAATGCTTACCCTAAAAGCAAATCCAAATCGAATTGCAAAAGGTACAATCATAGAAGCAAAACTTGATCCAGGTCGTGGAGCAGTTGCAACTGTGTTAATTCAAAATGGAACTTTAAGAATAGGCGATCCTTTCTTGGCAGGTGTTCATTCCGGTCGCGTTCGCGCAATGTATAATGATCATGGTCAGCAGATTCAAGCGGCAGATCCATCTTTTCCCGTACTTGTTACTGGACTAGAAGCAGTTCCTGATGCAGGTGATCCGTTTGATGTTATTCGTGATGAGAAAGAAGCTCGTAACATTTCTCAACATAGAAAAGAATACCAACGTATTGGTCAAGCGTCTACAGTTGTAAAAGTAACACTTGATAATATGAATGAAATCATATCCCAAGGTGGACTGAAAGAACTCAAGATTATCATTAAAACCGACGTTCGTGGTTCTGCTGAGGCGATTAAAGAATCTCTCGAAAAACTTTCTACAGGCGATGTAAAACTCAATGTAATTCATGCTGGAACTGGTGCGATTGTGGATACTGATGTTATGCTTGCCTCTGCTTCTAACGCACTCGTTGTTGGTTTCCATGTTCGTGCGAATCCGAGGACACTTGCACTCGCAGAGAAAGAAGGTGTGCAAATCAAATACTACAGTATTATTTATGATGTAGTAAATGAAATCAAAGCTGCGATGGAAGGACTTCTCGAACCAGAAAAGGTTGAGAAGAACGTTGGGAAGTTGGAAATTCGTGATATATTCAAAATTTCTAAGGTTGGAAATATTGCTGGTTGTATGGTTACATCTGGCAAAATCCAAAAGAACAATCTCATTCGTGTAGTGCGGGAAAATGTTGTTATCTTCGATGGCAAGTTAAAATCTCTTAAACGAGGCAAGGACGATGCAGGCGAAGTATTAACAGGTTTTGAGTGTGGTATCTTAGTCGACGGATTCAACGACTTTGTAGTCGGCGATGAAATCGAAGTATACGAAATCAACTCAATCGCAAGGAAGCTTTAAACGTTTAACCCTCTCTATGACAAAAGAATTGCCACTGAGTCACAGAGGGGATAAAAAAAGTTTCAAATAGATTATAATGATGTATAAATCAATAATTAAATACAGTAGAAGGAATTATTTTAAACTCTCTGTGTCTCAGTCCCTCAGTGGCAAAAAATCATGAACGAAACGCGTAAGAAAAAAATTGAATCGGAAATTATCAAGTCAATCGCTAAACTGATTGTATCTGGTAAAATGAAAGATACTAGAATTGGAATTGTTTCAGTCCATAGGGCTGAACTTTCTAATGATATGGCTACAGTCAAAGTTTGGGTAACCTCATACGTGGACGAGAAAGGAAAGAAGTCTCTCTTAAATGCATTACGTACTGCGAAAGGATTTTTCCAACATATCATCGCTAAAGAATTACAACTGCGGCTAACACCAAAGATTACTTTTTTATGGGATGAAGATTATATCAAATCTCTAGAAATGAATAATTTCATAGATAACCTCCCGCCGATTCGAAACTACCAAGCAGAGACAGAAGGTCTTACGTCTAATACTGAATTGCCGCCTGAAAACGAAGATGTAGCAGATAACAATGATTCATCCCAAGACGAAGAGGATTTGAAGAATTAACTCTGGATTCTACTTAGTTCATAAACCAGCAGGGATTACTTCCTCTGATTTGGTTTTGAAAATCAAAAAAAATAAAAAGCCAATTAAAATTGGACACACAGGCACTTTAGACAAAGCTGCCGAAGGTTTACTTATTTTACCATTCGGAGATTATACTTCTTTTTCAAGTGTATTTCTCGAAGAGGATAAGGGTTATTTTGCGAAAGTGCGGTTTGGGAAAAGCACTGATTCCGGTGATAGAGATGGAAATACGATAGACGAAAGATCATCCGATGAAGTAAAAGAATTTTACTTAAAAAATCTCCCTCAAATCAAAGAAGAAATTTTAAAAATAAAAGATACTACTTCTCAAATTCCACCTGTAATTTCTGCCTTAAAAGTCGGCGGGATAAGACAGTCTTCTCTTTATCGAGGCGGAATCGAGTTTGAATCCGTTACCCGCACTATGCAAATCTATCACTTTCAGTATCAGAATTTAACTGAAACAGGTTTTGAAATGAGTTTGCGCGTTAGCTCAGGAACGTATATTCGAAAAATCGTCATGGACTTGGGCGAGGCTCTAAATTTTCCTATGTACATGGAAAGTTTGGTTAGAACTTCCATTGGAAGTATTTCACTCGATAAGGCACTTTCTGTGGAAGAAGTGATTTTACCAGATTCTAAATTTTATACTCTAGAAGAAATGATTCCTTTTCCATGGGTCGATTTAAATGAAGCGGAAACAAAATCGGTTCGACATGGCGGTTATGTTAAGCCTAAAGATTTAGAAGGGAATTTTCTTTTGCGTGATAACACAGGTAAACTCCTCGCTTGGTGCACAACAAACGAAAGAAAATCGCATTTACCTTATAAATATTTGAAAGTTTTCTATAACCCGGATGAATTTTAGTTTATCAAAAGTGACCGACAAATAACTTGGTCTAAAATAGAAGACTAATAACGTAATATGATAACAACAGAAATCAAAAAAACAATCATCACTGACTACCAGCAAAAAGCTGGAGACACTGGCTCCCCTGAAGTGCAAATCGCTCTTTTGAACAGTAGAATCAATGATTTAAATAATCATTTTGCTACTCATAAAAAAGATCACCTCTCTCGTAGAGGTCTTTTGAAACTCGTTAGCCAGAGAAAAAAGATGCTGGACTACTTAAAATCTAAAAATCTTGAAAGATATAGAAATCTTATCAAAAGACTTGGATTAAGAAAGTAATTCAGGATCTACTATGACATATAAACACAATCTAAATTTCGATAGGGAATCTATATCCATTGAGTCAGGTAATTGGGCGAAACAAGCCGATGGTAGCGTTGTCTATCGTATTGGCAATCTTGTTATGCTTGCGACTGTTTGCGCAGTAGATGATTCTAAAGAAGGACAAGACTTTTTCCCATTAACTTGTGAATACACTGAAAAAATGTATTCCGTTGGTAGAATTCCTGGTGGATATATCAAACGAGAAAGCAAACCTTCCGAGTATGAAGTGTTACTCTCTCGTATTATCGACAGACC
>DDBL01000029.1:7042-9653 GCA_002333425.1 Leptospiraceae bacterium UBA2033
TTGACGGCAAATTGGTATATAACCCTGAGAATGATTTAATGTCCAAGTCTGACATGGATATTATCGTAGCAGGAACAATTGATTCGATTGTGATGATCGAAGGGGAATGTAAAGAACTAAGTAACCACGAGTTACTAGATGCACTTAAATTTGCTCATGAATATATTAAAGCAAATGTAAACTTTCAATCTGAATTTGCAAAAATTGTAAACAAACCAAAAAAAGAAATCAAACTAAAAGTAAAAGATGAAGTTTTGTTTAAAAAAGTTAGAGATTATTCCATAGAAAAAATTTCTGCGGCTAATCGTAATTCTGACAAAGCAGCTAGATCAAAAGGTATTTCAGATGCAAATGCTGAAACAGTTGCTTACTTTAAAGAACAAAATCTAACTGACCTCGAACTAAAAGAAGTAAAAAACTTCCTTCACGAAGTAGAAGCTGAAGTAGTAAGAGATTTAATTTTTAAAGAAGGTTTACGTGCCGACGGAAGAAAGTTAGAAGAAGTCCGAGATATTTCTTGCGAATTAAACGTATTACCCGGTGCTCATGGCTCTGCTGTATTTACTCGTGGTCAAACACAGTCTCTCGGAGTTGTTACTCTTGGAACTGTAGCGGATAACCAGCGTTATGAAACAATCGAAGGTCAAAAAGAAAAGAATTTCATGTTACATTACAACTTCCCTGCTTTTTCTGTTGGGGAAGTAAAACGTTCTGGTAGTCCAGGGCGACGCGAAATCGGACATGGAAATTTAGCAGAGCGTGCTTTAAAAGCTGTTCTTCCTAAGTTTGCCGATTTCCCTTATGTAATTCGTCTTGTTTCGGAAATTTTAGAATCAAATGGTTCTAGCTCTATGGCGTCTGTATGTAGTGGATCTCTTGCTATGATGTCGGGTGGAGTTCCTCTTAAAGCTGCAGTTTCTGGTGTAGCGATGGGGCTTATTACTTCGCCTAACAAAGAGTTTGCGATACTTACTGATATTGCAGGAATTGAGGATCACTTCGGCGATATGGATTTTAAATTAGCAGGAACTCGTAAAGGGATCACTGCTTTCCAAATGGATTTGAAGATAACAGGCGTTGGTCTCGATGTTCTAGAAAAAGCAATCGCACAAGCAGAACGTGGAAGAAATCATATCCTAGACGAAATGGAAAAATCCATTACTAAATCAGTTGCTGAATTATCCAAAACAGCTCCTCGAATTACTATCAAAATGATTCCTAAAGATAGAATTGGAGAACTCATCGGTCCCGGCGGAAAAAATATCCGTTCGATCATCGAACAAAGTAAAGCTGATATCAATATTGACGATGACGGAAAGGTTACTATTTCTAGTCCAGATGCTGAGTCTTCGCAAAAAGCACTCGATATAATCGAAGGAATGTTTGCAGAAGTAGAAGTAGGAAAAATCTATGAGGGTAAAGTCAAACGTATCACTGACTTCGGTGCATTCGTAGAAATTCTCCCTGGAAAAGAAGGTCTCTGTCATATTTCTAAACTGGATTCGAAAAGAGTAAACGCTGTAAGAGATGTAATCTCCGAAGGCGAAATCATTCGAGTCAAAGTGCTTGGAGTAGACAGACAAGGGAAAATGGATCTTTCTAGAAAAGATGCCATGATGGACAGTCATTCCTGATAAATGAACCTAAGACTAAATAAGAGTAAACTCTCTAATGGTCTAACAGTTTTATTTCAACCCGTACCCAATGCGACTAACGTCTCCATTGGGCTTTGGGTGAAAATTGGCTCTAGGTATGAGAATGAATCCGAAAAAGGATACACTCATTTTCTAGAGCATATGCTTTTTAAAGGCACAAAAAAAAGAACTTCCAAAAAACAAGCAGAAGATATTGAAAGAGTAGGTGGTTTTTTTAATGCAGTTACCTCGCGTGAGTATACTTACTATTATGTGACAGTGGCTTCGTCTGAGATTGAACTCGGTTTAGATATTCTTTCCGATATGGTTTTCACACCATTACTAAAGCAAGAAGATATTCAAAATGAAGCAAGTGTAATTCTAGAAGAGTTAAAAAGTTATGAAGATAGTCCCGATGATTATGTGTATGACGAATACTTCAAAAATATTTTTAAAAATCATCCATTAGGACAAGACATTATAGGCACACGGGAATCAGTTGCAGGAGCTACTGCGGATTCGATTCAAGCCTATTACAAAAAACATTACATCCCCGGTAGAATGGTGTTATCCATTGCAGGCGACTACCCTGATGAATTAATCCAAAGGCTTTCGGAAAAATTCTTTAGTATGAGAGTTGATCGCCCGTTAGCCCCACTTACCAATGATCCAGTTGAAAAATCTTTTAGTATCCACTTTATTAAACGGAATTTAGAACAAGTAAATTTCCTCTTAGGAGCAGAAGGATTTGCCCGCGATTTTAAAACTGCGGTTAGACTCAATGTAATTTCGAATATCTTGGGTGGTGGAATGTCGTCTCGTTTATTTCAAAGAATCAGAGAGGACAAAGGACTTTGTTATAGTATAAGTGCTTTTCCTTCTTCCTATTTGGATACGGGGATAATGAATATTAACTGCGGAACTTCTAAGGACAAACTTTTACATGCAGTGGATTCTATTTTAGAAGAAATTAGACT
>DDBL01000029.1:9669-58233 GCA_002333425.1 Leptospiraceae bacterium UBA2033
GATATAAAGAAGATACATACTAAAATATAAAAAAGATTACCACCGATGCACACCGAGGACACCGATAAAAGATACGATAGTTCTTTAATATTCGCAATTGGTTTGAATCCATATCATTTTTTATCGTTCTTTTATCGGTGTGCATCGGTGGTAATCAGTTTTTTATTATTAGAGTTAAGGTGGAATTTTGGGAATGACACTTAGGATAATCTAAATGAATAACATACAAATCAAAATACAAAAGTTTTTCCCAGATGTAAAACTCCCCGAAAAAAAAACACCGGGAGCTGCGGCTATGGACATTGCTGCGTATTGTCCGAAGGCTAATATCATTATAGAAGTGTGGCAAACTGTTCTTATCCCCACTGGCTTTTGTTTGGAAATTCCGGAAGGGTATTTTGTAGAAATTCGTCCTCGCTCTGGTCTTTCTTCAAAAGAAAATATTTTGATTCCTAACTCTCCTGGAACAGTTGATTCCGATTATCGCGGGCAGGTTTTTGTTCCGCTTTTGAATTTAAGTAAAGCTCCTTTTACTGTTACGAATGGACTTCGTATAGCGCAAATGCTTGTTTGCCGCTCTATTGAAATGGAATGGAATTTGGTTGAAGAGATTTCTCTCGACACAGCACGTGGCATTGGTGGATTTGGTTCGACAGGGAAAGTATAGATTCTATTTTTTGGGAGGTGGACCTCCTTTTTTATCTCCCCCACCTTGCGCTGGTTTTTTGTCGCCGCCTGCCTGTGGTGGTTTTTTGTCTACTGCACTTTGATTTTTAGTTTCTGCTCTTTCTTCTTTGAATTTTTTTATAAAAAACTTAATTACAAAATTGAGAAAAAAGTATCCTACAATCAGGATATACCACATTGGATCTATAAATATATTCTCCATTTTTATTATTTGCCCATAATATTTTGAAAATCTAAAAAATACAAATACTACACTGGACTACTGCATAGAAATGGACACAAATTAAAAAAAGAATTTTGCTATTTTCACCACGCGCCAAGGCAATGTCATTAAGTTAAGAAAGCAGAAAAAAGTATAAATCACGAAGGGCACGAAGAAAAGAGAAGATTTCATTAAAAATCCTTCGTGAACTTCGTGCTCTTCGTGGTGAAAAATTCTTAACTTAATGAGTCGAATTGAAGGGAAACATAAAAATATCAGTGCTAAACGCCTGTAAAAATTCCTACCCAAAAAAACGGAGAATGCCGATAGGAATAAGGTAAAACTATGTCTGGCATCAAACCACCAACAACTTCTAAGAAAAAAATGGATTTAAGCCCAAAAACAAGGGCTTTTAGTCCTTATGGCTTTTTATTTTTTAGCATTTTTTGTTTTTTTTCTCTTTTGTCGTTCCAAGACGTCGACGTAGCACAATCACAAAATCTTTTTGGTCGACTAGGACATTATTTTGGATATATTTCCTTTTATCTTTTTGGACGTGCAGCATATGTCATGGGGTTTTTAGGTCTTATTTTTGGAATATTATCATTTCAAAAGAGACAACCCGATGTTGGAAATTTACTTCTGTCTGTGCCAATTTTACTTTTGGCATTCTCTATTTTTTTTAGCATATTTGAAACCAATATTACAAGTCTCAAGGATGGTGGTGGATATGTTGGATTAAAATTTTCTACCGCTCTAGAATATGTATTTGGTCAATCGGGTCGAATTATTTTGGACGTAGTAATTTTTCTCTACGGAGCATTAATTATTTTTAAAGAATCGCCGCGAGAGTTAAACAAGGAGTATCTCCTAAAACTTTGGAATGAATTTTTAGTAAAATATCCAATTAGAGAAAAGTTAGATTCTTATGTGAACATTGTTCGCAGAAAAGAAGAAGAGGAATTAGAAGAGGAAGAGGTCACTGGAAAAATTCCGTGGTTTGAAATACGTCGACGAGAACAAGGTTTGGATGAGGAATTTGAATCTGAAGAAGAATCTGATGAAGTGGAGGCTTATCAACAGTCTACAATTCGCCAAGTCTATACAAAGGCTACTCCAAAGTATCCCAAACAAGATATTGTAGAAAAATTCGAATACAAAACAGTAGCCACAGAGCCTAAGTCAAAATCTACTCCTCTTTATAAAGAAGAAGTAAAAACTGATCCAATTCCTAAATTTAGATCTACACCATCTCAGATTATAAGTAAAATTACCCAGAGTAATCCAGTAGAAGAGGAGATAACTGCAAGTAACCTACAAACATTCATTACCACTAGTCCACAAAGAAAAATTGTAGATCCAAATGATTTTCAAGATGAAGTTATGGATGCAGAACCTATTTCTGGTAATCCGAGCGAGTTAGAATCGCTTCCGGGTCTCATGTCTGATGAAGATGAAATTTTATCTGATGACATAAAAGATATGACGCTCGAAGAGTCTACACAAACAGATTTATTTGGAAATACGATTGAATCTGACAAATCAACTCCTAAGCCAATTAGAAAGATGTCAACAGTCCCAGATATAATTCCTAAGAAAAATACTGAATACTACCTATCACATCGAATTCTAACCAAAAAAGCAGAAAAAAAATCAGATCCATTATTCAAATTAGAAGCAGAAAAACTAGGTCTTCATATTCAAGATATTATTAAACAATACGGATATGATTCTAAAGTACAGTCTTATCAAAAAGGACCAATTATTACTCGTTACGAACTTACCCCACCACAAGGAGTCAAGCTAGGGCGCATAACGTCCCTAACAGATGAACTCAAGTTAAATTTAGCAGTCAAAAGTATTCGTATGGTAGCGCCAATTCCTGGTAAGTCTACAATAGGAATTGAAGTTCCTAACAAACATAGAGATGATGTTTTTTTAGCAGATATTTTAAAAGAACAAAGTGCACTTGTTCCTTCAAGAGATTTAACCATCGTCATTGGTAGAGATAGTATTACTGGCGAGAGTGTATCTATTGACCTAAACAAACTTCCGCATTTGCTTGTAGCCGGAACTACTGGTTCTGGTAAGTCTGTTTCTATGAACTCTATGATTAGTTCTCTTATCTTTACAAAATCTCCTGAAGATGTAAGATTTGTAATGATTGATCCTAAAATGGTGGAGTTAGCGTTATATGAGGATATACCGCACTTACTTATGCCGGTGATTACTGATCCTCGTAAAGCAACCAAAGCACTTTCTTGGGCGGTACAAGAAATGGAAGTTCGTTACAACTTGGTATCAGAATTAAAATGTAGAGATTTGAAATCCTACAATGAAAAAGTTGCAAATTCTTTGAAGTTCTCGAAAGGGCGTTACCATCATATGCCGTATATCGTTATTTTTATAGATGAGCTTTCTGATTTAATGATGGTATCAGGAAAAGAATTAGAGGATTACATAACACGTATTAGCCAGAAGTCGAGAGCTGTAGGAATTCACTTAGTAATGGCAACACAACGTCCATCAGTAGATGTCATCACGGGGCTAATCAAAGCTAACTGTCCGGCACGTATGGCATTTCATGTTGCACAAAAAACTGATTCAAAGATTATTTTGGATTATAGCGGAGCAGATGCTCTTCTTGGAAAAGGGGATTTTCTTTATAAATCGCCAACATCTCCTGACTTACAAAGAATCCAAGCACCATACATTTCTGAAGATGAGATTGAAAAAATTGTAACCGATTCTAGAAAGTATGCAGACCCTGAATATGTGGATATTAATCTCGATGAAGAATCCTTCCAAGAAGAATCCTCTGAAGAGGATGAAGCTTCTTTCGATGAGGCTTGGCAAATTGTAAAAAATGATCGAAAGGCTAGTGCTAGTTATCTGCAAAGACGTTTACGAATCGGCTACAACAAAGCAGCACGCCTCATGGAACTCATGGAGGAGCGCGGTTATGTTGGTCCGCAAATAGGATCCAAACCTAGAGAAATTTTACGATAGAAAATTCTAAATGGATGTAATAGTATATTCTGCCACAGAGGCACTGAGACGCAGAGGAAGATATTAAGAGAGTAATAAATATTCAATTTAGAAATTCGGGCTTATGCTTCAGCTATTTGAGAGTAATACTAAATCTCATTCGAACTCTCTTTATATAGATGCATAGTAACAATCAAAGATCCATGACAAAAACTCTGTGTCTCAGTGCCTCGGTGGCAAATCTTATTTTAAATCAGAAATATCTTCTATGGCAATCGTACACAATCCTTCTTCGTCCAAATCTGTTACGGTTACTAGTCTGTTAGCCTGATTGCCGTAAATTTTTTCAAAGAGGTTACGGGCAAATCGACCGTTGCCGAATTTTTTGTCTCGTTTGTCGTAGTGAGATTGAAATATATCTTTTACTTTTGTTGCTGCTTCTTCGGTGAGTTTGAGTTTGGACTTGGTTGTAATGGAAGAAAAAATCGCAAATAGTTCGTCTGGACTATAATCAGCAAAAACAATGTATTTATTGAACCTTGACTCTAGTCCCGGATTTTTATTGATAAATTCTTGCATATTATCCGTGTAACCCGCAACGATTACGATAAAATTACCGCGATTATCCTCCATGAATTTTAAAAGAGTATTGATAGCTTCTCTTCCAAAATCATTTTCCCCACCTTCTGCCAGTGCGTAAGCTTCGTCGATGAACAATACTCCGCCTGACGCTTTTTTGCAGAGTTCGATCGTTTTCGCTGCGGTTTGTCCAACGTAACCCGCAACGAGTCCTGATCTATCCGTTTCAATCAAATGACCTTTCTCTAAAACGCCTAACGCTTTAAAAATCTTGGCAATGAGCCTACCGATTGTTGTTTTGCCTGTTCCAGGGTTACCGGTAAACACCATGTGAAGGCTTCTTGTTGGAACGGGAAGGTTTTTTTCTTTGCGTAGCTTTTCTACTTTTAATACATTGACTAAGTTTGTGACTTCGCCTTTAACCTCAGAAAGACCGATTAGATCGTTTAGTTCTTTCATTAATTGGTCAAGATCGTATACTTCTTCTTTGTCAGCCTCTTGCACATTGCCTTGTGGTTTCTCTTCCTTAGCCTCTTTGGTTGAATTGTTGTTCGTATTTCCTGAATCTTTTCGGATTGTAGTCGCGACACTACCAAAGAAATCATTGAAGACAGAATTCAAATTGAGATAATCTTTTTTTGTTCCTGGTAAGTCTGAATACAAATCTTCGTTTGATTCATGTAAAATGGTTTGGTAACGAGTGAGTAGCCGCTTTTCTATATCTGTGACAATTCCGTCTTGTTTGACAATCAAGTTTAGAATTTGAAATAAGTAATTGGCGACTATGTACATATTATTTGTAAGAAATACAGAATCGTAGAACTTCACCACACGAAGAAGCATAGGTGGATCTAGTTCTTCTATGACTAAATCCCTTTTGCCTTGCGGCTGATTTTTTATATAAAGTTCAATTTCGGAAAGAAGTTTTATTTTATCATAACGAGTAGATTTGTCTATTTCTTTTAAAATCTCTACAATTGCGGGTAACGTTTTGTCTGACTCGCTTGGGTCATTTGCATAAAGAAAACTCGCGATACGAATCATTTCGGAGGCTAATAAGTGTTTTGCGTAAATGACTCTTTTTTCGTAATCAGTGATGTCTTTGTAGTTTAATCGATAGTAGTCTGCGAGAGGAACGACTAGCTTTAAAATTTCGTGGGTTTGGGTTTTGATTAAAATTGTATCCAAAAATTACATTCCTTCCATCTTCATAGTTTTTTCCATGACTGTGATTTCAGCATCTAAGTCCATGATGTCATTTTGGATGAGTTTATCGTGGTGTTTTCCGAATGCATCTATGATTTGGACTAGAATTTCGTCTACGCGCTTGAGAGATTCTTTTAATTCTACAGAAATTACTTTCTGAGAAGAAAGATCAATGTACTTGCGGATAATCTTGATTGTAGTATCTAAATAGTAAGATAAGAATTGTCTTGAAATTTTTATATCGTCCGGGTCGTTTTTGAAATTCTCAAAGATTTTTACTACTTGTTCTCGGATTTCTAAAACTTTTTCTTTTACAGACGGGTCTTTTATTTTTTCGGAGAGTCTATCAATTTCGGCTACTTTGTCTTTGCCTAAGTTTATAGTTTCTTTGAGCATACTCGCTGTTACCTTGTCTAAATTTTGTAAAGCACGAAGCTCAGCCATTTGTTCTTCAAAGTCAGTTCTTTCTTTCTCTAGGTTCGGAGTTTTAAAAAAACTGAGTGGATAACTAATTAAAGTTTTGTACGATGCTTTAATGGAACCAGTGATAGTTGCTCCTATATGGTAAAGACCAAGCCCTGAGTAACTAAGGATTTGCATGATTGCACTTCCTGTTGGCATACTCCCGTCTACCATTTTGTCTGCACCCCAAAGCCAGCTTACACCTGCTCCAAGACTTGCTAAAAAGCCTTGGAGAAATACTGCTTCTTTTGCATGAGAAGCGACAAATTTCGATTTGCCACCTTTAGTAAGTAAAATATACAAAGGAATTAACATTGCCCCAAGCATAGCAATCGGAAAAGCAAAAGGAATACTTTTAGAAAGTAAAATAAGTAGAAGAGGGTAGGCTAACAGCAGAGACAAATGAGAACGTCTACCCCATTTTGCCTCTTCTTCGGTTATATTATTTTGTTCTTGCATAGTTCAAAGGTTTTTTGTGTTCATGAGTTTTGTTTTGATTTCTTCTTCCATCTTGGTTAGTTCTACCTCTACCGCCTGACGTTTTTGTTTTCCTTCGGTTTGGATTTTTAAAGTTTCGTCTAGAGTGAAGATTAAATCTGTATTGATTTTTTTCAAGGTCTCGATTTCTAAAATTCCTTTTTCGGCTTCCTTGGCGACTTCAATGGTTCCCATCTTTAACATTTCGGAGTTTTTAGATAGAAGTTCATTGGTAACTGATGTTACTTCTTTTTGTACGCCAAGCGCTTTTTTCTGTCTTAAAAGTCCAATTGCAATTACAAGTTGATTTTTCCAAAGTGGAATTGTATTGATAATAGAGCTTTGAATTTTTTCGACTAGGACTTGGTTGCTGTTTTGAATCAAACGAATTTGTGGTCCGGTTTGAAGAGAAAGCATTTTTGTGAGTTTTAAGTCGTGTAACTTTTTCTCGAAACGATTTAGCAACTGAATATAGTCTTGGTATTTCTGAGCGTCTACTGGGTCGTTGCCTTTCTCTGCTTTTTCTTTGTATTTAGGAAGTTCTTTTTCACGAAGTTCGGCTAATTTCATTTCGCCGGCAAGTATATACTGATTTAACTCTTTGAAGTAATCTAAGTTCTTTGCATAGAGTGTATCAAAAAGTGTGATATCCTTTAAAAGCATCATTCTTGATTTATGAAGTTCATCTACGATTTTTTCGATTTGAACACTCAGTGTATCATATTGCGCGATGAATTTTTGCGAAGACTTTACAAGAGAGCCGATGAGTGGAATTTTAGAAAGAAAACTATCTTCGTTTGATAGACTTTCGACATCCATGTCTTTTACTTTGAGCATAAGGTCGGTTAAAATCTGTCCAGTTTCACCAGTATCTTTTGTGCGAATTTGATTTAGGATTTGATCTGAAAATTCAGAAATCTTTTTCTGCGACTGAGAGCCGTATTGTAAAACGGACTGTGTGTCTTCGATATTGATTTGTTTTGCAAGTTCAGCTATTTTTGTTTGCTCTTCTTTGGATAAGTCTTGCATTGTATCGGCTGGTTTGAGTTCTGATTCTGTCTGTGTTTGGGTGGAAAAATTGTCTGCCATTCATTTGCTCCTGTAATCGTCTAATACGAACTTACACTTATAAATAAAACAAGCAAGGATTTTTTTTCTTGCAAGCAGAGCATAATATGCTACAATTGTGCTACAGGTAATGTTATGCAATTTTTAACAGTTCGAGATTTAAGAAATAATTCTGCCAAACTTTTTAGTAGTCTTTCCCCATCGGATGATTTAGTTTTGACTTCCAATGGAAAACCTATCGCTATTGTTTCTTCTGTTACAGAAAAAAATTTAGAACAGACATGGAAAGCATTGAAACAAGCAAAAGCTCTTGCCGCTCTCGGTCGTATTCAAAATATATCTCTTATCAATCAAACTTCCGAAATTTCTGAATCAGAAATCCGAAAAGAAATTAAAATTACAAGGAAATCTCGAAAGAAACATTGAAAGTAGTTTTAGATACCAATGTTTTAGTAAGTGGGATGTTAAAACCATTTAGCATCCCGGGCGAAATTTTACGTAGAGTAGGCTCTGGTCTTTTGACATTATGCTTTGATGCTAGAATTCTTGCAGAATACAGAGAAGTTTTAAATCGCCCCAAATTCAAATTAGACCGAGATGATGTTTCCATTGTGTTAGAGTATATCCAAGAGAGCGGTGAATGGGGATTAACTTCAACCTTACTCCAAAAATTACCTGACCGCGATGATGAAGCATTTTTAGAAATTGCACTTGGTTCCAAAGTAAAATATTTAATCACAGGGAATAAGAAGGATTTTCCGCTCAGGAAGGAATATAAAATTTCTGTTGTGACTCCAAGGGAGTTTATTGAAATCACTTCATCACATTAAAGACTATCTGTGCGAGTAAAATTTTCGAAATCATAGCAATAGGGAATACTAATGAGTAACCGAAGTTAGGGACACTGTTTTTTATTTCGGCGTTTGCGTAAGCAATACAAGCTGGTTGGGTTTGCATACCAGAAATGATTCCCAAAAGGAGAGGGTAGGGGATTTTGAGAATTACTCTACCAATGAACATCATTAAGGCTGTGTTTACCGTTGTAATAATAAATCCGAGGGTAATGAGTAGTAACCCGTATTTAGCAAAGTTTGTTCCAAAGGAAAATCCTGCTTTAAGTCCGATCCCAGAAAGAAAGAGGACAACTCCCATTTGTCGTAGAGTTAGGTTTGCGTTATACGACATTCCCCATACGATGTTACCTGTTCTTCCTATGTAACCCAAGATGAGTGCTACGATTAAAGGTCCACCTGCATATCCAAGTTTAAAAGACGCTCCTCCAGGAAGAGGGATTGGAATTTCTCCTATAAAAAGTCCAAGTGTAATTCCAATTGCCATACTAATATAATCAATTTCCGTAAGGCTATGATAGGAGTCTCCGAAAAATTTAGAAACTTTATCCATATCTTCTTTTGCCGCTACAATTCGGATTCTGTCTCCGCCCTGTAAAATTGTATGAGGGGAGGGGATAATGTCGGAATCCCCTCGTTTTAGGCGTGTAATCGTTGCTTGGAATTTTGTGTGGAGGTCTAATTCTCCAATAGAATATCCAATTACATCTTTATTGGAGACAAATACTCGTCTAAAGTCCAGAGTAGTTCTATCGGAAAAAAGATGGGTATGATCGTGAACTCCAAAAAAGGAAGTGTGTTCTTTTAACTTGGTTCCGACTAACGTTATAATATCGTCTTTTTCTAATATAGTTTTCCCGTGAACTATTTCTAGACGATCTTTTTTTTTGATTCTAGCAATTACAAGACCTCGTAGGTCATAATTGGAAAATAAATATTCTACTGCTTTTCCGAATATTTCTGGATTGGTAATTCTTATATCTCTACGTTCTAAGTCTTGGCTTCCGATTCCTAGTTTTTCTGCTATTTCACTACTTTCTTTTTCTACATTTATCTTAAATATTTTTTTGAAGAGGAAAAATGAAATAATAACTCCAATGACTCCGTAAGGATAACCAATTGAATAACCCGCGATAGGCTCTCCTAAAAATTTACTTAATTCCTCTGGGGGAGTATTTATGAGTGAATTCTTTAAAGTATCAACGATAGACGCAAGAGCTGGAGTGCTGGTAAGAGATCCCGCAAAAAGTCCAGAGATAATATTTGCGTTCATTTCAAAAGTCTTGCCTAGGAAGATTGTTAGGACAGCAGTAAATGATAATACTCCGATCATCGTTAGATTATAAATAATTCCATTTTTATCAAAACTTGTAAAAAATCCAGGTCCTGCTTGGAGACCCGTTGTGTACACAAAAAATACAAGTCCTAAAATATATACGATATCCGGTAGAGCTAATTTTTCAGAGAGAGATCCAAATCCAATTCCCACAAAAAGAACAGCCGCAATTCCTAGGCTAAATCCTTTGATTTTGATTTTCCCAAACAAGTAGCCAATAGCAACCACAAGAAAAAGTAAAAATAATTTGTTTTCTTCTAGGTATTTTACAATAATTTCCATAAGCCCTCTTATTTAACGTGGATTCGATGTAAGGAATTAGAGCCTTTTGACAATAAATTAAACGAGAAATTCAAATTTAGTAAGCAATTCCGATTCTTTGTTGAAAAGTAACTTCGGTATTTAGACTCTTCAAAATAAAATCAGCAACGTCTTCAACAGAAATTCTTTTTCCACCTTCCGGCAAATAATTAGTAGCCGTTCTATAAATTCCTGTGCGAGTTTCGTTTGGCATTTCAGGAGCAC
The DNA here is from genome assembly GCA_002333425.1 of Leptospiraceae bacterium UBA2033. Classification (GTDB taxonomy): domain Bacteria; phylum Spirochaetota; class Leptospiria; order Leptospirales; family Leptospiraceae; genus UBA2033. Next base: position 20,051 of record DDBL01000029.1, read on the forward strand.
ATACAATAGTCCAACGGACGTTAGTTGTTTTCAAAAACTCAAATACTTTCCAATTCTCTGCTGAGACGAATTTGAAAGTTTCTGGATAGTTAGGACGATTTCTACGAAGCCCAAATTCTTTGTCTTCTAAAATGCCGGCGCCGGCAACGTTCAAAATTCTACTTACTCCAAATTTTTCCATACCCGAAATGATATATTTCATTCCAACGGATAATACGGAGTAGTCGGGCTTGGTAGAACGTCCGCTTAGCGCAGATATAACAACATCTTGTCCTTCTATCGCATTTGTGACTTCTTTTTCGTTAAACACATCGCCAGTTACTATTTGCAGATTTGGGTGTTTTATTAGAAATTTATTTTCGTTTCTGACAAATGCTGTTACGAGATAGTTTTCGGTTAACGCATATTCTACGAGTTTTTGTCCAACTCTCCCACTAGCTCCAAGGACGATAATTTTTTTCATGGATTAAAAGGTAACTCCCTTATACGATATTTTTTTTCTGTTACAGAGATAATACATCCTTTCAATAATTCAATTTTGAAATTATTTAAAACAATAGCTAAGTGTTTATTGATATTTTCCGGTCTTTCGTTTTCCAATCGGAATAGGATGATACTGGGTAAAGAGTCTTTTGAGTGAGCAAGTAAGGTGCCAAAATCAAGATCGCAAGTTAAAATAATTTCATTTTCTTCTCTGGCTAATCGTAATATATCGCTGTCAGGTAATTTTTGAAGTCCTAAATTTCTTAAATGTCTCGCGGGAAATCCTTGCGTACTAAGCCATTGAATAGTTGAACCAGAGATACCCATGTCACCCAAGAACTTCATATAACTAAACTGCTAAGGTTAGATAAATTTTTTCTGTAGCAATCCATGCCGCATAACGTAGCGATTGCCTAATATCCGCTTCCTCTAAATCAGGATATTCCTTGATAATTTCTTTTTCTTCCATCCCATTTGCGAGTAGGTTTAGGATTAGTGAAACTGGAATTCTCATTCCTCTAATACATGCTTGCCCGCCCATGATGCTTGTATTAAACGTAATTCGATCTAATTGACTCATACTATGATTACTTCACTAAAATGTTTCTTTGTCTAGTCTTTTTTGATAAAGCATCTCATTGGCTGACAGTCACTTGGTTTCTACCAGAACTTCGTGCACTACTGAGTAGGTCTTCTGCTTCTTTGTCTCGAAATTCAGGATCTGGATTTTGTGTTAAAGATAGACCAACTGAAATTGTGTAGTCAATACTTTTTCCATTTACGTTTACAGGGAGGCTGGCTATTTTTTTACAGAAATCTTCGAATAAACGAATTGCGTCATTTCTAGAAATGTTTTGAATTAGAACGGCAAATTTTTTTCCTTCTAAGCGAAATAATAAATGGGATTTATCGAAATGAGATTTGGCGATAATTCCAATCGACTGTAGAATTAAATCACCGACAGAATTTCCATGATCGATATTTAGTTTTTTGAAATGATCAATGATAAACACAGCTAAGGCAGTTTCTTTTCCAGCGGCTAATAGAGTTTTGCTCTTCTCCCAAAAATATTGTCTATTGTATAGACCTGTCAGAAAATCTCTTCGCGAGATGTCTCGAATTCTTTCGATACTTTCGAGAGCGTCCATATTCATATTGATTCTACAAGCAAATTCTTCTTTGGTAAAAGGTTTTGTGATAAAGTCATTCACTCCAATTTTAATAAACTTGGAGGAAATATTTTTGGTTTCATTTCCTGAAATAGAAATAATAATGAGTTCATCTTTAGAATATTTTTCGCGGAGTCTGAGTGTAAGTTCAAACCCATCCATTTCTTTCATGTTATAATCAGTGAGAACAAGTTTAATATCGGGATGATCTTCTACTATATTCAAACAATCTAATCCATTTTTAGCTTCCAAAACTTGAAACATTTGGAGTTTTAATAAATCACTTGTGAGTTTTCTAAATAGCGGTGAATCGTCAGCAACCACAACTTTGGTTTCACTGTTTCGTAGCACTTGTTTTAGAAGTTTAATCACATAGTCCATATCTTCTTTTTTGGATTTGAAGATATAGTCGATGATATTTTTTTCTAAAATTTTATTTCGGATTTCGTCGTTTAATTCTCCCGTAATTACGATGACAGGGATTTTTTGTTGTAACATATAATCAATGTGTTCTACTTCTTTTGCATCTACCATGTTTAAGTCAACTAGGGAAAGGAAAATAGAACTTCGTTCCTTTTCTACAACTTGTTTTGCTTCAGCAAAGGACGCGGCAAAAATCGAGTCAAGCCCCATGTCATTTTTGATACGACTTGCCAAAAGTTTGGAAAAAGATTTACTATCGTCTAAAATAAAAATTTTATTTTTCATAATTTTACTTGTAAGAGAGTTCTAACATGCGGGTAACAGAGCGTTTGCCCTTTTCGATGATTTCTTTGTCTAGGATAATTTCATATTGTTCATAGAGTAGAGAGTCACGAATTTTTTCGAGTGTAATTTTTTTCATGTGCGGACAAGTCTGGCATGTAGATACAAATTTTTTCTCTGGAAATTCCGATCTTAAATTATCACCCATGGAACATTCTGTGATTAACATGATATTTTTTGCGTCCGACTTTGCGATGAAATTTGCCATTTCAGCAGTAGAGCCTGCAAAGTCAGATGCATCCACTACATCACTTTTGCATTCTGGATGAGAAATTACTACTAGATCATCAAAAAGTTTACGAGTGCTTTCTATGTCTTGCTTAGTATAAAGTTCATGCACCATACAACTTCCAGGGTGAGTGATTAGTTTTTTCTTTGTATGTTTTTGAACGTTAGACGCAAGATATTGGTCTGGTAGGAAAATGACAGTATCCGCCTCAAGTGAATTTACAATTTTAATTGCATTTCCTGAAGTACAGCAAACATCAGTTTCAGCTTTGACTTCAGCCGAGCAATTTACATAAGTTACGACGGGAACTCCTGGGTATTGTTTTTTTAGATCAATTACATCTTGCCTTGTTATGCTTTCGGCTAGGGAACAACCTGCTTTCAAATCAGCGATTAACACCTTCTTATCCGGTGAGAGAATCTTTGCTGTTTCTGCCATAAAGTGGACTCCGTTAAACAAAATAATGTCCGCTTTTGTTTCTGCCGCCATTTTGCTNNCGGAAGTCTTTTTTCGATTTCGTAATCTGTGTAAGTTGTTTCTAGGTGTTTGATTAATTCGTTTGTTTTCATAGATTTTAAAAAGGCTGTGTTGGATACGTTGTTCCAAGTAAGCCTGTCTCCTCGTTTTCTCCATTATTGCATTTTATCATACATGCTCCCCAAGCTGCTGAAGCTGCATTTGCTGTTGATTTCTGTGCATCTCTATATGTTTTTGTTGTTGGATATTTTGCTTCGTTACAAATAGAATTCGTTACATTAAAAAGAAGGGCGCAGTTTTTCCAGCAACTAAAAAAAGCAATTAAGGTAGAGTCTGTTCTTTTGTCACTAGGTTGTATACCATTTTTCAGTCTTAAAAGCTCGGAATCAGAGCAGGTTGTTGATTGGCTATCTGGAATAACTATGCAGGTGTTTTCTATTGATACAAAGTTAAAACAGGCAGCTTGGCTTGAAGATGTTGGAATTTTATTATCTTGTAGATAAAGAATTAATTGAATCTGTTCTTTTCTTTTTTCCTCGTTTCCCGATCGGCTACAAAAGCTAAATAGACTAACAAAAAGTAAAACTAGATTTAAGAAAAGGTATAACTTCATAATTTCAGTTCATTTTAAAATAGGACTTATCCTTGAAAAGAAAGAAATTTAGAAACATATAACTTAGATTTTGTGTTTAAGGTAAATGAATCGAACGATAATAAATAAAGATCGTCATGAATAAAAAAAATTATAAGTTATTAGGAATATTCGTCCTTTTATTGGTAGTAGTAATTGGTGTAAGTTTTTATTATTTCAAGTTTTATAAGAAAAATTTGGAAGAGCAAGAATATAATTCTGTATCTGATTCACTGTTTTTGCGAATTAAGGAAAATCCTGAATATTTAGTGAAAGAAAATTTGCTTCAAATAAAATCCTTATCTCTAATGGAGTTTTTTAGAACGAAGATGTTGTATCACACATACACAAACTCAAGTTCACCAAAACAAAAATTTAGAGAGGAATTGGAAATGGATTTTCCGGGGGAAAGAGGAAAAGTCCTTTGTGAAATCCTAGAAGTATATATCGACTACGAAAGAGAAAAAGAAAAAACTCTAAACGATTCAGACTTAGATGAGTATGAAAAAATTTTAAAAATCGAGATGCTTCGTATTGAATTTTTTGGCGAAAATCTAGGTGCACTCTTATTTCCGCCTAAGGACTCGGAGAAGATTGAGAAATTTTATGCTTATACCAGTAGATATTTAAAAAAGCATTATAAAGATTTGCCTCGTTCAAAAAAAAATCATATTTCAAAAGCGCGTAGAGAAATTTATTCTAGTGAATACGAACGATTATACGCTCTTGAGCCAACTAGTCGTCAATTTCAGTTAGAATTAAAAATCAATGAAAGAGAGCTAAGTATCTTAAATGATTATGAAAAAAAACAAGCAATAGCTACTTTGAAAAAAAATTTAGGTCAAACTGATTAACCATTAGATAAATGTTTCAAATGACTTTTGTAACTGACCAAGTGGCATTGCACCAGAAATCCGTTTAACCTCTTTTCCATTTTTGAAAAGAATCAATGTAGGAATGCTGTTGATTCCAAAATTGCTTGCTATGTTTGGTTTCTCTTCTGTGTTAATTTTGATGACTGTGACTTTTCCTTTCCAGATAGATGCTAATTCTGCGACCACTGGACTTAGCATTCTACATGGTGCACACCATTCTGCCCAGAAATCTACTAAAATTGGTTTGTCATGTGTNNAAAACCAATGAAGGCTCCATAAAGTGTACTGATATACGGATTAGCCGTAATTGGACAAGCACCTGTTCTACATCCAACTAGCTTATGCCAAACAAATCCTAAAGCACCGCCTGCAAAAATACTAAATGCTGCTGTTAATGTTATCATATTTTGTCTCCTTGGTAAAATTCTTTCTATCGCCAGATAGGATACCCTGTATGGTATGTATTAATACGATAAAAAAACATCCAATTTTTTCAAGCAAAATTATTTATATTTAAGAAAAATCTATTTGAGTTTTTTTTCTATGATTACGGTATTAACGCCATTTTCATGAGAGTAGGTCACTTTATCCATGAGCTTTTCTACAAGAAATACTCCGAATCCACCTCGACGTTCGCCTTTTAGGTTTGCTTCAAGGGAAGGAGCTGGAACTCTTGAACGGTCAAAAAACATTCCTCTATCTTGTATCATAATTATGATAGAATCTTCGGTGAATTTAATTGCACAGTCAAAAGTGGGATTAGGAAGTTTTGTATCTTTGTAGGAATGCATTACAACGTTAGTTGCCGCTTCATCACAACAAAGTAAAATGTCATCACATAAAAACTCTTGTAAATTACGAATTTTGATCGTATCAAATAGAAAATCTCTAAATTTTGGAATGGCTGAATTTGTAGCGGGAAATGTTTTTCTAAATTGAAAGTCGTCGTTGAATTTTAAAATCAGTACTGTGAAGTCGTCGAATTGTTCGGTTGATTCTGAATAATCTACAATTTCTTTATAGACTTCTTCGATAATTTCTTGTGGATGTTTGTCTTTTCGTTTGATAATTTCTTGCACAAATCTTTCTAAACCAAATTCGTTATCATCCTTATCTTTTTCTTCAATGGCTCCATCTGTATAAAGTACAACCATGTCACCTGATTTTGGTTTAATTTTTCCACCTACATATTTCATTGTGGGGATAACACCAAGAGGCGCTCCTGTCCCTTTTATAAACTCATACGTTTCATCAGCTTTAATCCAGATTTGATCGTTGTGACCTGCTGAGGCAAATTCAATTTCCATAATGGATGGATCATAATGAATAAAAAATAAAGTTACGAACATTCCTGATTGAGAGTCTTCGTAGATCAGGGAATTGGCGGCTTTAAGTAAGTCGGCAGGATTCATTTCGTGGTTACGACTGAGTGTCCTCATAACAGAAGAACTCATTGCCATAAAAATGGCAGCAGGTAAGCTCTTTCCAGAAACGTCAGCAATTAAAAAAGAAAATTGTCCATCTTCGTATTTATAAAAATCATAAAAGTCACCAGATACATCTTTGGCGGGAACGGATTTTACACCCAATTGAAAATTAGAACCAGAAGGAATTTTAGAAGGTAAAATATTATTTTGAATGTTGCGGGTAATCTCGATTTCCTTCTGCATTGCTTTTTTTGCAATCATGTCCGCATTGAGTTTTATATTTTCATATCCTTTGATAAACTGAGAGGAAATAGTTTGCAAAAGACGAAGATCATTTTCTTTGAAAAAAATACCATCAATTCTTTCGGATATACAAATAGCACCAAATGGTTTTTGATTATTGCCGAGAAGCGGAAGTAGTATATAGGAGTTTTTTAAAAATTTTTGATCAAGTATGTCACTGTCTTCTTGGCTTTCAAAGGAGTCTCGAAGTAGGATTTTGTTTTCAATGATTGCATCTACTATAATAGAATCTCGTATAAAACTTTCTTGTGATTTATCTTCTACTCCATTGATAAAAGACCAGAGATTTAACTTTTGACGAGTCTGATCAATGATTAAAATAGCAGCTCTTTTGGCATCAAGTTCTCTAACCACAATTCGAATGGATTTTCGGATTAGGTCTGCTTCGTCTTTGGATTCCAAAACCGCTTTTCCTAAATCAAATAAACTTCCCAATTCACTTACTTTTTTTTCTAACTCTCTGTTGGTTTTTTCTAGGTTGTCTAGGAGTCTAGTTTTTTGAATCGCAACAGCAGCCGCATCTGAAAAACTTAGGAAAAGTTCTATATCACTGTCATTGAAATTATTTCGATCAATAGTATTAATGCCTTCCATAACTCCAATGACTTCATCATCTGCAATTAAGGGAGCAGCCAAAATATTACGTGTAGTAAAATCAGATGCCTTATCTACTACTTTGTAAACTCTGTCATCGTTTTGTGCATCGTTTATAATCATTGGCACGCGAGTCACAGCAACTGTTCCAGCAATTCCCTTACCCATTGGAACACGGATTTTTTGAATTTCTTCTTCTTTTTCACCAGCCACAATATGAAAATACAATTCGTTTTTTGCTTTATCTACAAGTAAGATGGAGCAGGACTCTGTGCGAAAAACACTTTTGACAGATTCCATTACATCTTTTAATAAATTGGTGAGATGCCTAGATGAATTAATCAAACCAGATACTCGAATCACTTCTTTGAGTAAAAATTCGAGACGAGTATTTTTTTGTAGGTTGTCTGTTGAGTTTAAAAGTAATTGAATTGCAGTTGTAAAGTGTAAAAAGATTTCTCCTTTCTCAGGAAGAACAAGTGAATCTTTTAAAAGTTTACTTAATGTTTTGGAGTAAACATTGATTAGCTCAAAGTCATTGATAGAAAAATTTTCAAAATGATTTATGCCTGCTAATAAAAAAACTCCTATGGAAGTAGATTCATCACCCAAGTAACAGGAGATATAGGATTGGTCTGCTTCTATTTTTGTGCCAGGAATTGTAGATCCAGTTTTGATTCGAAGATTTCTTTTTTCGGTAAATGAATAATCTGCTAAAAGTCTAGCTTGCGAAGAAGAAGGATCGGATCCAAAACTTTTTAGTTTATTTTGTTCATCTAGAAAAAAAAGAAAACCGGATTTTGCTCCAACATTTTTAATTGCTTCATTTAGAATTAAAACAAAAACCTGAGTAAGGTTATTATTTTCTTTTATGGATGCAGTTCCGCCCGTATTTTTATGGAGCAGGGTTATGAGAGATTGGTCGGACAAATTTTTTAAGAAAAATTTAGCTTTAGAGTTTCTTCTCTGAGCTTTTTATTGGCTTGTTCTAACTCTTTGATTTTATCAAGAGCACTCATGAGTTCATCTCTAGATATATTTGATACGATATCAGAGGCTTGCATAGTCTGTTGTGCATTCTTCATTTCCATAGAGGAATAATCTATAATGGATTCATACATTTTAATAATTTGGTCAGCATTGGATAACTCTTTTTCATTGAGCTTCAGAACCTTCTCGTAGCCTTTGATGATATCGCTTTGAGCACTTACTTTCTTTTGTAGACTTTCTATCGTTTCCATTAAAATCACCTTTAAAAATATAAAACTTAAATTGACAAAGAGAATACGAATTTCAAAATTACCGTATCCATCTTGGGGGCGTAGCTCAGCTGGGAGAGCACTTGCATGGCATGCAAGGGGTCAGGGGTTCGATCCCCCTCGTCTCCAAGATTCAATTCCGTTTACATAATTTCTATTGATAACTCATTGTATGTCAATGTTTTTTTTGGTTGCTTGAATTTTTCATTTATATTTTCAGAATGGATATTATCGCTGTTGAAAAATAAAGTAGAGAGAGTTTCACCCGCGCTTTTGTGCGGGTGAAACTCAATTTATTCTCTAATTTTTTAACAAGTCTATTATTAGGATGTTGGGGATAAAAAATGGCAGCAAGAAAAGTTCTAAAACTCGGAGATCCAGCTCTACGAAAAATCAGTCGAGAAGTGACTGAAGATGAAACTAAAACAAAAGAATTCAAAAAACTGATTAAAGATATGTTTGATACGATGAAGTTTGAAAGTGGAGTAGGACTTGCTGCCCCACAGATTGGCGTTCTAAAGCGTCTAGTTGTCGTGGGAGTGGAGAATTCTGATCGTTATCCTGGAACACCCGACATTGAAGAGAAAGTGTTAATTAACCCAATCATAACTCCTTTAGGTCCGAAAGGAGATGGTTTTTGGGAAGGATGTCTTTCGGTTCCGGGCATGAGAGGACTTGTCGAACGACCAAACAAAATCAAAATAGAATGGTACGATGAAAAATGGAACCATCATTCTGAAATCATAGAAGGCTATAAAGCTATCGTATTCCAACATGAATGCGACCACCTCGACGGCGTTCTCTACGTCGATAGACTAAAAGACACTAAGTTATTCGGTTTCACAGACGTATTAGACACACAAGGAAAAGAACTCGATTAGGATCCATTGCCACGGAGGCACAAAGACACAGAGGTTTCTGAGGGTTGTTGTTCGTATTTCCATATTAAAGAGGAAGAGTGTTATCCAGTCACCTCGAACTGCATCACCGTGAGAGGTCTATATCACAAACATGGTAATAGGTTAATCTAATACAATGTTTGCAAAATAGATTTCTCACGCTTCGCACAAACTGATATGTCCCCCCATTTGCTTGGTCTCAAATCCAACACCTTCGTAGGTTTGAAATGACTTTATAATCTTTCTCTGTGACTCTGCGCCTCTGTGGCAATCACAAGAGGGTTTATCAAAAATTAATTTCTACCGATACATACAGTATGCGTTTACTGTTGATTCCTTTTTCTTTGTTCTTAGTTCTATCAAGTTTATTCTCTCACGATTTTAGAGACGATTCTAAAAAAATCTATAAAAAACCAATTGAAGTAATTTCTTTTGAAAAACTCGGTGAACTAGAAAAGTATATAGCGGATAATTCTGATAAATCTTATGGGCAAATAGACAAAATAAAAGCTTTGCTTAATGAGTATTATGCGCAATTTGTGGATGATAAACGAATACTTGATAATAGAGAAAAAGCAGGTAAATACAAAGATAGAAAAGACAACGTTACAGACGAATACAAAAATAACTCCGGTATAATACCAGTAAACGCTGATGTGAATTCAATTCGTCTTTTTATTTCAGGAATGAGGTTTAAAAACACTGAATCTCATCTTGCTCGTGATTCCGATATTTTATTTGATCTGCATCTTAGAATGGCTAGGCTTTACGAAAAGGTAGGAGAAAAACACAAAGCTGTTGAATCTTATCTCGCAGGACTCAGGTATAGAGATTTTTCTAATTCAGAAGACAGATACTACAGTGAAAATCTTTTAGATGAGATCGGAGTCGAAGAAGCAAATAAAAGACTAACTCATAAAAAAATTAAAACTGATTTAGATGACTTAAAAAAAGAATTAAAAAAAGCTGAAGACAATTCTCATTTGATTGGCTCTCGTTATGCCAAATCAGAGTTAACCGCATCCGATGCGGACTCTGCACTAAAAGAAAATACAGAGAGAGTAAAGAGCTTAAAAGAAAATGTAAAAGCAAAAGAAGCCGAATATTCCGATTCCTTATTAGGTAGTTTTGGAAATTATGTTTCTAAAAAAACAAAAGAAGACTCAAATACACTAGTAGATTTTGCAAAACTTATTAAATCCATAGAAAATGAAAATAAAGAAAGAGCCAAAGTTGAAAATAAGTCTGATTTATTTGGAAAAGGTGTATTTGTTGCAGCCGATACTAATCGAAACCAAGATTTTACAGGTTATGCACAGCTTTTAGAATTTGCAGTTAAGGTAAATGCAAATAATGTGCAGGCAATTTCTCTTTTAGCAGATGAATATAAATCTTCTGGGAAAAAACGAAATGCAGTAGATTTATACTTGAAGTATATTCGTTTAGCGGATCTCCCAGAGAATAATGGTAAGTTGCCTCTATACGAGGTATATAAGAGTTTGGCTCAGCTTTATACTGACTTAAAACAATATGTAGTTGCTTCCAGTTATTATGAAAAGATGGTAGAACTTCTAAAATCAGATAAAAAAGAAGATCCATATCTTTATTATCAATTGGGTAGTTTTTATTCCCAAAGATTAGGCAATGCAGAAAAAAGCTCTGAGTATTTTACTGTTTGGGTTAACTGGCTGGATCAAAAACGAAAAGAAGAAAAAGAAAAGCGCGAAAAAGATAAAGATTTTGGAATCTCTCTAGAAGAGACAGTTCGCCGTTTATCTTTTGAGTTTACTGCTTCTTATGCGATAGCAAGTTACCATAAACAAATGCAATACCCGGTTGAAGAAAGCATTTACCTAGATAGAGCGTATGATTCTTACAAAGAGTTAGAGCATTTAATAAAAGACCAAGAATCATCTGTCGCAAATAGTAAAAAAGATGTAGATTTATTGAAACGCGATTTATTAAACAAATCCACTGCCGAATCTCTTTCGCAATACAAAGAAGAACAGGAAAAATTAGAAGAAACTACTTACCGCCTGAAATTAGTTAAGACAACCTATGATGCTCTTCGTAAAACAAATTTACTATTTCGTCTATCGGCTCTAGAAGAAGAAAATAGAAATTTTAAACGAGTCAAAAATCTCTACGAAGAAATTGTCAATATCGGAAATGAAAATGAAATCGCCAATGCCCTTCGTAACCTAGAGCGCGTCAAAAAAATAGAAGCAGATGGAATTAGTAGAAGGCGCATTGTACATTAGGAATACTTTAACACACCTACTTTTAGTTCAGAAAACCAATTAATAAATCGAATAACGTCTTTTCCTCGAAAGATTAGACCATGTTGTGGGCAGAATAAATCAATATCATATTTACTTGCCCGCTCACACCAATCTAATTTTGCTTCATTAGAGCCCATCCATCTCTGGTGAAAACCCTTGCAATACTGGATATGTTTATCAAAGTCTTTCACATAAATGCCATTATCCTCTAAGTAATCAGGAGGAAGTAGAGCGGCTCCAATATCACCTGAGAAATAAATTTTTGCTTTTTTGTCATAGAGATGAAAATTCCCAGAAGAATGTAGGTAGTGTGCTGGGATAAATTCTAATTCTAATCCATGAAAATCAAAGTTAATACCTTGGTCGGGGATAATAACAAATGTTTGGTCGTTTCCTCCGAAGTGTGGAATGAAACTAGACCAAACGAAACTAGTAAAACATTTGATTTTAGGATTCATATCTAGCCAAAGAGAAAGAGAAGAAATTACATCTGGATCTTGGTGGGAGGCAAATATATATTGAATATTTTGGGGATTATATTCTGTAGAGAGAGTGCTGACGACTGCGGGAAAAATTTCGATTCCACCCGGGTCAGTAATAATCATTTGATCGTTTTTAATTATTAGATATTCATTTGTATCGATAAGGTAATGTGGCTTATCCGGATCTCGGGTAATCATTGCCCAAGTATGGCTTTCTTCTGTATAGAGGGAATAAATTTTTTTCATTCGATTATCCTGTTGAATTTTGTAATTCTATATTAAGATTTTGAATTTGTTTTAGTTCCATTTCTATTTTAACAATGGAATTAGCTAGTTCTTCTGCAAGTTGTGTGAATACTTTTATATTTTCGCCTAAATAGGCAGATTCTATTTTTACAGAGAATACGATAGGTTTCGCATATTTGCATAATTTATTTGCTTCTTGTATAATTGGTTTAAGAGATTCGAAACGAGTGGAAATTTTTGCTCGAATATTTTCTAACTCATCGTTATACTTGGAAGAGATATAGGATTCAATTTCACGCAGGTTAAATTTTTGATTGTCTCGGTTTGAGTAGTCTTGGAAAAATTTATTTTGTAAAGACTGGTTTCTTGCTAGTTTGCGCTCCGTTGTGCTAAGGTGAATAGACTCATGCAAAATAAGAAAAAGCTGATTTGCTTTTTTTTCAAGCAGGTTACTAATATGAATTAATTCTTCAGAAATCGTAGATAAGCCAGAGGTTTTTCCAATTTCACTTGTTATATTTGAAACAGAAATTTGGCTATTTAGAGCACAGAGTCTAATTTGAAAAGAAGTGTCTTTAATCGATTTGATTGCTTCATTGATTTCATTTATAATATCAAATTTCATTATCTATCTACCGTTCTTGTCCCACCTGCAATTCTTGTAAGTATATAGTGTGACATACTTGCGGCAAGTTCTTGTTCGCCCATGAAAATTTTTCCGGCATTTTCTTTTTCTAGTAGCCTTGTTTCTTCTTCGCTATGGGTTCTTACTACGGTTTCGATATGCGGATTTAGTGTGCGGGCGATTTCTATGATCTGCCGAACTTGAAACGTGTCTGGTGTAGCTATTACAAGAGTGTGTGCCCGTACTATATGAGCCTGAATTAGAACCGCCGGCTCGGAAGCGTCACCGGATACTGCTGGTAAACCTCTCTCGCGTAATTTTTCGACTATCTCTCTATTTTGTTCGGCTACAACGTATTTGACTCCTGCCCGGGCTAAAGCTTGTCCAATTCGTTTTCCAACTCGACCGTATCCCACTAGTACTACATGTCCTGTTAAGTGAGTGGAGTCAAATGTTGCAGGAAGTTCTGCTAAAGGGTCATCATTTCGTTCAAGTAAGTTTGCTAACTTAGAACGAGACCTAATCCAAACTTGGATGGGTTCAATTCCCTTAAATACAAGAGAGTTGAGAGAGATAGATATAATAGAACCAGCTAATATTAAACTTTGCCCTTCATTTGAAAGAAGTTTCAAGGAAACACCAAGACCGGCTAAGATAAAAGAAAATTCTCCTATTTGAGCAAGACTTGCGGATACAGTTAAAGCAGTATTTAGTGGATAACGAAAAATTAAAACAAGTAAAAAGGCAGCTATGGATTTTCCAAAAATGACAATAGCTACTACGGTGATAACTTTCAAAGGCTCCTGGATAAGAATTTCGGGTTCAAAGAGCATTCCAACGGAAACAAAGAATAATACAGAGAACGCATCTCTAAGCGGCAAAGATTCTTCTGCCGCTCGATAACTTAGATTTGATTCNNCCATAGGCAATTCCAACAGCAGCAGCAATGACGCATAAAGTAAATAATTCTCTAGAGCCTGTTCTCGCTACTTGCCAAAGTAACCATGGAAAAAGTCTTTTTCCAATAAGCATCATAAGTAAAATAAAAATCGATACTTTACCAAGTGTAATACTTAGTGTAGCGAGTATCGACATATCCTGATTATCCGGTGAAACCTCTCCACCCAGCCAGCCAGACAAAGGAGGTAGGATTACTAAAACTAAAACAGTTACTAAATCCTCTACGACTAACCAACCAACTGCAATTTGTCCATTGACTGATTCAAGTAGTCCTTTGTTTTCTAAGGCTTTCAAAAGAACGACAGTGCTTGCTACTGAAAGCGCAATTCCAAATACTAAACCTTCTCCTAGAGTCCATCCCCAGACTTGCGATATTGCAATTCCCATTATAGTGGCTGCCATGATTTGAACAATAGCTCCGGGTAAGGCAATCTTACGCACAGCCAAAAGATCATCTATGGAGAAATGTAGACCGACTCCAAACATTAAAAGCATTACTCCAATTTCAGCTAACTGCCCTGAAAGCTCTACATCAGCAACAAATCCAGGGGTAGCAGGTCCTGCAATAATTCCTGCAACAAGGTAACCAACTAGAGCAGGTAATTTCAATTTGGCAGCTATAAACCCAAATACTAAGGCAAGAACTAGGCTTGCGGCAACCGTTGTAATTAGTGCTAAATTATGAGGCATTTAATACGTCCTGATTTTTTCCCATAAACCTATGTTAAAAAACCGATTAAAGAAAAAAATCTTTTTCCTGATGTTTATTATTTTTTGTAAAATAAAATTTACTGTCTTAGCTTTGAGTTTTTGTCTGAATGGTTACTATTTTTCATTTGACTAATATAGAATTAGATTAGGATTAACCTATGGCAATTACAAAAGATGATTTTAAGAAAGCAATGGGACATTGGGCATCGGGGGTAACGATTGTTACCTACTCAGAAAACGGAATCTATGGAGGATTGACTGCTTCCAGTTTTACTTCCCTTTCCGTTGATCCTTTTTTAGTATTATTTTCTGTTTTAAAAAAAGCAGCAAGTCATGATAAAATTTTACAAATAAAAGAATTTGCAATTAATATTCTTTCTGCAGAGCAAGAGACTCTATCAAATAACTTTGCAAAACCAGATTCAGATAGAGATACACTTGTTCACGAAATTGGCTTTACACATCAAGTTACAAAAGCACCTCTCTTAAATAATTCTCTTTGTCATTTGGATTGCACTTTGGAAAATGTATACGATGGTGGAGATCATTCCATTATTGCTGGTCGTGTACATTATGCCTATACAGATGAATCCAAACGACCACTTCTTTATTTTTATCGAAAATATTATAGCATTTGAGAAATGATGATAAGAATGAATTTCCAAGTGTCATTCCCGAAATTATCTATCGGGAATCTCAATTACTAAAGATCCCCAACAGAAAATTTTGGGGATGACAAATGGAACAACTCTAAATGATAAATTTATTACTGATACTAATTGGTCTATTTTTAATAATAAATTCCAAGGAGATTTTGTTTTTTCTTTTAGGAGTTTTTTTGGTTGTAATTGCTATTAGAAGATCATTAGAAGAATTTAGTGGAGATGCTGTAACGGATAATCGTGAGTATGTCAATGGACTTGTATTTCGAATTCGAGAGGAAATTCGTAATTATTCAATCATAGAACAATATGCGGCAATTCTAGCCTCTGCTTGTATTCATATTGCAAAATCTGATGGTCGAATTTCAGAGAAGGAAATTCAAGTCATACGTCAGGCGATACATCGAGAGTTTCAGGGCAATGTAGACGAAAATTTAATTGCTCGTATTGTGGGACACACTAAACAACATATTCAAAATTTTTCTAAGGAAGAAATTTTTCTATCTCTTGTAGATGTAGTGAACCTCTATTTTCAACATTTAGATATGGCTGGTTGGGAAGCTCGAATTGAGCTTACTAGTGTTCTATTTTTAATGATCTATGAAGTTGCTTTAGCTGATGGTGGTGTCACACAAGCAGAGGAAGAGCTATTTAACCGTCTATGTTTTCAGTTTTCTTTACCTGGGTCTTATGTTCAAAATATCAAACGCACCGCACAATACAATGTAAACGCTCGTGCAAATCGAAGTTCAAATTCTAATTATACAGGACAAACGCATAATTATGAGTATGCGGATAATTCTAAATTAAAAAACTCGTTGGCACTTTTTAATTTAAAAGAAACTTACACTTTAGAAGAGTTAGAAAAAGCTTGGAAACAAATGGCTGTCATGTATCATCCTGATAAATTTCATAATGCCAAACCAGAAATCTATGAACTCATGAACAAAAAATTTATCGAGGCTAAAGACGCCTATGAGTTTTTAAAAAAAAGAAAATAGAACATCAATCAAATTCTTTTTCACTTGCAAATAAATCTTAATTCTGACAACGTTGTCCACTATCNNTGAAGGGCGTTTTGGATTTGCGGCACTTCGCTCACGCTGATACGCCCGACTATCTGAAAGAGCAAAAGAATGAAAACAATGTAGCGGGCTACTCAGTGACCGAACCTTCTCGTGTAGGTTGGGATTTTGAGAAGGATGGCACAATTAACCTTGATGGTGAATGGGAATTTTATTGGAAAGAGTTTGTCCCACCCACGGATTCCCCAATTTCGAATTCTGAATTCTCAATTTTGAATGAAAATTCTCCTTCCCCCATTCAAAATCCAAAATTAAAAACCTGCACTGAGCCTGCCGAATGTGTTCAAAATTACATCCCCGTTCCAGGAAATTGGAATCAATTTGCGGATAATGGCAAACCTGTTGGTAGTGATGGATATGGCACCTATCGTCTGCGAATTCTGCTTCCGAAATTGAATACTTCCTTGACATTGAAAATTTTAAATGCTTCGACAGCTTATACAATGTATGTGAATGGAGAAAAGTTTGCATCTAACGGAAGTGTAGGTAAAGACAAAGAGACAAGTATTCCACAATCTCTTTCCGTCATTAGTTCGATACACAATTCGAAAGAAGAGCTCGAAATTATATTTCACGTTTCTAATTTTCATTATAGCAAAGGTGGTCTATGGCTGCCGATAAATATTGGAAATGAAAAAGCGGTCAGAGAAATTAGAGATAAGAATCTATTTCTGGATATATTTTTATCTGGAAGCATTTTAATCATGGGACTTTACCATCTTGTAATTTATATCCAACGAAAGCAGGATAAGTCTCCGCTTCTTTTTGGAATATATTGTTTTATTATTGTTGTGCGATTACTAAGCACGGGAGAAAAATATCTCACTACTATTTTTCCAGAAATTCCGTTTCAACTATTAATTAAAATCGAATATATTAGTTTCTATTTGGCAGTTCCTATCTTTTCTCATTTCCTCTATACAATTTTTCCTAGAGAAGTTAAAGANNGTAACATCAACCGAAATTTTTACCCGGACCGTCAATGCTTATCAAATCCTTACATTATTCAGTTTATTATACTTTCTCTTCATAATCGGACTTGCAATTTTTCGAAAAAGAGAAGGTAGCAAAACTATTTTTGTTGGATGTTTAATTATCATAATTGGAGTTGTAAATGATATATTATATAATCGTAATATATTATCTACGGGCAATATATTTCCACAATGTCTTTTAGGCTTTACTTTCTTTCAATCCATTATGCTTTCTATGCGATTTTCCAGATCATTTANNTTTTCCCATCTTGTAAATTCTCTTTCTGATTTAAACAGTATCTTCACGGAAATTTCAAAATACTTTTATCATAAATTTGGGATTACTGGTACTTGGTTATTTTTGCCGGATGAAAAGAGAGAGTATTTATATGCCTATAAAGCATATAGCTATTTTAAACTGCCTGCGGATAAATATGATTATATGATGAATAAAAAAATTCCTCTAAAAGAAAATGATGGAGGAATGTTTTTTAAAACCTTTCAAAGAAAAAAATCATTGTATTTGAGTAGAATTCCTAAGTTTGAATTTGGAATTGATAAAGAGATTGCTGAAATTCTAGAATTCAAATCTTTTTTGCAAATTCCACTGATTCGAAAAGAGGAATGCGTAGGAATATTCTCATTTTCTAATATGTTAGAAGAATTGAAACTTTCTAAGTCAGATATTCAGAAAATCTCTAATCTCTGTTCTCAGATTGCGGGCGCTATTGATACAAACCATCTATTAAAGCAAGTGGATAAAGCGAGGGCAAATGCAGATGGCGCAAGAATTGAAGCAGAAATAGAACGCGGGATTAGTGTTATCGCAAAGTTCGAAGTGGAAAAAGCGAAACGGAAAACGGAAGATTTGAATTTATTAATCAAAAAGGTAAATGAAACCTCGGACTTGGAAGAGATAATGAAAATTATTCTTTCTTACGTTAAGGATAATTATCATTTACCGTATTATAGTTTATTTACATTGGATGCAAAAGAGAATGTTTTGAAATTTGCAAATGCGATTTTACCGGATTACGTTACTTCCGAACAAAAGAAGTTAATGAGTTCTAGTATTTTTTCTGTAACGGAAAAAAATATGGATAGCATTCATTCCAGAGCCTTAGCTTTAAAGACTCCTATTTTTATACCCGATATAGAAGCAGAAAGTAAAACAGAAAGTAGCAAGGCAATTCTCAAAATACTCAAACATAAATCCTTTATCACTCTTCCTATTATTTTACAAAACAATCCAATTGGGACACTTGATATTTTTAGTTTAGATTCTCTTCCATTGAGAGAAGAAGAAATCACCGAATTATCCTTATTAGCCGAACAGCTAGCCGGCGTTATCCAAGGTGCAATTTTATTCACTCAAGTTCAAGAAGAAAAAGAGAAAGCGATTTTAGCAAAACAAGAAATTGAAACGTTAAACGAATTTACAAAACTAATTAACTCGACTTCGGATATTTCAACTATCTTTAAAGAAATATATTCCTATCTAAATAAGACATTTGGTTTTAATAATTTGTGGGTTCTATTAGTAGACAAAAATAAAAAAGAACTCTTTTCGGATATGAACACAACCGTTTATAAAGAGGGAATTGCTTTCGATTTTGATTTCTTTAATAATTTTCATGTAACCTTAGATGAAAAACTGGGAACACTTTATCAAACTTATGCTACTGCAACGCCTTTTTATATTACCGATGTTTCGAATGGTGACATTAAAGCAAAAACCTTAATCAATGAGTTCAATGGAAAAACTTATTCAAGTAGCAAGACAGATTTTAAAATTATTTTAAAAGGAAAATTGAAATCTCTTTTGCAAATTCCATTAATCTTGCAAAACGAAGTGATTGGGATTGTATGTCTTTCTATCTTTGATAAACTATTAGAATTAAGTCAAGACCAAATCGAAAAACTAGTCCGTTTTTCTAATCAAATCGCAGGTGTAATACATAACGCACAGCTTTTAAAACAAACCGAGGAAGCAAAAGCAATAGCAGATATTGAGAAAGAGAAAGCGTTAGCTGCGAGGGAAGAAGCTGAAAAGCAGAAAAGAGAAACAGAAGAATTAAATAAACTGATTAAAAGTTTGAATGAGGACATGGACATTAAAGTCATCATGAAAAAAGTTCATGAATATATGAAGACAAACTATAATATAAACTATTATGGACTTGGAGTAGTTGATAATAACAAAGAATTAGCAGTGACAATAGATACTTGTTCACCCGAATTTATTTCTACTGCCGACCAAGAAAGGATTTCTCGGTTTTCTACCAGAGTTAAAAATATAGTTGGTGCACATGCTTTTGCATTTAAAACTAAAAAGCTTTTTTATGCACCTCGAATTAGAAAATCAGGAATGAACGAAGAAGAACTTTTTAATCAAGAAACGACTAAATTAGAATCTATTTTAATCATCCCATTAATCTTGCAAAACGAACCAATTGGCTTCTTGGATCTTTACAACGTTGGCAAAATGGAATTATCCAAAGAGGATATAACAAAGCTTTCCATTTTAGGAGAGCAGCTAGCAGGTATTATCCACGGATCGAATTTATTTAAAGAAGTACAGGAAGAAAAAGAAAAAGTTGAGATAGCTAGACAGGATGCTGATAAAGCAAAAGGACAAGTTGAATTTCTAAATGAATTTTCTAAAGTGATAAATTCCTACAATAACTTGGATATAATTTTCAGTCATGCAGTGGAAAATCTTTCTAATAAAATAGACACAGATATATTTCAACTGCAATTAGTGGACAAAACAAAAAATGAATTGTTTACAAGGTGTCTTTCGGGAACGGACAGTGGTTTAATGAATAAATACAATAAACTTAGAGTCCCACTTATTCCTGAATCGGGTAGTTTGTATTTGGCATACGCCAATAAAAAAACTTTGTATCTAAAAAATATAAAAAAAATTGCAGAGAATAAAAAGAGCGAACTAGACAAAATGGTAGAAAAGGATTTTCAATTAAACTCTGTATTTTTGATTCCGCTACTTGTAAATGACGAAGTAATTGGAATTATGAGCATTAATAAATTGAGAGGAATGAAAAAACTTAAGGCTGATGAAATTCGATTTGTAGAATCTCTTTGCGAACAATTAGCATTAGCCGTTAATAATTCCTTTTTATTGGAAGCAGCAGAGTCAGAGCGTGCGAAATCAGAGAAGTTACTCCTAAATATCCTCCCGAAAGATGTAGCGGCTGAACTAAAAGAAAAAGGATTTGCAGAGCCAGTATTATTTGAAAAGGTAAGTGTGATGTTTACAGACTTCAAAGGATTTACAACGATAGCAGAAACCTTAACTCCGCAGGAACTAATCAAAGACTTAGATGCCTGCTTTGTTCAATTTGATAAGATAAGCGAGAGATTTAACTTAGAGAAATTAAAAACGATAGGCGATAGCTATATGTGTGCGGGTGGAATTCCGAAGCGCAATACGACCCATGCGATAGATTGTTGCCTTGCTGCACTAGAAATTCAATCTTTTATGAATTTGATGAAGAAATTAAAAGAAGAGAAGGGCTTTCCTTACTGGGAGTTNNTTCGCCTATGATGTTTGGGGTGATACTGTAAATACTGCAAGTCGTATGGAGTCTAGTGGAACTCAGGGGCGAATCAATATTAGCTACTCGACTTATGAAGTGGTAAAGGACTTTTTTATTTGCGAGTATCGCGGCGAAGTATCCGCCAAAAACAAAGGTGTGGTTAAGATGTATTATCTGGAACGCATTAAACCTGAGTTTTCCAAAGATGAAATGGGGCTAATGCCTAATGGGAAGTTTTGGGAAGTTTATGGTTGAGAGCGGAGTAAGGGATTGTGTAAAAGCATAAATTTTTGAGATTTATGTCATGACCCTTAGCGAATGACATTGAGTTTAATACCTAGAAACCGCATTTCTCTGTGACTCTGTGTCTCCGTGGCAATGCTTTTACACAACCCCCTTACGCTGTTACTCTAAGAGATGACGATTTCCCATTCGCAGTTTGTGATATTACGGTTATCTTTGGAGAAGGTAACTCCTACGAGATAGATTTCTTTGTTAGCACTGGAGATATATTTTTCATAATATTTTCTTTCTTTAATTTGGGCTAATGCAGAGTTTGCGTCAGTGAGTTCCAAGACTTTGAATTCGAATACGTAAACTTTCTCTTCAAAAATAACTGTCATGTCCACTTGACCATTATTAGTCACGTCTTCGACTCGAACATCAAATCCAAGTGCTGTGAAATAGCAGTAAAAGATTGAAGCATAGTAACCTTCGTAATTAGCGATTGTATTTTTTCGATACCAGTCGTGTGGGATAGAGGCAAAGAAAGCATGGAAAACATCCTTCATCTTTTGCATATTTGCTGATTGGATTGCACTGTACAATTCGGATTCTGCTTTTACAGTTTTATTGGTGTTGGAAAGGAATTGAAGAATAACACTGGTTAGACTCATTTTCACTTCCATATTCGGGTATTTAAGACTGTAATAGATTTTTGCACCGATGGTAAATCTTTCTAAAATCGTTAAATACCCTGTCTGAAATAATAAAGCTTCCAATTCAATATTATCCACGTCAAATGCGCCAAGACTCTCTTCTGAAATTTCAACATTTTCAATTTGAATGGAATTATAATTATTTTCTCGTATCAAATCAATTAAAAAAGAAGGATTTCCCGTTTCAAACCAATAGTTTTTGTAGATTTTGCTATCTAAAAATAGAAGTATGTCAAATGGGTTATAAACCTTATCACCTAAGAAGTTGTAGCCGTTGTNNACAAATTTTATATAAGCGTCAGCCGCTTTGATTACTGAATAAAGATTTCTAAGTCCATCTCTCATACCTCTTGCAATTTCTTTTTCAGTGATGTTGTCTAATATGGGTTTGTCGTATTCATCTACAAGGATTACTACTTTTTGAGAATATTTTTTTTCGAGTGCCATAATGAGTTCTCGAAATTTTCCAGAAATAGACTCATTCTTAAATAGAATAGAAAATTTATCTGTATGTTCATTTAATATCTCTGTTATCTTCTGATCTAACTCAGAAGCATGTCTAAGTTGCCCCCCGCCAAAATCAATTCGAATCACAGGATGTTTTTTTTCCCAATCCCAATTGTTTTCTAGATAGAGTCCAGCGAATAATACCTTGTTACCCTCAAATGCTTCTTTTAGTGTATCGAGAAAAAGACTTTTGCCAAATCGACGAGGACGAGAAAGGAAGTAGTATTTCCCATTCTGATATAAATCTGTTATGATATTTGTTTTATCTACATAATAGTAATTTCCAGTGATAATTTCTGAAAATGTCTGTATACCAATGGGAAGTTTTTTCACAGTTTCAGAGTTTTGCTTTTTGAAAAATTTGTCAAACAAGTAATCGGACTGTGTAAAGGTATTGCCACCGAGACACGGAGTCACAGAGAGATTTAAGGAGAGTCTATATCGAAATAGCCTTTTTATCTTTGCAATTCAGATTTATGTTTATGATGTTACAGTCATGGAATTCGAATCTTTAAAAAGCTCTCTTTATGTTGGTGTATCTAAAAAAATCAATCCAAAAACCTCTGTGACTCCGTGCCTCTGTGGCAACCTGTTCCCTGCTATTTCGCTCACGTCTTACCGATGACAGCGTAATCGCGGCTCAAGCCGATTAGCGCAAGCGTCGCTCAATGCTGTCAAGTTANNTTAATTGTACAGCATTGAGCGTCGCTCTCGCTCGAATAGGTGGTAATCTTTTACCGTAAGTATATAACTGCAAAATGCAATATTTTCCAAGTAAATTCTCTAAAAAATCTTGCCAAAAAACATGAGTTTACCTAAACTTGCCTACAAAACTTATGAGTTATTATCAGGTGTTTTCAATTGTTTTTACAATATTTTTCCTATTTTTCTGTAGTAGGGAAAAAACGCAAATCATTCCGCCTAAAGTGGTGAAGGGCGTTTTGGATTTGCGTGGTTCGGCTTCGCTCACCAACCAGCCTTCTATGTCGAGTGAACTGAATAGTCGCTTGGTGAGCGGAGTCGAACCATGGGATTTTACAACTGATGGCACGATCAATCTAGATGGAGAATGGGAATTCTATTGGAAAGAGTTTCTAGACAGTGGGTTGCAACCCAATGCACAACAGGCTGGCGACCCGTTGTCTTTTCCTAATTATATAACCGTCCCTGGGGAATGGAACAATTACCAAATAGACGGAGAAGCGATAGGCGGTAAAGGATATGCCAAATATCGTTTAAAGGTGCTCCTACCTAAAAACTTGGATTCAGAAACAATTGGAATCAAAATTCCAAATATTGGAACTGCTTACGAACTGTGGGTTGGAAATCGGCTTTATGGAAAAGCGGGAAAGGTGTCGGAAGTGGAAGAGACTGCTAGGGCAGGTTTTTATCCTAGATTGTTTTGGATCCGAAAGGAAAGTTTTATCGAGGCGACAGATTCCAAAACTTTAGACATCGTGATAAAACTTTCAAACTACCATGACACAAGCGGTGGAATTTGGTATTCTCTAAAATTAGGTGACTACCAGACTCTTGTTTTGAGGGACAAACAGCAAACTGTCATTGATTTTTTTCTATTCGGCTCGATTCTGATTATGGGACTATATCACTTCGGGCTTTACTTTCTCAGAAAAAAAGATTCTTCGGCACTTTGGTTTGGAATGTATTGTATAGCAATTAATCTGCGAATCTTGGTTACAGGCGAAAAATACATAGAATCTTATTTCCCCGATTTTCATTCATTCCTACACTTTTTTGAATACATGGATTTTGTTTTGTTAGTTCCAATTTTTGGGAAATTCTTGTATTCCCTCTTTCCAGAAGAGTTTAATCTTAAAGTAAAAAAGGGAATGATCTGGACGGGTTTTCTATTCACTATTCCAATTCTACTTTTTCCACCTTTTTATTATAGCAAAATTATAAACGCCGTACAGATCTATATTGTTCTTAGTTGTATTTATTTTATGTATGTAATTATCTTAGCGATTCGAAAAAACAGAATGGGAGCTAAAATTTTTTTAATAGGGTTCTTATTTTTTTTCCTAATCATCATACATGATATTTTATATTACCATTCAATTTTTCGGACATTTCCCTTATTTTCCATTGGGTTATTTGGATTTATTTTTTCTCAGGCTGCAGTTCTTTCTATGCGTTTTTCTCAAGCATTTGTAGAGACCGAAAATCTTTCTAGTGATTTAGAACAAAAATCCAATCGTTTAGAAGAAACTACATTGGAGCTATTTACACTAACGCAAAATTTAGAAATTAAAATCCAAGAGAGAACCAAAGACTTAGAAGAAACCAAAAAAGAAATCGAAGAAATTAATTCCTTCGCTCACATTGTTAATTCTCTTTCTGATTTGAATAGTATTTTCACCGAAATTTCCAAATACTTTTACCATAGATTTGGAATTTCTGGAACTTGGCTTTTTTTGCCCGATGAAAAAAAAGAGTTTCTCTATGCTTTCAAAGCCTACAGTTATAATAAACTTTCAGAGGATAAATACGATTACCTGATCAATAAAAAAATTCCTCTCAAGGAAATTGATGGTGGAATGCTTTATCAAAGTTTTCAAAGGAAAAAACCTTTTTTTCTAAAACGAATCCCTAAACTTCTATTTCTAATAGATAAGGATATTGTTGAATTTCTAGAAATTAAATCTTTTTTACATATTCCTCTTCTTCGTAAAGATGAATGTGTTGGTATATTAGCATTTTCTAATCTGCAAGAAGAAATGAAACTTTCTAAAAAAGAAATTCACACAATTACCAATCTATGTTCAGGGATTTCAGGTGCGATTGATACAAACCATTTACTGCAACAAATAGAACAAGAAAAACAAAAGACGATTGAATTAAACCAATTAATCAAAGCTTTAAATGAACTTTCTGATTTGGAAGATATTATGCAGGCAATATTTTTGTATATTTTAGGCAAGTTTCATTTTCCTTATTACACAATTACACTGCTAGACCCACAGCATAATCTATTAAAACATGCACACTCTTATCTACCCGAAAACTTATCAGAAAAAGATGTAAATTTACTCAAAAGTATTACGCTTTCTTTGGATTCATCCAATACGAAAAGTTTACACATGAAAGCTATAATGGATCGGAAGCCATTTTATGTTCTAGATGCAGAGTCTGTTATCAAAACAGAAAGAGGCAAATACATATTATCTGTTCTAAATCATAAATCTTTTGTGATACTTCCTATCATTTTGCAAAATCAACCAATTGGAACTCTCGAATTGTTTAGCCAAGATTTTGTTTCTTTATATGAGGATGATTTAATAGAGCTTTCTTTTCTTTCGGAACAATTAGCTGGAATTATCAAACGTTCACTTTTAATGAGTCAAATCCAAGAAGAAAAAGAGAAAGCAATAGTTGCACAAATTGAAATAGAAATGCAAAAAAAAGAAACAGAGGATTTGAATAATCTAATTAAAAGTCTGAATGAAGAGTTGGATTTAAAAGTGATTATGCAAAAAGTTTTAGATTATCTAAAGACTAATTTTAACATTCAATATTTTGCTCTATACAATCTGGATAAAGAAAAAACGCAACTTACAATGATGGATGGAAATTTCCCAACTCATATGTCAAAAGAAGATAGAACAAAGGTATTAAACTTTAAAATTTCTATTCAAAATGTAAAAGGTGTCCATGCTTTTCCATTCAAGGCAAAAAAACCATTCTTTGTGCCAAGAATAAGAGAAACGGGTGGAACCGAAGAGGAAAATATTATTAGTAAATTGTATAAAATTTCTTCTATAATCATTCTTCCACTTATTTTGAATCATGAAATTATTGGTACCGTAGATTTATCCTCTGAAAAAAAAATGAAATTATCCAAAGCCGACATTACAAAACTTTCGATTCTAGGAGAGCAGTTAGCCGGCATTATCCACGGATCGAATTTATTAAAGCTGGTGCAGGAAGAAAAAGAAAAGGCTTTGATGTTAAAAATTGAAGCGGATGTACAAAAGCAAGAAACAGAACAGTTAAATAATCTTATTAAAAGTTTAAATGAAGATTTAAATATTAACACTATCATGCAAAAGGTCCACACATTTATTAAAATGAATTATGATATCAACTACTATGGATTGGCTGTAGTTGATAAATCAAAAGAATTTTTAGTAACAGTAGATACTTTTTCACCCGAGTTTATTTCTAGTGCGGACAAGGAAAGGATTTCAAAGTTCTCAACCAGGGTTAAAGACGTAGTTGGCGCACATGCTCTTGCATTCAAATCCAAAAAGCCATTTTATGCATCTCGAATCAGAAAATCAGGAATGACACAAGAGGAATTATTTAACCAAGAAACAACTAAGCTTGAATCTATTTTAATCATTCCCCTCATTTTACAAAATGAACCAATTGGTTTTTTGGATCTCTACAATGCAGGTAAAATGGAATTATCCAAAGAAGATATTATAAAACTATCCATTCTAGGTGAACAACTTGCCGGAATTATATATGGGTCTAATTTATTAAAAGAAGTACAAGAGGAAAAAGAAAAGGCAAATCTTGCAAAAGAAGAGGCTGATAAAGCGAGACAAGAAACAGAGGGGCTAAATGAACTTATGCGAAATGTTAATTCTGTTTCTAGTTTGATTGATATCATGTCTTTTATTATGTATTACTTAGAGACAGAATACAATTTTAATGATTTCTATTTACTGTTAAATGAAGAAAGTGAGAAAAAATTGGTTCCATTTTCTTTTACATCGACTAGGCACAAAGAGCATGAAAAACAATATTTCTTAGAAACAAGAATTGATCATAGCGACTTACAAGGAGTATTCGAAAGAATATTTGAAACGAAAAGAGCAGTTTTTGTAGAAAAAGAAAATATCCCAGAAGATGATAGAATTGCAAAGGAGTGGATAGAGAAGGGAGATTTTGATTATCTATTTCTTTTACCTCTTGTGATTTATGATGAGTTAATTGGAATTTTATTCGTACATTCTCCCTCTACAGCAATGTTTCCTTCAAAGGAAATTCGTTTAAAGATTGAAAGATTCTCTGATTTAATAGCTGGCTCTGTATTTAATGCCAAACTACTCAAAAAAGTCGAAGAGGCAAAAGAAATTGCAGTGAAAGCACAAATTGAAGCTGGCATTGAGCGAGACAAATCCGAGAAGTTACTCCTAAATATCCTCCCTAAAGACGTGGCAAGTGAACTTAAAGAAAAGGGATTTGCAGAGCCTGAGTTATTTGAATCGGTGAGTGTGATGTTTACTGACTTTAAGGGTTTTACCCAGATTGCAGAGACGTTAACTCCACAAGAACTCATCAAAGACTTAGATGCATGTTTTGTCCAGTTTGATAAAATTAGTGAAAGGTTTAATTTGGAGAAATTAAAAACGATAGGCGATAGCTACATGTGTGCAGGTGGAATTCCAAAGCGAAATACCACTCATGCGATAGATTGTTGTCTTGCAGCACTTGAGATTCAATCCTTTATGAATATGATGAAGAAGTTAAAAGAAGACATGGGATTTCCCTATTGGGAGTTACGTCTCGGTATCCACTCTGGCTCTCTTGTGGCAGGTGTGATTGGAGAGAAAAAGTTTGCATATGACGTGTGGGGAGACACGGTAAACACAGCCAGTCGAATGGAATCCAGTGGCACACCGGGAAAAATCAACATTAGCTATTCAACTTACGAGCTAGTAAAACATTTATTTGATTGTGAATATCGAGGCAAAGTTTCTGCTAAAAACAAAGGTGTGGTTAAGATGTATTATCTAAATCGCATCAAGCCTGAGTATTCTAAAGACGAAGAGGGGCTAATACCGAATGGGAAGTTTTGGAGCTTTTACTGACAGTGGGACTGTGTAAAAGCATAGATTTCAGTTTGTAGAATAGCTTAAAACATCTTTTCTCTGTGTCTTTGTGCCTCTGTGGCTAATGTTTTTACACAACCCCAGATGACGATCCTCAACCATCCCACTTTGGAAAAAGTTCTGCATCTACTCCAAGTAAATTAAAAATCCGACCAGCAATAAAATCTCCCAAGTCATCTAACGTCCTTGGAACTTGGTAGAAACCAGGTGAGGCGGGAAGTATGATGGCTCCTGCTTCGTCGAGTGAGAGCATGTTTCGCAAATGAATTCGATTGTAAGGTGTCTCGCGGGGAACAACGATTAGGCGACGTCGCTCTTTTAGTGTAACATCTGCACAACGTTCGATTAAGTTTTCAGTCAGTCCTGCATTGATCGAAGCGATTGTTTTCATGGAGCAGGGGAGAACAACCATTGCATCCCATTTGTTGGAACCAGATGCAATGTCGGCTCCAATATCGGCGAATGTGCGAAAGTGGATTTGATTTCGGATACTTTCGATTTGCCACTTGTTTATGATGAAATCCAAAATCTCTTGTGGAGTATTTACATTTGTCTCATATTCTTCTCTAAAGATTCTAATGGAGGCGGGACTTACAATTAAATAAGTTTCCCCTTCCAACTCTAAAAGTTTTTTTAAAAACCTAGCGGGGTATATAGAACCACTCGCACCTGCAATTCCTAATACTAGTTTCATAAGATTCCTTTGCCACAGAGGCACTGAGACACAGAGTTTTTCATTTTTTCATCTCTCTTTTTGTCATAAATAATTCAGCTATTCACCTATCTTTCATCAAAAAACATCTTTTGTTTCACTTATACAACCACCGACATTGGAAATCTCCGTGACTCTGAGCCTCTGTGGCAATTCTTAACCAGCGAATTTTTGTAATAGATCTTTCCATGTGTCTAGCAGAATACCAATGAATAAAACTATACTGATAGACGCATTGATATGAAAAAAAGCAATGGGAAGTTTTTCTAAGTTGGTTGGTGTTACAAGTAAGTGTTCCAATGTAAAAAGAACTCCAATGATTGCCATAAATACAAAGTAAAATGTTTGTAGATTAGCTAAGTAACCCGCCCATATGAAGAGGCTAAATGCTATTATGTGACATACCTTTGCAATTAAAAATGCTTTTGGAATTCCGAGTTTGCTTGGAATAGAATAAAGACCAAGCTTTTTGTCTATCTCTACATCCTGCGAAGAATAGAGAATGTCAAAACCAGCAATATGAAACATAAGACCAAACGACCAAAGTGCTGGAATTAATTCTAATTCGTTTTTGATTGCAATCCATGCGCCACTCGGAGCAATTCCAATGCCAAGTCCTAGTATAAAGTGGCAAAATACTGTAAACCGCTTGCTGTAGCTGTAAAATAGTATGATAAAAAGAGTTGGAATTGCGAGATAAAAACAAAGTGGACTAAGTAAAAAGCTGGCAATTAGAAATAATATTGAAAATAAAATAGTGAAACCTAAGACCGATTGTGGAGATAACACACCACTGGGTATTTCTCTGTTAGCCGTTCTTGGATTTTTTTTGTCAAAGTCTCGGTCGATGTATCGATTAAATCCCATTGCGGCACTTCTTGCAGTGAACATACAAATGAGGATAAGCAGTAGTTTCCACAATAGCTCATTTAAACCTAGGCTAGATTGTAAAATTGCAATTACGCTCGCAAGCCCTGCAAAGGGAAGAGCAAAGAGTGTATGAGAAAATTTAACCATTTTCCCATAATTATTCATAGTAGAAAAAATCGACATAGTTAACCTCGTAAAATTAAAATAGGTGCGATGATGTCTGGCAAAAAATCTTGTCTTTCGCCTACAAATAGGAGTTTCTTTTCTGGATTTTTTTGAATATCGTGCCAGTGTTTATAACCAATGATGATAAGGGAATATGTTCCTAGTTTTTTACGATTCATTTCCCAAGAATGTATGATTGGAATTGTTTTTCCAAAATGTTCTTTCATGAGTCTTCTGTCTGGCTCTTTATCTGTGTCATTGATCAAATGAATTCTTTCAGTCGATGTTTTGTAAATTTTAGAAGCAAGCAGCAAAAGAGCATTAGCCTCAATTGAGTCCTCATAGAACACTGCAACAGATTTAATTTCATCTAGGTGTTTATCTAAAAAAACTCCCACCGTACATTCTAATTCTGAAAGAACACTGTCTACTTTTCCACCCAAAACATTATCGCCAAATATACGTTTGGCGGCGCCCATTAAAACGAGAGTGGATTGTTCTTTTTTGACAGTAGCTGAAATTTCTTTTGTTACATTGTCTGAAATTTTGAAAATGGTATTTAGTTTTAGTTTTCTTTCTTTTGCGATTACATGGAGTGGTTCAAAAATATTTCTGCCGAGGTGGGGATCACTAATGGAAATGTTTTCAGGAACGGGCGCTAAGTGAAGTGCTGCTATTTCTGAATTTTTTCCACTAATTCCACTTGCTAATTTTAAGAGAGAAACACCGGCAGCAGTTGGTCCAAATGTGATTAGAATAGGGGAGGTGCTAGTTGGTTGTAATTCTGGAACAACAGAATCTTCTTGTTTTATAGAGAGTTTGAGAAGTGGTCCTGTAATGAAAGTGGTGATAAGAGCCATTAAAACCATCATGACAAATATCGTTGGCGAAATAATTCCTAAGTCGTATCCAATATTTAGAACGATTAATTCCATTAGTCCGCGAGTGTTCATAAGAACCCCGATAGAAAATGAATCACGCCATGACATTCCAGTGAATCGAGACGCAAACATACTTCCAACTAACTTACCGATAGTCGCAACAATAATGATAAGAAAACAAATTCCCCAGAGATGTAAGTCATTTAAAAGACCAATCTTGGTTCTAATTCCTGTGAACGCAAAAAAGAGTGGAAGTAAAAAAATTGTGCTAAAATCTTCAAATTTTTCAGTTAACACTTTTCTTAATTTTGTGTTAGTTGGCATCACTACACCAGCTAAAAATGCACCAAATAAAGCATGAATGCCAATTGCTTCAGAAAAAATTGACGAAGCAATTACTATTACAATCAGAGTGGTTAACACCCCTTTACCGATAATTTCTTTTGTGATATATACTTGGCTCATTCTATTTAAGATTGGCTGAATGATTAGAATCATAATAGAAATAAAAATAATAGAAATGATAAGAGTAATTATTGCAATAAAAACCGTGCCCGCATTTACGATTGCGATGATAATTGCCAAAATGCACCATGCACTGATGTCATCCACTGCCGCACAGGTAATCGCCATTACCCCCAATGGAGATTTGGTGAGTCCTCTTTCTTGGATGATTCTTGCTAGTACAGGAAATGCTGTTATACTCATCGCGATTCCCATGAATAATCCAAACGAAAGAAAACTTACTCCCTCCGGTGCAAACTCATCAAATAGGTATAATGATAAAATAACTCCGAGTAAGTAAGGAAAAATAATACTAGTATGGCTAATAAAGATGGCAGACGAGGCTTTCTTTTTTAATACGCTTACATCTAATTCCATTCCGATGATGAACATGAATAAAACGAGTCCAATTTGACTTAGGATTTTCAAGTAACCTAAAGATTCTTTGGGAAATAAAATTTGGGAGAATTCTGGAAAAAGAAATCCTATGAAAGATGGTCCAAGAGCAATTCCTGCAAAAATTTCTCCTATTACTGAGGGTTGTCCTAATTTTTTAAATAGGATAGAAAAAAATCTAGCAAATACTAAGACTACGATTACTTGAATGAGAACTACACTGAGCGGATCTTTTAAGTTTTTTTTGACTTCTTTAGTGAAAGACTCAAAAATTGGTTCCTCTACTTTGGGCTCAATTTTTTTCTGCTGTTCGATTTTTTTGGGGTTAGTGATTTCTTTTTGAATTTTGTATCTATCATTTTTTAGAAATACAAAAGTCATTATGAGCGCGAAAGCAACTCCCATGAGAATATACGCTAATGGTTCAAATTTCTTCATGCTCTGGTAAAAAAACTGATTTCCTTTACAAAATTGACTTTATTAATTCCTACCTTAAATAGTCATCATTAAATTATAGTTTAGATATACTACTTAGAGTAATTTGCCACGGAGGCACTGAGTCACAGAGGTCTTTTGATTGTCCTGTTTTTATTCCTTTAATCGAGATAAAGAGAGCGTGGGGTTGTGTAAAAGCATGATTTTCTCACAGAGCACACTGAGACCACAGAGAAAAGAGTCAATACTCTGTGAACTCTGTGTTCTCCGTGAGAGATATTTTATTTGTTTTTACACAATCTCACGAACCTGAATTATGAGAACAAAAAGTGTTATGTGATTGACATGGACTCTCATTTAATCATCTCTCCGTGACTCTGTGGCAATAAAAATATTCTGAGTAGTTAAGTTTAGATAAATAGAATTTAAAAAAAGGTGTGAGATTTGAGTAAATCAAAGTATATTTTTATAACTGGTGGAGTGGCTTCTTCTCTTGGAAAAGGTGTTACGGTTGCAGGACTTGGTTGTTTATTGGAAGCTCGTGGTTATAAAGTTGCGCTTCAGAAAATGGATCCCTATATCAATATTGATCCCGGAACTATGAGCCCTTACCAGCACGGGGAAGTATTTGTTACAAACGATGGAGCAGAGACAGATTTAGATTTGGGATACTATGAACGTTTTACTACGTCGCAGTTTACTCGAAAAAATTCAGTCACTACGGGACAAATTTACTATTCGGTAATTGAGAGAGAACGTAAGGGTGATTATCTCGGACGTACTGTCCAAGTAGTTCCGCATATTACAAATGAAATCCGAAACAGGATTCATCTTCTTGCTAAAGAACAAGAGCCTGATTTTGTAATTGTTGAAATCGGGGGAACGGTAGGCGATATAGAGTCTGTTCCTTTTCTCGAAGCAATTCGTCAAATGCGATATGAACATGGGGCGGGGCAAGTATTGTTTATCCACTTGACACTAGTTCCAACCATATCGGCGGCGGGTGAGGCTAAGACCAAACCAACACAACATTCGGTCAAAGAACTATTAGCCCTTGGAATTCAGCCTGATATTCTTGTATGCAGAATTGCCAATCCAATGACGAAAGAAATGAAATCTAAAATTTCTCTTTTTTGTAACGTAAAAGAGGAAAATGTAATTTCTGCTAGTGATATTACTTCTTCTATTTACGAAGTTCCCAAGATGTACAAGGATGAGAAGTTAGACGAAGTAGTTCTCAAGATGTTTAATATGGAAATTGGTAAATCCAACTTCGGCGAATGGGAAAAGATGGTTAAACGTATATTAAACGCTACTAAGAAAGTAAATATCGCAGTAGTGGGTAAATACATTAGCCTACAAGACGCCTATCGTTCTATTTATGAATCTCTTTCTCATGGTGGAATTGCAAATGATGCAATTGTGGAGTTTACAAAGATTAACCCCGAAGAACTAAACAAAGACAATATAAAAGAACTTCTAAAAGATGTACACGGAATCTTAGTTCCAGGTGGATTTGGAGAAAGAGGGATTGAAGGAAAAGTTTTAGCAATTAATTACGCTAGAACAAAAAAGATTCCGTTCTTTGGAATTTGTCTTGGAATGCAATGTGCGGTAATCGAATTTGGAAGAAACGTGGTGGGCTTAAAGAATGCGCATTCTACTGAGTTTAATCCTTCGACAGAACATCCTGTGATTTCTCTTATTGAAGAACAAATGGAAATAGAACAAATGGGCGGCACAATGCGGTTAGGCGCATATCCTTGTCTTATCAAAAAAGGAACTCTTGCTTTCAGTGAATACAAATCCGAAAAAATTTCTGAACGTCATAGACATCGTTTCGAATTCACTCTTCGTTATAAAGAAATGTTTACGAAGGCTGGAATGGATTTTTCTGGGTATTCACCAGATGAAAAATTGATGGAGATTGTAGAAATCAAAGATCATCCTTGGTTTATTGGCGTTCAATACCATCCCGAATTTCAATCTAAACCAGTTCATCCGCATCCACTTTTTGCCGGTTTCATCCGAGCGGCAGTCAAATTAGTAAAATAAGAGGGAATATGAGTAAACAAGTTACAGAAAGAGAATTTTTAAACGGATCTACCATTGGCGGGAGTAAACCATTTTTCTTAATCGCAGGTCCATGTGTTATGGAGTCAAGGGAGCTTATCGATCAAGTTGCAGCAGAAATGGTGGATATTTGTAAGAGACTTGGAATTTTTTATATTTTCAAAAGTAGTTTTGATAAAGCAAACCGCTCTTCCATTCACTCCTACCGTGGTCCAGGCATAAGCGAAGGAATTAAAAACTTAGAGTTCATCAAAAAAAAATACAATGTTCCCGTGTTAACCGACGTGCATGAAGTAGAACAAGTGGAAGCGTTGAAGGATGTAATCGATGTTTACCAGATTCCTGCTTTTTTGTGCAGACAAACTGATTTACTAGAAGCCGCCGCTAAAACTGGAAAATGGGTGAACGTGAAAAAAGGACAATTCCTAGCTCCAGCAGACTGCAAACATATCAAAGAAAAAATTCGCGAGTGTGGTTCTGAAAAATACTTAGTCACAGAAAGAGGAACTACATTTGGTTACAACAACCTTGTCTTTGATCTGCGGGTAATTCCTATTCTCCACAGTATGGATATTCCTGTCATCTTTGACGGAACTCATTCTGCACAGCTTCCCGGTGGCGCTGGAAATATTACTGGCGGACAAAGAGAATTTATCCCTGATCTAATGACCGGTGCAGTCTCTCTTGGAATCGAAGGGATCTTCATGGAAGTTCATCCTGATCCTCCTTCTGCCAAGTCAGATTCCACCACCCAGTTTTATTTGAGTAAAACTGAGCGGCTACTATCGAATTTACTCAAGTTGGATAGACTTGTAAAAACTGAGATGGTTAGTATAGAATAAATCTCTTGGTAAAGATGTTTTTGGGATTAGTCCTCTCGTGGTCGATTCAACCCAATTCCATTCCTTTTAGAAAATGTTCCAAATTAAAATTACCTAATTGGTCATTTTCTAAAAGTTTTCGAATTAGTTTATAAATTACCCTGATGTATTTTTCTCTTACTTCTTCATTTGATAAATACAATTCCTTTTTCTTGTCATTACTTTTTTCAATATCAATCATTGCATCATCAACGATAGAGGGAAGATCTCCATACATGATTTGGTCTATATCATTATTTTTTATTTGGTTTAATGCTTCTTGATTTTCTTTTACTCTTGTTATAACCATATAAGAATGTTCTAATATACCCACTTCTTCAAAATTGGTTCCGAAGACTTCATTCATTTGTTCTATAATTTCAGATAACCAGATCTTTTCTTTTTCTTTAGCTTCCGCCGGATGAACACTTGTTGGGTCTAATTCGCCTTCTTTGTTTTCTAGTTTAATTCTCTCGGCATTTAGTTTGGATAAACGATAGTTTTTCATTTCCAAGCCACTTAAATCAATGTATTCTAAATTTCCCTCTGCTTTTAGAAGACCTTGCAGAGTCCTTGCAAACAAACTGAATTTTTCTAAGTCTGGATTGGAAATAGGAAAAATTTGAGAGATAAACTCATAGTATCTTGTGAATACTCCTAGTTCTCTTTTAAATAAATCCAATTCTGATTTTTGTTTTTCCAAGTTTTTTAATTCTGTTTTGAAATTATCTTCCCTAATTTTGTCGCCTGATTTTTTCTTTTGTTCAATATTTGCCTTTGTGTCTTTTATTTCTTCTAAAATAGATTTGTATCTTTCTTTCCAAGTATCTACCGATGGTTGGCAAATCCTTGTTAGCTCTTCATTGGTAACTTCTTTTTTATGGAATGTTTCAAAGAAATTATCTATTTGTAATTTTGTATAAAACTTTTGTGAATCTAACTTATCTTTCAAAGTATACACTTCATCTGGATTAGACAATGCAGTAAGAGTAACATTTTTATAATAGGGTTGAAATGAATTTTTAATCACTTCTGGGTCATTTACAAAATCTAAAACAAATACATCATACTTAGATTTTCCAGGATAGGTTCTATTTAATCGCGAAAGAGTCTGCACACATTCAATTCCGGCAATGACTTTATCTACATACATCGCACAGAGTTTTGGTTGATCAAATCCAGTCTGGAATTTATTGGCTACAATCAACACTGTAAACTCTTCCGAGTCAAAAGCACCGCGAATATCTCTACCCTTTAGTTCCGTATTCATATTGGGTTCTGTATATTGTTTGGTTGGATCGGGAAAACTTTTGTCGTGAACTTCTCCAGAAAAGGCTACAAGGGTTTTCATATCTTTGTATTTTTTCTCTTGGATGTATTTATCCATTTCTAATTTGTATTTGACTGCGGCTAATCTTGAGCTTGTGACAACCATTGCCTTTGCTTGTCCGTTTAGTTTGTCTTTTACATTGTTTCTAAAATGTTCAATGATGATTTCTACTTTTTGACCTACAACGGTAGGATGGATCTTTACCCACTTGCGAATTTCTTTTCCGCCTTTATTTTTATCTACCTCTTCATCTTCTTTTTGATTTTTTAGAGCGAGTTTTAAAGCTTCTTCATAGAAAACATAATTAAACAAAACATCTAAAATAAATCCTTCCTCAATGGCTTGTTTCATTGTGTAAACATGAAATGGTTCGGGCAAATTAGTCTTAGACCCTTCTGGGATTCTTCCAAAAAGTTGAAGAGTTCTATCTTTAGGAGTAGCGGTAAATGCAAAGTAGCTGATTGTTCCTTTACCTTCCTTGGCTCTGAGTGTAAGTTCCAACATATCCTCAGCAGAAATAGTTTCGTCTTCCTCCTCTTCTTCTCTTTTTTCTGCTAGTAACACTTCTTTTACTTTGCTGGCTGTTCTTCCTGTTTGGGAAGAGTGAGCTTCATCAGCGATGATGGCAAAATTTTTACCCGCAAGAGTTGTGCTTTTTCTAATTTCATCAATCACAAAAGGAAACGTTTGAATGGTTACTATAATCACAGGAGTTTCTTTTTCGAGTGCAATTTTTAATTGATCGGATTTACTCCCTCCGCTCTTTTCTCGGTTTACCCGCGTAATCATTCCTTCTGAATGTTCAAACTGGTAGATCGTGTCTTGCAATTGGCTATCTAAAATCGTTCTATCGGTAATCACAATTACAGATTGGAAAAACTTGACTCCATTGGGTTTGTACAAACTACCTAGCCTATGAGTAAGCCAAGCAATGGAATTGGATTTTCCTGAGCCTGCGCTGTGTTGAATTAAATACTTATGCCCAGGTCCTTCTTTGACCACTGTGTCTATTAGTTGATTTACCACATCCCATTGGTGGTAACGTGGAAAAATGAGAGCTTCTTTTTTGTATTTGCGTCCATCAAAATCTTCTTTGTCTTTGATTTCTAAGTGAATAAATTTTCCAATGATTTTAAGTAGATTTTCTTTTTTTAAAATTTCTTCCCATAAATAAGAAGTTGCATATCCTTTAGCTGGAGTGTCGTTCCCAGCTCCACCGTCTGACGTTCCTTTATTAAATGGAAGAAACAAAGTGTTGTCCCCTTCTAGTTTGGTTGCCATATAAACTTCTGATTGACTCACCGCAAAATGGACAATAGCCCCTCGTTTGAATTGTAACAAAGGCTCCATCTTCTTTGTTTTTGGGTCTTTGGGTAGTCTTGTTTTTTTGTATTGTTCTAGAGCGTCTGTTACATCTTGTTTGAAATTGGATTTTAATTCCATTGTGATAATTGGAATTCCATTTAGAAAAAATACAAAATCAATTCTCCATTTCTTGGCAGAATTTTCTGTATCCGATTCATTGACGTTAGGCGAGTAGGTTAATTCAGGAATCACTGTAAAACGATTCTTTTGAAAATTCGCAAGTGTATCTGGATTCAAATGGTGGTCGGGCATAAATGAACACAAACGAAACTGCGAACTCTTAGTTGAAAAAGGATGTCGTAAAATTCCAAGTGTGCCATACTTTCGAAGCATATCATTAGAAGGCTCAGATCCTACTTTGGAAAGTATTTCTTCTACTTTGTTTAAGAAACTTTCTTCGCTGTCACTTGAATCAAACTTGGAGTATTTTTCCCATTCCTTGGCTTGTGTATCTTTTACAAATCCAATTACATCATCGGGGTAAACAGCTCTTTTGCGATCATACTTACTCGGATCCCCAATATTCCATCCGTTGGATGTTAGGTAGTTTAGAATTTCCGTCTGAAATTGTTTCTCTGCTGTTTTGTC
>DDBL01000164.1 GCA_002333425.1 Leptospiraceae bacterium UBA2033
AAAAGCTTTTGAAGCTCTTCGTCTTGCTCATCCTTAATCATATTTTCAATTTCTTCAATGCCAGGGAAGACAAAATTTGAACGTAATTGGTCAACCGTCTTTCCTTGCTTGATTGCTTCTTTTAGAATGTCCCGGTTCATCTTAGTAACGATTTCGTAAAGCCGACCTGAGCGTTCTCCATTCTCATTGTATACTGCCATTAATTCCGCGCCGTGTGTTTGAGAATAGGCATACGCGTATAAGTCTGTTCCATGAAGTCCTGTCTCTTTTGCGATTGCTTCCAAGTCGCCAAGTCCTTCAGGAAGTTTAAAATCTTTTTTCAGCTTTGAGTCAACATCTTCTAAAGACAAGGATTCTACTTTGTCCTTATCATAACCTTTCCCGATCATGAATTCTTTCACGGTTCCTAATACGGCAGGCTTGTTTTTATTTTCCTCATAAACAGGATTCCAATATCTTTCTATGTAATTAAAAACTTCCTTATCGAAATCATCAGTCCTAATATCTTCTACCCCACCAATAGTTTTTAAATTTAAAGGGGGCAGCTTAGGAGTCTTACCCTTTAGCGAGTCCAGGAATTTACCAAAAAACTTCTTGGTATCTTTCCAAATGCCTTTTCGAATAGGGATTTGATAATCGCCAAAGAAAGCATGTTGAAGCTGTAAGAGATTCGCACAAAAAATATATTGCGTTTCTAATACCGCCCTATCGTCACTAAAGGGAGACTCTTTCTTATCCATTGTCTTAGCCAGGCTCTTTCATTAGAAGATCAAGAGTATGCGCTACAATTGCAATAGGAGTTTGCCAAGTGATCGTCTTGTTTGCAAGTTGCTCTTCATACTGTTTATGAGTTCCTGTGAAGTTGGAAAAAATCGCTTCCGCTTTTTTGTCAGATATTCCTGTAAGTGCTTTCACAAAAGAAATTTTATCCTCAGCAATGTTTTTTGTTCCATTCTTTACTTGGAACACTAATTGGTTTCTATCTTCCAAGAGTCTTTCCAATGTTTGGCTTGGTGTTTCGCCGTCGATTACATATGGAGCCAAGATGACTGCCATTTCCTCAAACTCTTTCATTTCGATTGTTTCTTCTGGCTTATCAATCGTAGCCGTTGAATCTTTCTTTGCCATCTACTTTTTACCTTTTCCTTTTTTCTTTGCAGCAGGTTTTTTAGTCTCTGCCTTTGGTGCTTCTACTTCTTTAGTTTCTGGTTTTTTACCCATTGTTTTGTTTTTCCTTTGCATATATAATGCTGTTTCTTTTTTTAATTTCTGACGGTGTTATTTCAAAATATTCATCTAGAATATCATTAGCCACATACTTAGCAATTACCGCAGGTAAATTTTCACTCTTAATCAATTTAGCTTCAAGTTCACTTGATTCTGGCGTAAAATTCCCTTTTGTTATCTCTTCAATATATTTAGAAATTATCTTTGTTAGTGTTGATGTTCCTATTTCTAGTTTCATTTTCTTGTCATCCTTGTTACTCTGTCTTGGTTAAAACGATTCCAGTCAAACTTATTTGAAGTTACTGGCTTTGATTGTGATACCACCACTGTCTTTTTATCTTTGTCTATTAATGGGAAAAGTTCGATACACATTGAAAGCGCGTCCGGTCCGTCTTTCTTCGAATAAGGGAAATCATTCAGTTGTTTAAATAACATTTGGGAATCGTCACGTAGCTTCAACCAGCCCGATTGAACTAATGGCTGTAAGCTTGCTTCAATTCGTTTAATTTTATCGCCAGAGTTATTTATAGTTTCAATAGGAGTATTTATTTTCTTAGGAGTATTTCGATTATACTCTTCAAGGAACATATTAAATCCATACTGAAAATGTTCCTGGTTGCCATTCCCTTCAATACCACAAATAGAGTAGTCATACAATTGCAAAGCTGCTATTATATCTTGCCCGATCTTGGAAGGTGGTCTTCGTTCGATAGATTCATAAATTTGTAAATACTTTCCTTCAGGAGTCATTGCAACGCCGATAATTGCGGAAAAGTCGGACTTCTCTGTCTTGCCTAGAGACAAATCCACTGCTAATACTAAACGGTAGCCTTGCCATGACTGAATGCTTGAATATTCGTAAGTTTGAATAATCCCTTTGAATTTCTGATCAATTTCTGATACTGCTTCGTTTTGCCTTTCAGTAGAAAAGCCAAGTGGATCTTCTTCTCTTTCTTTTTGTAAATCCTCTATAGAATAAGCCTCTTGCCAAGTGGAATATTCGCTTCCTTTAGAATCAATTTCAATCGCTTTAAATTTCTTACGTGTCCAATCAGAATATTTGTGCTCGTCATTATAAATATATTCCCCTACACAATTTTGCGCAATGGTAGTATAACAAATAAAAACATCGACTCCAATTATCCCACCTAAACGTAATACAGCCCGGTCAAACCAGCGATACTTCCGAACCATACGGGTTTCACTTGCAACATCTTTTTCTTCGTCTGGATCATCACCAATAATCAGGTCAGGGCGTTTATTCTTTTTCCTAAGCCCCCGGACAGAGTTCAGCCAGCCTAGAGCCATGATACGGACTCCATTGGCAAAAACTATTTCAGAATCTCGCCAGGCTACCGTTTGATTCTTAAAATCCTTTGCAGGCATAAGCTCTGGATAATCATCTAGTAGTTTCTCATTCTGTTCTGTTTCGTCTATAATCGCTTGGAGAAAGCCTTGAGCCGTGTTCTTAGTTGATGATAGGATTATGATAAAAAAGTGCTCTTTGTTAAGTATAAGCCAAATAACGCCCATAAGAGTAACGAGAGACGATTTTGCGTAACCTCTTGGAGCCGCAAGGGATTCACGAATAGGTAAACGGTTTTTTCTATCTCTTAATTTCTCAATATCAGAAATTATTTCATTCTGAATTTTCCCAAAGGGGACCGTTAGGTAATGCGAGAAATAAGTATTTACAAAGGTTTTAAAATTAGCCAAGTCTCGTTTCTTGTCAGACATGGTTTTACTTTTTTCCAAGACATACTTGTCTATAATCTTGGAAGCTTCTAGTATTACCTCGCTTGGATACTTTTTAAATATATCCTTTGGGAGTTTGATTTTAGCTTTGGTTTGCGACATTGATTAGTTTTTCGGCAAGCTCCTGAGCAAGCCTATCTTTTTCGGTTTTGTCCATTGAAGAAGGTAGAAAACCTGAATCTTTTAGGAATTGGTAAGACATTAATGGATCACCGCTTTTAATATGCTTAAAAACATTTTTAGTAGCTTGCCGTATCATCTCGGAGTGAATATCTCTAGACTCTGA
The DNA here is from genome assembly GCA_002333425.1 of Leptospiraceae bacterium UBA2033. Classification (GTDB taxonomy): domain Bacteria; phylum Spirochaetota; class Leptospiria; order Leptospirales; family Leptospiraceae; genus UBA2033. The sequence continues at coordinate 3,269 of DDBL01000164.1, forward strand.
AATAATCCTACTCCATTCTAATTGTAAAGCTTCTTTGAATTTTTCATTGTGCGCTCTCCAGTCATATATTGTATTTATTTTTAACCCAAGTTCTTTTGCGACATCTGAAATACTATCGCCTGCACACATTTTAATAACTGCTAATTCTTGATTTTCATTTAACTCAGGGTAAAACCTTTCATTTACAATTTTAGTGTTTTTTCGTGTATTTTCGTGTTTTGAATTTATAGGTTTTTTCTTATCAGTAGGTTTCTTTTTTTTCACGATAATAACCCTCTCTGCATCTTTATTTCATACTCAATCTTTAAAGCTTCTTCAAGAACCGCATATGGAGCATTCTTATACATGCCTTTCTGGATTTCCGACAAAGTAGAAATAGATCCTACATGCTTGAACTTGCGCTTCCTGAATTCAGCTACAAAGTCTTTCAGTGTGAATCCGAGGTCTTTCTGAATCTGTTTAATTTTCTCGCCTATTTCTTTCGTAGGCAGGGCTTGTTCTTCTTCATTAGGAGAGAATGCATTTTCAAGGTAGGCTTTATAACAAAGTAATTTCACGTCTCTTTCTGTCTTGGCTATGAATCTGTATTTCGCTTTACCTAGATATAGATAAAGTTCATACCCTCTTTCAACCGGAGCCATATCTACAAGATTAACCTTGACCTGGTTCAAATCTATTGATTGCTTTTCACTCCACAGCCGTTTTAAAGTTTCGAGTTGGATATTCTTTTTTTGGTATCGAGCAAGAGTTGATTCAGGTAAAACGATATGAGTAAATTTTAATAGAGTCTCGCCGAAATAAACTTCCGGGGATAATGGATAACCTTCAGGTGTTATAAATAAAACATTATTCATGCAAAAAGTTAGTGCTAGCCTTTTGATGATTAAAGAGACATATTAGTTTCGGTCAAGAAGATTTTTTTAAACTATAGCATATCCAAGAAATTCTTGTAATTTTTCTGCATAGTGTTCAAGTCTTTTTAGTTTCAACCACTCCACTCTGTCTTTGTGAGTGTGGTTCGAATCATATTCTCTATGATGTGTGCGCCTTCTGGTTTATTGCAACACAGTAAGCACTTAGCATGAATCTGTTTAAGCTTGGCGATTGCTTTATCTGTGTTCTCTTTCCGCTTCATACTAATTGCCTTGGTTTTACATGATGCCTTTTCCGTTCGCACAGTTTACAAATGTTCCCAATTCTTTTGGTCTTGTAACGACAGGTAAAATCTGCAACGGGCTTGGTATGGTTACACTTAATACAGGTTTTCCTCTCCGTGTATATATCTTCACCAAAAACTTCCAACATATGAATCTCTCCAGCTTCGATATTAGGGTTAATTCGTCCGCGATTATCAATAGGTAGTTTAATTGATAAATACTCCTCTAACGAGACCTCTGGCTGACCTAAGCCTCGCTTTCTGATATTATATTCACGAAAACTTTTTGGGATATTTTTAATTTGTCTCACAGTAACCTACCAATCTTTTTATTCGTTTGCTACTTTCATTTCTTTGGTGGGGGTGGCTTGATTTGCTCACGCCAATACGGGGTATCTGTTTTTAATTCCATTCTATTTCCTCATTAATCAAAGCTTCAATTAAATCAAGTTGCAACTCTTCGAGCTTGTTATCTAGTTCGGCTAGTTCGTTATTAGACTGAGCTTCTTCTATTGCTTTTTGTGTGCGTGCAATTTCTGCTTCGATACTTGCACTCGATGTATGTTGTCTATCTAGTGTGTTCATTTTATCTTCCCGTAAAAAGTTTCGTGGCTGATTGCAATCGGGAACGATATGTATTGAGTGCAAATAAAAGCAGTGATACACCAGTCTCCAGGTTTAAGTGAATTGTCAAAATTATTAATTGTGTTAAGTGGATTCTCTTTGTCGAACCTCTTCAAGTGTTCCGCACTTTCAACCCACGGTCTAGCAACTACGAGACATGCCGGGGCTGCAAATCCTACCACAAAACAATGCAAATGAATGTGGAGTATTTTTTTAATTTCCCTTTCCTTGATTTCGTTTTTCTTGCACCATGAGATTATTCTTTCTTTGATTTGCTTCTGAGTCATTTCGTGATACCATTCCTTACCAAAAATTTAGACAATGCTTTCGCGTTCGTATCCAAAAACATATGCTCAATAATCTGCTTTACCGTTAATCCTTCCTTGCGAAGCTTTGCAAACTGTTCGACCTGATCCGCTCCGTATTTCGTGTTTCCGTGTTCGTATTTTGTTAGAATTTTCTCGCTCATTTTATCCCCTTTGAATTTTCAGCTAGTCGTCTTTGAATTAATTCATGGTTAATTGTTTTCTCTTCTGCTTGTCCTGCCCTTTGCAAGACCGCAATTTGGATTACGTCACTCCAGAATTTAGCCGGGCTTGTCTTGAGTGAGTTAATTATGATTAGTCGGTTCATCCTAGTGCTCCTTTATTTGTTACAATCCTTACGCGAAATCCCTCTTTGCCTTTTTCGCATACCTCATAGTCGTAATACTGTCTTCCTGCGATTTGTCTTTTATCGTCTCTTAATTTTCCTGCTTTAACCAGGCAGTCAAGGACTGTCGCAGCCATTCCATCAAGATCTCTTCCTCGATTGTCTGAAATGTAGAATGTGATAAAGACAAAGCATTTGTCATTGCTCTCATTTTCTCTCCCTTTACATCGTTTACTCGCAGAAACCTTTTTTTCGTTTTTGGGTTGTAGGATATTTCTTTGGAGTTTTTGAAACTGGGTATGTGAAATCCTAATCGTATGTTTATTTCCTCGCATTTCAACCCATGACCCCCGTGAATAGTTGCCTCATGCTCTTTGTCTCCTCATTTCGATATAATACAATTCACGTTTCAAATTAGATACTTCTTCTCTTAGTTTCACTAATTCAGAAATCAATTCACAAGTATTTTGCTGCTTTTCGGCAAGTGCTTTAAATGTTTGTTCTTTTCCTGCGGCTGCTTCTACAAATTCCCTAAGTTCTTTTGATTTCCAGTCATCGTTACATTTTTTTCGCATATCTTGATAATCAATTCTAAGTTGAATTAGCTCACCAATAGGATTTGCATTAAGAATAGCTTCTTTAGCTTTGATTTTCCTATCTAGCACTTTGATACTTCTTTTTATGATTGCTTCTTGTGTGGTTTCCATCCTATCCTTCTAAAAATCCTTTCCCTGTAAGATAAATTAAATATAAGCCAACGGCACTTGCGATTATGATAAATGTCATACTTTCCTCAATTTTTCCAATTTTATTTTTTCGTCTCGGGCTTTAATAATCTCAACAGATTCCAAAGTCAATGCAAAATAGATAAAAGATACAATTGTAAACCAAGAGCTTACAATTATTATCCACTGGTCTAAATTGCTAAGTATTATTCTCTGCATATACTTTCTCAAGCTCGATACTGCCAACTTTTATTTCTCTACTCTCTTCCAATGACAAGGTTTTGACAGGAGAAAAATAGGGGGGCTTTACTTCTTTTTTAGGCTGCTTAAATTCTGCTTTAACCCATGCCCCTGTATAAGTTTCCTTTTCAAATCCTTTTGGAGTTTTGTATTTACTCCCCTCCAACGACTTTTTAATTTCCTCTGCCTGATTCTCTAGCGAATATTTTAAATCATAATCCTCTTGAATCAATATAGATTCCGATAACGTTATGTGTAACTTTTGCCTAAAAATCTCACTCGCTCTTGATGAGACTCTTCTGTCAAGCAGCGTAACGAGATCATAGACTTGCGGCTTGTATGACAAGTCAAACCATAAGGCAATTAATGCCATAGCCAGAATTGCGAATAAAACAAGGGTCATCGCAAAGTCTATGTTAATATAATCTGATATGTAGATTGGATAATTCATTTCTTAAGCCTTTTCTTTTCCCTTGCAACATCGATTTTCCAAATCGTCAAATATGCGATCATCTCATCAACTTCTTTTTGTAGTTCCGTTTTTGGTTTTGCGTTCATGCTCTTACCTTGCCTTTTGTCTTTTTTGGGACGTATGCCTTTCCCTGAATCATAATCACTTCAGAAGCTTTTTTCTTTACTGCATAGGTCTTCGCTTTTTCTTTTCGAATAGAGACAATTTTATTATTCGCAAAAATTCCAACCCCCGCGCCAATTAAAAAAACGACTAAATAATCCATTATACAAAGTCCTCATCGTCCGTTAGTTCAATTGTAATTTTTACGCGCCGCCCTTTATTCTGCAAAATCTTATGCCCCTCAAATAAAGCTTCCTTAGTATCAAAGATTATCGTTGACATAGCAACCGCTCCTTTTCGCATTCGTGTTCTTTGTCTGTTTCGACTTCTTTTTTATCGGGGTCTTTTCTTTGTTCGGTCTTTGATTTTTTAGGTTTAACAACCTTGACCTTAACAATCTCCGCTTGCAAATATGAATAACTTGCCATAAGGATAATACTAATTATCCACGCTAATAATTTTCTGAGTTTCATTTTCCAGTGCTCTCCTTTTTTGTTTTGCATTTTCTCTTTTTCGTTTTCAATTAAACTTTCCAACTTGTTTATTTCTCTTGCTCCAAGATTAAACTTTCTAGCAATAAATAACTCCTGCTCTAATTGTCTCAAATTGCTCATAGCCATTTTTTCCAAAATACAATAAAATCTTCTATTGCATTGATTATAGATTCAAGATTTTTAATATTTTTTGTAATCTCAAATTTCGGGAATCTGCAGTCCTCATGCCATTCAAATAATATCTGGGAGACTGACACAAAATCATCATAGCTTTTGAGAGTAATAATTATATCAGGCATGTAATCTACTATCATAACATTGCCGGATATTTTTGCATTCAAGGCTGCAATTAATTTATCTTTCATTTTCTTCGACCGCTCACAGCTTCAAAACAGTCCTTGCAAAATCCATGATACAAAACACCAACTCTTTGATTGCAACATTTACATGTATACATTATTTTACTCCAAAATTCTCTACACCAAAAAGTTTAGCCAGTTCTTTGTCTTGNNGAATTGATTTTCACCGCTTGCGATTTGGTAAAGTAAACTTTTGTTTTCCTGTCGCTTGCAAAACGATACCCTTTTTTATCCTTGATTAACTGATCTGCATCAATTGACATTGCAATGAGCAGCAGTAATAATATTTTTCTCATGTCCGATTCTCCTTTTAATTTTGTCCTACAAGTGTCCGGTTTTTGTCCGAACCATATTCCTTTTTAACCTCATGAATCAAGTCAGCCGATTCAGAATTTGCGTGTCTTTTTTCGAAATCTTTTGCTGCAAACTCAACTTCTTTTGTATAGAGTGGATTCAGTTTTATATGATTCCCATCTGCTTCAAAATATTTTGAGGATAATAAGAATTTGCCAAACTTCAAATTATAATCTTGCTTATTCCCGGTAACGGCAGGATGACCAATTGCTTCATATATTTCATCCATGACCCCGGATTCATAAGGACTAAATCTAAGTTTCTTAAACTTACTCTTATTTGCTTCTATATAGTCACGCACTGCTTCCCCTACTTCATTTGGATCTAATTGTTTTGGTATAGGGGCGGGGATGCTCCCCCCTCCCTCCCCCCCCTCAATAGATGTTTCTGTGTAAATAGGGGACATTCTGCGAGTCTTGTATCTCTCTAGCCAAAGCCCTACTTCGTGTAAAATTACATACCCAGAAACGATAGCCGCGATACCTATACCTGCAAATATCCCTAGCCATTTGAGGAAGCCATATAGACAGATTATAGTATAGTCACCCATCAACGGGAATACCTCTTCTATCGAGTGCGCATTCTGCCAAACATAGGAAGCCATACCAGCGCAAAACAAGACAACTAACACCGTTAGAATAATCATTCCTATACTTACAAAAAATGCAGCTAACATTGATTTAACTCTTTCCATTTTCAACCCTCCAAGGGACAAAAGTTTCTTTAAATTTTTGTCCGGCATTTGTAGGCACTTTGTCCGGTTCTTGTCCTGCGGGTGTCCGATCACTGTCCGATTTTGTCCGATTTTGTCCGATTTCAAAATCGGACACTTTTTGGATTCTCCTTTTGACTTCGTAAATTCTGCCCCGGTATACATCTAATTCATATTCTGTCTTGAGATCATAAATTACTTTGGCGACCTTGTTTTTGTGCTCTTTTAATTTTAATTCGATAAGGCTATTAATAGCAGCATTTGACATTTGCGTTTCTTTCGTCCCCGGTCCTGAAGTAGATTCCAGCTTTGAAGTAATCTCATTTTCCTTTCGGGTAAATATTGACATAGAGATTTGGATAAGCGGAAGAAATATAGAAGCAAGTAAGCCGCGGAAAATATCTGGATCTGATAAGAACGTTGTAAGGCTGATAGACTTTTCGATCTTTTCAATCTCGTGGTCTAGCCTTTCGTTTTTAATACGAATTCTTGTTTCTTCTTCTTTTGATTCTTTGTGTAGCGTTGCGGTCGTGGATTCCAGTGCTAATAATGCAGACTGACATTTTAACTTTGCATAAGTTGCATGTTTACCTTCAAATTGACAATTTAAGTTTGTGTTTGATTTTTGGTATTTTGATTTATCAAAAACTTCCTTTTGGATTTCAAGTCGTGCTTTTTCGGTTTGATATTGTTCGTTTGAAAGTGTCTTTCTTTTTTCCAGAATCCCTCCAATTGGAAGAATCATAAGAAGAACCCCGAAAATTATTTTAGACTCGCGGGGGAGAAAGAAGGCAACTAGCCCCGTGGTAATAACACACAGACCCCACCATGCACCATGATTAACAAAAACATTCAGAATAGAATCAGCTACTAATAATATAAGCCATAGCAGAAATTGAACCGTGATCGGGTTGTTTCTGATTTTATTCCAGTTTAAATTTACCTTCAATTCGTTTTCCTTTTGCGGAAAACTCTTGACTATCTCTACGAGTGTTCGATTCTTTGAATCACTAATAAAAACAGGCTAGTTTTCCGGCTTGTTTTTCCCTCTCTGAATTGACCGACCAAAGCTGGTTCAGAGGGGTTTAGTATTTACTTCTTTTCTTTTTTGCCCAAAAAATCAGTAATTGCCTCAGCAGCAAGTTCGCCCTCTGATTTATTCGCAAGGATTGCCTGCTTACTAAACTCCGCCTTGACGTTAATAGGGACTTGAGCAACTATTTTTTTTGTTTCGATAATTTCAATTTCCATAGATACCACAAACTGACATAATATTATTTTCGTAAACATCTATTTTATTTTTTTATCTTTTTGTTAAAATATTTTTTTATCTTTTAGTTTTTTCGTCAGACTTGTCTAATTTTACAAAATTAGTAGTCTACACTTTATTGATATTGAGTTTTCTGTATGTCGCTTTTTGGAGATATTCAGAGCATATGCGCACTTTTAGTGCGCATACACAGGAGTTATGCGAACATTGACGGTTGATTTAATCGTATTTCGTCCCGCCCTACACGTTGGAATAATTTACCCTGAGCAAGGTGAGCATCTAGTCTTTGTAAGGATTGAGAATAATAGTCTTTATCCAACTCACTTGCTATATACTTAAAACCTAAATTTTCGCAGGCAATTAAAGAGGACGCGGAGCCGCAATGAGTATCGAGAATTAAATCATTTGGTTTTGCGTAATTTGTTAAAAGCCATTCGTAAAGCTTGACGGGTTTTTGTGTAGGATGAATTCTTTCTTTACCTCCATTTGTTTCTGCTAGTGGGCTCACTTCATATTTTTTAATGCCACAACTAAATGAAGTCCAAAACATATCATAAGGCGAAAAAGTAGAATCATTTGATATTTTCTTATCCCATAGTATCCAAGATTTTGAAACTGGCAAAATGTCGGTAAACATATAAGCCCCGCAAACAATTTGATTTTTTGATACCCTTAATAATTCTTCCCAATACTTATCCGATGGCTTATCATCCCAGTTTTTTTGTAAATATTTTTTTGTGTTTTTCTGCCTTTCGTTATACTCCTTAGACCTATCTTTTTTTATATAAGGTCTATACATTTGTAATTCAATCCCATAAGGAGGATCAACTATTGCAAGGTCTACAGACTTGTCTTTAAGATTAGCCATTAGCTCCATGCAATCTATATTTTGATAAGTGCCATTCATAGTTTTAGTAAACATCCTTTTTTGTATTTGTCAAATCTTATTTATAGGAGTTCTTGCCCCAGCCTTTTTTTATTACAAACCGTCAACGTCGCATAACAAAGCGTATCCGAACATTGACACACGAAGTTTGGAAGGGTGTCAACGTCGGATTACGCTGAAACGTTCTACGCCATTCATTCGCGCCTTTTTTTGAATATACCGTTATTAGTATTATCTAATAGACCTTGACAAGCTTTTATAAGTGCATCGAAATGAGGAAATTTATCTTCGTGAATAATGCGCTGTAACTGCTTAGAATTTAATCCAGTTATTTTTTCTAAATCTCGAAAAGATAATTTAGATTTGTCGGAATCTTTTTTTACCCATTCAAATAAAATCCTCTCTGTAAGATATTTTTTAGCTAATTGGTTAAGGCTGATTAGTTGACTAATATTTTTAAGATTCACTTTTTCTTAACCTTAAAATATTATTATTTATTTCATTAAGAAAAAGTTTTAAATTTTTATATTTTGGGTAATCCGCATTTATGGACAATTCCATATATTCTGATTCAATCTTCTCCCAGTCAGAAACTGGGAGCTTGATATTAATAGTATCTACTGTTATTTGCATAAAATAGCCTCATAAGTTTTTTTAGCTAATTTTTTTTCTACTTCAAAATATGCCTTTTCTTTTGCTGTAAAAGGTTCTCTTTCGTGTGAACTATATCCAGCGAATCCAACTGACTTTGTAAATTGATTTGATTTAGATTCAATAGCCCAAGTTAAATTTTTATTTTCTAACTCAATTGCTTTTAAAAAGGCATTGTCAATAGTAGCTTCACCATTTTTAATTAAAGTCGCTGCAATCTCTATTAAGTTGTTTAATTGATTTTTGTTCATCTCAATTCCCTCTCTTTAATATATTAGACTAAAAGTGTAGAAATTTGTCTACAATTTTTTATTTAAAANNAGTAGAGCGAATGAACGGCGTAGAACACGAGGTTAGCCGCCATTTCGTCACGATGTTTGGAATGGACGAAACAGCGTCTACCCTGAACGTTAGACGGCATTTTCTGAATCCAAAGAATTACTTTCTAGGAGTCGCGCCCGCCCTAGTCAAAGAGTGACCTTTCCGTTTCATAATTTGTAATTAAAATTTCAGTTCGACGGTTTTTAAGATTTTGCCTTTCTCCTATTTCGATTACATTTAGATTTCTTTGTTTTGCCTGATCTAAAATAAATGGATTGTTAAATTCTGAATAAGCAAATTTACATTTAGAATTTTCTAGGCAATCAAAAAGGTCAATAGAATCTTGTTCAATAAAAGAATGAGAATAATTATCAGTAGTTGCTAGATATGGAGGGTCTGCATAAATAAACGTTTTAGCTTCATCATTTCTTCCATCGTTCGAGAAAGATAAACTGTTTAAGAATTTCCTGAAATCAAAATTAGTAAAATTACATCCATACAGCATACTAAAAGTAATGTCTAATTTTTCTTTGAACTTATTTTTGAAATCTTTTACTCCACCAGCCCCAGAGGAAACCATGTGTCTAACGGAAGTCCCAGTTCCTAATAAAGTAAAATTTGATAGAAGTAAAAATCTTAATGCTTTCTTAATTGGCTCGTCTTCTATTTTTGAATACCAATATTTTACTAAGTCCGAATGGATAGGCATTTCATAAAAAGATTTTTCTAATTCATCTTTCTGATTTAAAACAACTAAAAATAAATTTGTTACATCGGAATCAATATCATTTAGAATATTATAGTCAGACTTTGGTTTATTAAAAAATATTCCACCAGCTCCAAAGAATACATCTACAAAATATTTATGTTTAGGAAAATGTTTTATTATAGATGAGGATAATTCTGATTTATTCCCAAGTCGTCTTAGAATCATAACTTGCATTAAGCATACATTAGTTTACTTTGTCAAATATTTTATAAACGCCCCGCGATATTTTTGTGTAGTTATACATAATAGTAGGGATTCAGAAAACGCCGTCTAACAGAAGGTTAGCCACTGCGAGCCAAAGAAAAGAATTTGGCTCTTGCTCTGAGCCTATCTAATTGTATCGGAACATCTTTTTGTTATTTGTCAGACTTCGCAAGTCCTGCGCCTAGTGAAGATTAGTCACATGACTTGCATCGTATACGGTCGGCTCTGAGACACGCTAAGAAGCGCGTCGGCTACCCTGAACGTTAGACGGCATTTTTAAAAGCTCATTGAATGCCTCTATAGTTTAACAACCCGCCCGATATATTAACCGTATCTAATATTACTATGGTAGTCATCTAAATCACAATCTTTGCATAAATAGACTCCCATAATTATTTGAGAGGCAATATCTGCGCATACACTGCACTTTATTTCTCCTGCCATAAAATGTTCATCTTCGCATTCACCACAAAGTTCAGAATTATCATACTCGCATTCTTCGCCACACTCTTGACACCAACATTTAATTTCTTGCTCTACCATAAATTCCCTCCCTTGGAATTTTAAATCGTAATTGTCAGAAGATACCGGACGCTTTTAAAAACACCGTCTAACAAGAGCATAAGACGGACATTCGCACACTGATATTTGGTATGGTGCGAACGCCGCTTATGCTTAACGTTGTCCAATATTTTTAAAAGCTCGAAGGATTACTTTTTATTTCAGCAACCCGCCCCTAGATATTTTTAATAAAATACATTCTTCCCCAAGTGGGAATTTATTAAAAATATCTATTCTTAATTTATCAATATCTTTTTTATTTTTAGCTTTATATTTAGCTGAAACCAATGTTACATCTTTTTCAAAATCTGTTTTCCATTTTGGTAATATTTTTTGAGTTATATCTCTGCATCCTTTTTGCAATAAATATTCATTAAGTTTTTTTAACATATTAAATTCCCTCCCTTGGAATTAATCGTTTAATAATACTTAGTCGCACGCCTTTAAAAACATCGGACAACAGCTTAGTATCCACTGCACCCCTGACCGCCGCTTGCCCTACGGGACATTCGCACACGATACTCGGAATGGTGCGAACGTCGGATACACGCGACGTTATGCGGCATTCATGGCTTCCAATATACCGTTATCTCGTTCTAGGTTTTTCGGCATCCGTGCCTCAAAAAGACTTGGTTGTTCTTCTTTTAAAGGACTTTTAGAGATACCATAATTTAATTGTAAATCAGTCAACTGCTCTGGAGAATAAAAAGTTTCAGGAAGCTTATTATATTTCGAACTATTACAAAATCGGCAAAGCAATACTGCATTATTAATTGTTAATGCAAAACCTTTAGATAATGGATAATGATGATCTATTGCTAAATGATCCTCTGAACTACAATTAAAACATTTATAATCAAAATTAGAATATATTTGCATTATAAAATTGCGAGTTATAGATTCAGATACTTTATATTTTCGTTCTCTTCTTCTATTTTTCCATTCCATATATTTACTTCTATTATTTTTGTAATCTTGTCTTGTTCTTTCATTAATTCTATCTCGATTAAGTTCTTTAAACTTTCGCTGCATAGCAATGTATTTATCATGGTTATTGATATATTTAATTTTACGCCTAATACTTATAGAATCTTTATTTCTATAATAGCTTTGCATTTTCCACCTATTCCATTTGTCTCTGTTAGCAGCTCTATATTCTTTTTGCCTCAGCTTAACTTTTTCTAAATTATTATTTCTGTATTCTTTTGCTTTGCTTAAATACTTTTCTTTAAAATTATTATATCGTATTAACCTTTTTACATTAATAATTTCTTTATTCTTATTGAAATATCTTACCCAAGTTATTTTATTATTTTGATACGATCTTCTATTTTTTGCATTAACTCTTTCTCTATTTCTATCTTTATTTATTGAGTATCTAATTCTTTCTCTTTCTAATATCTGTGCATGATTGCGAACTCTATACTCTCTAGAAATAGCTATATATTTTTCTTTGTTTTCTTGATACCTAGCAAGACGCTTTTCTTTTAATATTACTTTATTTTTTTCTGTATATTCTTTTTGGTATATTTTCTTATCAACGCGGCTAACTGGCTTATTCTTTTCTGGCAATGCGGCTTTTTTCTTTTTTCGCCATTCCTTAGTTATTAGCTTAATATGATCTTTATTTTTAACTGCATATATTTTATTTTTCTGTAAAATTTTTTCCTTATTCAATAAATAATAATTCCTATTACATTCTTTATTGTTTTCTCTCCATTTTTTTTGAGATTCACGTCTAGCTTGTTTTTTTTCTTCTTCAGTTATATATTTTTTGCCTTGCATAAACTTTTCTCCTTATACNNTTTTTTTGTAACACTTCGCAAACTTCATGCCATGAACTGATATGTCATGTAGTTTGCATCCTATACTCTCGACTCAAAGACATTCCTAAGAAGGAACGTCAGTTACCCTGAAACGTTATGCGAAAATTTTCGGGGATTCATTGTCAGACTTTTTTGAATGAACGCCCCGCCCTCGTTAGTTGAGAGAATTTATTTTTCTTCCAGAATAGATTTTATTTTTCTGGCTTGATCTAAAGTCAGGTCTTTAGTGGCATATCCAGAAAATCTATTTTGAATAAGATTCATTAATATCCGAAGTTCGATTTTATTTTCTAATTCTTTATCATCTAGATATAGTTGTGTTTTGCTCCACTGACTATCACAGATAAGAGTTTCGATATAATATCGACCTCGATCATTTTCTACTTCAAAATATTTATTGCCAACTTTGGAAATAACATGAGTTTTAATTTCTCTGTTTTTAGTTTCAGAATATAATTTTTGCCCGATTTCTAGTTTCATAATTAACCTCTCTTTTTAACCCTACGTTTTTTGTCCTGACTGACTCTAGCGGGTTAGAACTAAAGCCAGTTTTTTACTCTCAATCGTTTTAGAGAGCGAACTTTTACAATTTAAAATCCTTAATCGTAATTGTCAACTCTTAAAATATCGCCCCGCGAATATTCAGTATTAGCTACAATTAAATCGGAGAATCCCCGAAAACATCGCATAACTACGCTTAGCCAACATTTGAGGCATAGCCAATGAGTAAGAGTCTTTTTAGTAAAGGCTCAAACATCGGCTACGCTTCACGTTCTACGCCATTCATGCGCTTATTCGATCTTGTCGCCCCCCCAAAGAATTAAAGAGAGAAGTTTTATCTATTTCTTCTAAAATGCGTTTCTCTGCTATGGAAAAATAATTAGAGTCTTTTTCGTATCCAATAAAATTTCTATTAGTGCGAATACAGGCTACTCCAGTTGAACCGCTACCCATTGTATTATCTAAGACAGTTTCATTTTCTAAAGTATACGTTTTAATTAAATATTCCAAAAGTGAAACTGGCTTTTGAGTAGGATGAACTCTATTTAACGAATTACATTCATTTGACCCAGAATAAATATTTAACGAATTTTTAGGGTATCTAAATGCGTTGTCATAATTTTCAGACAATTTATATTTTTTAAAATTAGATATATTTGAAATTGTGGAGTTGAACTTTCCTAATTTATTCATATTCTTAATTTCAGCTTTTACCATTATAGGAAAATAATTTACAGAATTCCCAAAAATAGAAACTGTTTCATAAACACTCATCGGTTTGATTTTGGCTAACATAGGATTCCCAGACTTCCCTTTATTCCAATACCAATCATACTTGTATTGCTTAATATTACTTAGCCTCAAATAAGAAGAGAAAGGCTCTGAACCAAATAAGGCAATACATCCATTAGGTTTAATAATTCGTTTATAGTTATCCCATAGAGGCTCAAAAGGAATTATTGTATCCCATGAACAAGCAGTAGTTCCATAAGGCAAATCTGCTAGAATCATATCAATAGATTTATCGGGAATACTACCCATTAGTTCCAAACAATCGCCTTGCTGTATTTGATACATGTTATTTATTAAGCATACAAAATAGTATTTGTCAAACTAAAAAAAAGAATTTAGCGTATTAGCCCCTCGAAATTTTTCGAGCCAGCGCATGAACAGCGTAGAACTACGCGTGAACCGCTGCGAGGAAACGAAAAGAAGTTTCCTCTTGATTCGACCTGCTTAAATGTATTGTCAGACTTTTTAGTTTTAAGGATAACCACGCATAGCCAATGCCACGAACCGAAGTGTCATAGTCTATGCAACTTATACGGTCGGTCGAATTCATAAACCCTTGCCGCCTTTACGACGGTTACGCTTAACGTTAGACGGCATTTTTAAAAGCTCATTGAGTTCCTTTTTAGTGTAGTCAACCCGCCCTCATTATCTCCGCAACTTTTTGAGCAGATGAAAGCTTATCAAAAACTGAGATAAATCTTTTAGAGTAGTGAAGCCAATAAATGCCCCCCTCTTTGACAATTTCGAAAAGGCTGTCCTTGTCTGTGCTACAATTTAACGCATACCTTTTATTGTGTTCCTTGTCATATTTCCATTTTAATTTTTTATTCATAATTCCCTCCCTTGGAATTTAAAATCGTAATTGTCAGAAGATACCGGACGCTTTTAAAAACACCGTCTAACAAGAGCATAAGACGGACATTCGCACACTGATGTTTGGTATGGTGCGAACGCCGCTTATGCTTAACGTTAGTTGCCATTTTATGAATGCCATTGTCAGACTTTATTTTATTTCCCGCCCGCCCAAGAGAATAGTTCTTGCTGAACACTATCGTATTGAGTGGGAAAGTTTGTCCAAATAGCCTCTGTAGTTTTACAAACACTTCCTTGCATTTGAATAACTGGTTTAAAATCTAACCAATCAGCTTTGGTATTTTCGCAAACAATAACTTGACCTTGACGGGTCCTACACCAATTAGCAAGTAAAGCAAAATCTATATTCTTGTTAGACTCTTTATATGAATGACCGCCAAATTGATAAGGCGGATCAATAAACCAAGTCGCATCTTCATTTTGCAAATCTTCATAACTACCTTGAATTATTTTCCAGTGCTTGATTTTATAGAGATTGGAAGAAATATTTTGTAGTCTGTAATTTTGCGAATTAGGTCTATGAACTACATTTCTCCATGTTGTTTTTTTGCTAGGAATTTGATTACCACCTTTAATGCAAAAACCTAGAAACATTTTTTCCTCATAAGATAAATTAAAGTCGTCTAACGTTTCACCTTCTTTTAGTCTTGGCAATCCTAGAATATCGTTTACACTTGCTCTTTGTAAATAATGCCATACATCTACAATGACTTGGTATTTATCCATAAGCAGTATATCAGGAGTATCCCAATACATTACAGAGTATCTTGCACTTCCTGCGAATGCCTCACGTATTTTTAATGTAGTCGGACTTGGATAATATTGAACTACCTTTGCCTTTGAGCCATAGTAAGAAAACATAATTAGTATTAACCTCAAAAAATAGTATTTGTCAAACTCTTTTTAATCGGGGTAAAATCCCTGACATCCAAAAAAAAGAACCACCTAAAGTTACACCGCCTAAAAAGAAAAAATAATGCTTGACTATGATTTATTTATTCTCGATATTAATTATGTAGTGTTAGATATTACTAACATATTAGGAATTATGACAGTTACTATACAGTTATTTTCATGGAGGCAGATTAGCGCAGCCATAGAAAAAATAAAATCGGATATAAACAAAGATAAGATAGATAGAGTTATACAAATTGCTGCTATGAACCGAGAATACAATGAAATGCAAATTGTATTGTTGAAACAATTAAAATCATTCCTAAAAAATACTAAATCAAAATTGAAGAGAGAACAAATAGATAGGTATTACTTTGATGTTCTATTACTAAAATTACATGAAATAACTCTAGTAAATGATTATTTTTACAGTGAAGATATTATAAAAAGGAATGATTTTATTGAGTCTATAATAACCCCATTTTTACGAATATCATTAAAATATTTTGACTACATAAATAGTGAAGAAGTATTAAAGTCCACAAAATCAGATACCACCTATATACAGAAAGTAGATATTTTACCAGTTATAAGATTTATCGAAAACACAAAAAAAAATAAGAAATTTGACCCGAAATTAATAGAAGAAGCAGAATCCCTTTATAAACAAATTTGTATTGTGTAATGGAGTAAGTAATACACCTGACATCCGTGTCAGGGCTGGTAATAGATTGAGGCGTTGGTTAAGGCTTCTTCGGAGTATGCGCACCTAAAACACCGCATAACTTCGCGTCATCTGCTTCAAAGCCTCACAATGTTCGGAAGCTGTGAGGCTTCTCGCTCCGAGTCTGACTTTATAGTGTAGAANNTCAGATACGCTTAACGTTATGCAAAATTAACTGGCGGCTTTTTTGGCTTTACTCCTGAATGTCGGGTAACATAAAGGAACTAGCACACTCTAAAAGTTTCTTTACTCGCCTAGGTAAATATTTTTCTTCTTTGATTCGCTTCATAGTCACAGAAAAATAATTATGAGGCTTCCCGACTTTAACCGCCAATTTACGACTACCAAAAATTTTTACTTCTAGCTCGATTATCTGAGTTAGAAGTTTTTCCTGTTCTAGTAAATAATTCTTAAATTGCGATTTGCTCATTAAGTTTTACTCTTATATCTGGATTAATATTTAACTCGTCGGAAATTTTTTTAGTTAAAATAAGAGTTTTAGAATTATTCAATTGAGGATACTCGCAAATAAAATACTCCCCTTTCCGGTTCATGGATTCCATTAAAAAAACAGTTTGACCTGGGAACCATTTTGATAAATATTTTTTCTTTCTTTCTTTTAGCTTCTTTTCTAGGTTATTATATTTTATTAAAACTTGCTCTCGTGTCATATGATTTCCTCACTTTTATATATTAGACTAAATGGTATCAAAAAAGATAGCATTATTTTTCTAAGTTATAAAAAATTTTATTTGAAAAATCAATAAGAGTTTTGTAGGAGTTCGCGCCAGTTACCTTCGCATAACAGCGAGGTGAGACGCTATTAGAGGCTGAGTAGACGATTAATAGCATTTTTAGTGTATGCTCTAACATCGTCTACCTGCAAACGTTAGTTGCCATTTTTGGAAGCTCATAGGTTTATCTCTAGAACTTCCAACCCTCCCTAGTTAATCAATATCGAAAAATCTTCTTATCTCTTCTTCTGTTGGCGGTATAAATTTTTCGGGTTCATTATTACCTAATACTTCTATATTGGAATTTAGGTAATATGGCAACCCCTCGTAATAGATGATTGTTCCTTTTGGCAAAATCCACATATGGCAATCGTCCATATCTTTTTGTAAATTTTTATCCATAATTCCCCCCTTGGAATTAGTTGTAGTTGCCAGAATTAACTGGACGCTTCCAAAAACAGCAACTAACATAAGGTTAGCCACTGCGACATGAGCTACGTCTGGATGTTGCTCATGTCTTGATTCGTGCGATATATCCGTCATAGTTGCACTTTTAATTATTTTGTCAAACCAAGCAAATAATATCCCTTGTGAGGATAAGTAATATTATTTGCATTCTATACAGCCGCCCGAATAAACATCAGAATGTTTCGGCTACCCTGAACGTTAGTTGCCATTTTAGATGCGGGCATGTTCGGAAAAGGAATTAACGCTTGGACTCTGCTGGTGTAGGTTTCTCGACGTCCGTGTCTCGAAAAATGCAAGGGATAATTTAAAGGAGAAAACTAATGAAAAAGTTTATATTAATAGTAATGTTATTTTTAATTTTTAGTGTTTTGGCAAAAGAAAGTGAATGGAGTAAGTATCAAGGAAGGATGGATTGGTTCTCTGCAAAGGCTAAATGTAAAAGTATAGGAATGAGACTTGCTACCTTAGCTGAATTTGAAAGTTCATTTAAAGCTTCAGAACTAAAAAAATGGGAAAGAGATGGGATATTTTATTGGTCATCCGATGAGTCGTCTGAAAATACTGCTTATGCATTTGATGCCATTGATGGGAAAGTGGCAGGAGATATAAAAAAAGGATCAGTGCACGTGCGGTGCATTAAGTAACATAGCTAATAGCGCCTAACGCAGGATTTGCGGAAATTGCCGCTTTGGAGTTCTTACAGGCAACTTCGCAAACCCGATAAGAGAAAAGAGAGTAGAATTATGTATCTTTTTATTACTTGACGAAAGTTTAGTTTACAGATAGAAAGGAAGAGTTCTAAATAAAATAGCTCAGTTCCTGCGAAGAACCGAGCTATTTAGAATATTTGTTTGATTAATAGATTAAGTATTAACCAAAGTCTGCTAAGTCTTTGTATTTCCAATTAATCTATTCGTCAAGCATAATCAATATTTTTCGCAAGGAAGAAGATTATGAAAGATTGGAAAGACTATAAATATATAGTTACAGGAAGAAGAATGACGGATGATAATAATGAAATTGAATCTTTAAGAGTAGAAACATATAACTCGAAAAATAATGAATTAAATTTTTATCAACTTTTATCGAAGATTAAATTTGCAAGTATGCTGCCGAATAATTCTACAGCAGTAACTGCACCTCCAACGACAAATGGGAAAGTAGAAATGGGTGCAGAGATATGTGTCATAAAATCAAAAAATGGAACGGTCTATTTACGAACTAAGCCAGATGGCATCGAAAAAGATAACTTAGACCATTTGCCAATTTTCTGAAATATCTCTTTAACTTTATAAAGTGTAATATTTATGATTTGATGATTACAATTCGGGCATCGACATGGAAGCATAGTTTGTCCATTTAAAGCTTTTAATTTCATGTCCCAATATTTTCCTTCCCAGTCACATCTTTTACATTTTACACTTTTATAATTATAGCTCATATTCTTACTAAAGCATAAAAATAAATTCGGGCTACAAAAAAAATCATAGGTCAGGGATTTCATCTGGATGTTCTTCAAAGTATTTTACTTTCTCAGCAATGCGTTTTTGAACTTCTGGATCATCCCAAGCAGGACGTCTTATTTCATTATCTTCAATAGGTTTCCCAATAACTTTGAATGGAATAAATTTATTATTTTCTGGCATTATTATTTTCTCTCCTTTGTTAGACTATCTATGAATTGATTAAACATTTCCAAATTCTTTTCTTTATTCAAATAAAAATCCCCCTGAAAAGATACACCTCTTTTTCTCCATTCTTCCAAACCAAACTTAGAAATAAATTCCTGAACCGTTTTAGCTCCTAGCTTAAAATCAATAACCCCGTCAAAGCCAAGCCTTGCATATTTAAAATATCCATCATGTCCGTTCTTTGTTCTAATAAAGTCGCCTTTTAAATAACTCACACCCACTTTTCGACATTCATTAATCATCGTATAAACAGAATTAACCGCAGTTCCTTNNAAAAGTAAGTGCGGATTATTCTTGTAATACTCTGTAAGTTTAGCATTTAGTATTTGTCTGAATTTTTCAACGTCGAAGCTCATAAATCAAGTATGATGATTTAATGATTTCGGGTATGGATTTTTAAGATTGACTTATTAAGAACTGATTAAAGAATTTACCTGTAGCCGTCTACGAAACGACTACAGGAGCAGATTAGCTACATTTATTTTTCAATTACTAATCGCGCTGTCAAGAAATAAAAAGGATTAGCTATGATGAATTTTTTATTTTCTCTACTAGGGAAAATTTTGTTATGGGGATTAAGTATGAGTGGCATTGTAGAAAAACTTAAAAAGAAATATTTCCCTTTTAATGATGAGGATTTCAGAGTCACGGATTTAAAAGTATTATTTCATATAAATGAATTTAAGCAACAAATGACAATTGAGTATGGGATTAGCAATCATACTTTTGACCCTTTCGATATTGATAAAATTGAAGTAGAAGTTAATACTGGTCAGATAGATTCGTTACTAGGTTTCTCTCAATTAAAATCAATTCCTATTGTATTGAGAGCACATGAGAAAATTTTAATTCAGCATCCATTAAGTGATTTTGAAAGTAGGAAAATTAAAGAAACAATCCAGCCAGCTTTAAACAATAATATCTATGTGTATATTGGACTAACAATGACTCACTATATAAAATGTTGGAAAAATGAACCTATTATTGTGAAAAGTTTTGATACTTTACAATGTGATATAATTAAATAGTATTGTCTAGCGGAGTAAGTATTAGGCTCGACATCGTGTCTCGACTGGTTTTAGTAGAGGCGTTAATTGGGGCTTATTAGTATTACACGCATCTAAAACAGCAACTAACTCCGCGTATCTGCTGCGCCCGTCACCACGTCGGAAAATGCGACGGGCTTGGGCTACGCCACATTTTCCTCAGTCACGTTTTTTGCATACAGAGGCAACAAACGCGCCTTCGTCAAACGTCAGTTACCCGAACGTTGAACGCCATTAAGACGCTGAGTAGTTTTCTTTTCCCCACCCTCGTTCTAACTATTCGTTATTTATAAAATATTCAATGTTCGATACAATTTCCCTAAAGGACGAGGATTTAATAAATAAAGAATAATCACTTATGCGCTTTATCGTATCAAGCGCAAAGCCATATTTTTTATTATTGTGAAATTGTATTGCTGATTCTATTAAATCAATATCGTTTTCGGATAATTGGATTCCTAGTTGTCTCCCTATTTGTGCTACTAAATTTTCCTTTATCATGCATTCCTCTTTCTTAAAAACATATTTGGATTCTCGTAAATGTTACCAATAACCATCAGTTTTTGATTGATATACTCGGCAATAGAATGCGAATTATTACATAAATAAAATTTTGCATTACCATAAACAACATTATCAACTCTTTTTACGCAACCAGAGTCAACCCATTCACAAATATCGCCTTCATAAATATCTTTCCCTGTTGAGTCTTGTATGCCTGTGAATTGCATGACTTCATAATATCTACGCATTTCAGCAAATGATTTATTTAAAGATTCTTCATCCATTGGCGATCTGTCCGAAATCATAATTGAATCGCCTTTATTCCAAAATCTAAATTTAATTTCTCTCATTTCATTTTCCTTTTTTATTAGTCATCAAATTTCAAACACTTTCCGCAACCATTAGGACAATAACCAAATTCCGCAGTATTGTATGAGATTATTTTAGCATTAGAAAGACTCTCATTGCCTACCCACTTACAGGAAGGACAAATCAATGTTGGCTTATTGTGACAAGAATCACAAATAAAAACAGATTGCAACTTACCGCAATGCCATACAAATTTTTCCCAGTAACCGTCTTGTTTTAAGTCTTCTTTTAAAGCTCCGCAATCATAGCATTTATTATTTCCTAGACTTGAAGGGAATCCTGCTATTTCCATTATCTATTATCCTCACTTTTATAAAATATAATAAATACACTCCGTCAAACAGATTTTAATTTTTTATAAGTTGCCATAAAAAATAGTTCTTTTGTTGTAACGGATAATACATGTAACCCCGTCTTTATCGTATACAGTCTTAACAGCGTTCAACATAAGGGTGAGCCACTGCGAGCCAAGAAAAGAATTTGGCTCTTGCTCTGAGCCTATCTAATTGTATCGGAACATCTTTTTGTAATTTGTCAGACTCAGCAAAGTTCACGCCACATACAGACGTGGCATTCACTTTGCATTCAGGTAGGGACGGCTTGGAGACAAACCCCGCCCCTTGCCGCCGTTCGTCGTCTACCTGCAAACGTTGGGCGAAATTATTGAACGGCTAAAGTTTGCTTTTTTCTTTAACCATCCCGCCCTAAGATTTTAATTTATAAATTTCATCGACGCAATCAGTAAGTCTTCCGCCAATTCCGTTAATAGTTCTAGTGGTGCGATTAACTAATCGCAAACTGTCTTTTATAGAGTTAAAACTTACCTTAGACAAATAATGATTTTCTAACCCATACGTTAATATAAACTTTTCTGGGTTATAGCCAATTTCTTCTTTCTTAATCGTTGCTCCAAAACCTAATAGTTTTAGAATTTCCTTCTTTTTCATAATTCCCTCCCATGAGAATTAATTGTTATACGATAACTTAATCGAAGCCATTCAATAACTTCGCCTAACTAAGCATATCCGGTCATTGACCCTCGACCGCCTCAACGCCGGATTACG
>DDBL01000202.1 GCA_002333425.1 Leptospiraceae bacterium UBA2033
CTTCTTAACTTGACAGCATTGGGCACCGCCCCAAATCAATCCGATAGGATTATAATTATTCCCTTGACAGTAGAAATTGCAACCAATAAATGAACGTAGACTCCAATGAAAATATTCAGGCGGCTTTTATCCTATTCATTGAAATATAAATATCGTTTTGTAGCAGGAATTCTTTTTGCTGTACTAACGGCTCTTATAAATGCATCCTCTATCACAGTTCTAATTCCTCTTTTTGATGCGCTCGGTTCTGAGAAAAAAACAGATTTTAAATTAGATTATACAATACCTGAATATCATATTTTAATAAAAGAAAAAATGTTTGGACGAAAGTCACTCGATGGTTTAGAAAAAATCAAACGTCTGATTATCGTTTTGAAATTTCGTGTGAATGCCGCGATTAGAGATTTGGATTCAACAGAAATTGTGTGGGCGATTTGTAAATTAATTGTTCCACTCTATCTATTAAAGATGATAACTTTTTTACTTTCCGTTTATTGTATTGCTACGAGTGGTTATAATGCAGTGCGAGATTTGCGGCAGGAACTTTTTGATAAGGTTCAAACACTTCCACTAACGTATTTTTACAAAGAAAAAACAGGACTTCTCATGAGTCGTATTATCAATGATGCGGAAATCATTGCAGCAATTATTTCGAGTAACCTACGAGATGCAATTATCAATTTCTTTTATGTAATCACTCACTTGTTTGTATTATTGTATTTGAACACCGAATTACTATTAATTGCCTCAATCACTGTTCCCGTGATTATTTATCCAGTAACTTTATTTACCAAAAAAATTTCTAAGTCCACTTCTAAGTTCCAAGAAAGAATGGCAGACTTAAATGCAAATGTTCAGGAAATGATTTCTGGTATCCGCGTTATCCGCAGTTTTTCTATGGAGGCATATGAACTAGAAAAATTCAATGATATCAATACAAAATTATCTCACCGAAATTTTAAAGGGCAGTTTTATTTACAAGTTGCACCTGGTCTAGTTGAATTGACTTCATCGATTGTTGTTCTAGGTTTTTTTGCAATCGGCGCAAAATTGATATTTAACGGTAGTTTTACGCAAGGTGAGTTTATGGCATTTTTACTTACACTGTTGTTTTTACTTCGTCCCCTCACTCAACTTTCTCAGATGTTCGGAAAAATCACTCAAGCAAATATTTCAGGTGAAAGAATTTTTGAAATCATTGATAAGGAAAATTCAGAATCCCACGAAGAAGAATCTAAAGTTCATGTAACAACTCTAAAATATTCCATTCAATTTAAAAATGTTCACTTTCGTTACCCTGAGACTAACAATGATGTGCTACATGGAATAAATCTTGAAGTAAAAATTGGTGACACCATTGCATTTGTTGGCTCTAGTGGAAGCGGCAAATCAACGTTAATGGATTTAATTCCAAGATTCTACAATTTATCAGTCGGAGAAATTACCTTTGATGGTGTAAATATTAAAGACTACAATCTTCATGACTTACGACGAAAAATCGGAATCGTTACTCAGAATATATTTTTATTTCATGGAACGGTTGCAGAAAATATAGCCTATGGTCGTCCAAATTCCAATCTCACTGATATTATAGAAGCTGCCAAATTAGCCAATGCACATGAATTTATTTTGGAAATGGAACATGGATACAATAGTATACTCGGAGTTCGCGGGCTAAATCTTTCCGGTGGACAAAGACAACGACTGGTAATTGCGAGAGCTTTACTTCGTAATCCTGAGATTTTGATTTTAGATGAGGCTACTAGTGCGTTAGACGCTCAGACTGAAAAATTAGTCGGAGAAGCACTAGATACCTTATTTAAAAATAGAACTACATTTATCATCGCTCATCGGCTATCCACCATTCGCCGCATTCCCAAAATCGTAGTTATGGATAGCGGACAAATTGCAGAAATTGGTGATCATGAATCATTGATAGCACAAAATGGACTTTATGCAAAACTCTACGAAAGTCAATTCGTACCAACGCAAGTTTGAGCTGGAGACTATAACCAATCTTTTCTTTTGAAATAGTAAATCATGGCAACTAGAATTACTATCATTATGCCCCACACACCAAAATATCCATATTCCCATTTGAGTTCAGGCATATTCTCAAAATTCATTCCGTAAACACCTGCAATAAAAGTCAATGGAATAAAAATGGTAGCAACTGTAGTTAATACTTTCATAGTTTCATTCATCTTTTGACTTAATGAAGAGAAATAAATATTCGTCAAACTCTCAAGTGCTGCATACGTAGCATTAGCCTCTTCAATTGCATTACTACAACTATTCGATAAATCTCTGAAATACTTCCGATTCCCTTTGTTTAAAAAATGAGTTCTATCCTGTAAAATATTGGTCAAAGCTTCTTTGAAAGGAGCCAGGGATTTTTTGATTTTACTTACATCTTTTTTGTTTTTTTCAATCAACAAGAGAGTCGACTGTTTTGGATTCGTTAGAGTTTGTTTTTCGATAAACGCAACTTCGTGGTTAATTGATTCAAGTGTTTCAAAATAATTATCCAAAATTGCATCTAGTAATTGAAACAATAAAAAATCACATTCCTTCTTTCTGACAAGTCCTAGGTTGTCTCGCATTCTTTGGCGAATATGATTAAAATGATCTCCTACCTCTTCTTGGAAAGACACTAAGTAGTTTTTACCAAGCACGAACGATAGTTGCTCTATGTAAAGACGATCAAAGTCATCTTTTGAAATAGACTTAATACTAAAGAAGATATAATCGTCATAATCCTCCATTTTAGGACGCTGTGTTGTATCTACGATTTGTCGTACAGTTAAATTTTCCATGCCAAGTGTGTTGCTTATCGTTTCAATTAAATTTACTTCATGAATTCCGTGTAGATTTAACCAGTAGTTATTAGAAAGATTATTTTTATCTATTAGTTTGTAATCAGTGTTATTCTCTGTTTCGATACAGATTTCTTCATTGTAAGTAAAAAGTTGAAGTTTAACTTCTTCGACTTTTTTTTCTCCTATAAAGGTATATTCTGATTTACCTTTTGCTTCACTTTTTAATTTAGAATAAAAATTAAAATCGATTCCAGTAATGCTTCCAGTTATTTCAGTGAGAGAACGTAGACTTCTTAAAAGTACTTCATCAGGATTTTTTAGTGCATGTATTATATTTTCAGGTTTAAAAGGTTCCAGTATTGTTTTTTCAATTTTTTTACGTGTTAATCTCCATTTCATCTTTTCAGCTCCTGTTTGGACGAATAAGTTAATTTATTTTATTACTATGCTTACTGCCTATTTGCCATTTGCAATGAAATTTATCTAAAGTCTTATTTAAGTTTTTTGAAAAGTAAAACTCTTGTTTGTATTTCAGTAAGAAAAAGTTTTTAGTTGCTACAAAAAAGGTTTATATGTGAAATGGATAGAAGAAGTTTTAAAATGAGTTGGATGTCTACAAGAAATAGGTTTACACTATACGGAGCTTTGTTTGGTTTTTTGTTTCCTAGCCTTTCGAGCCTTGCAGAAACTTGGATGCGATATGATTTTATTTCATTATCCACAATTCTTCTCGTTCAAAAGTCCAGTCCACTTCTTTGGGTAATTGACAGTGCACCCTTTTTCCTCGGATTAATTTCCAGAATCGCCGGCAGCAAACAAGAAAGTATAGAAAGAATCAATTCCCGTTTAAATAAAACCAACCAAAGACTAAAATTAGAAAATGTCAGAACAAATCAAATGGAAACAGTTCTCCAAGAAATGCTTTCTGATTATGAAAAGGATTTGAATTCGGCAAGGATAATTCAAGAGTTCTCCCTTCCTGAAATTCCAGTATTCGGTGAATGTAGATTTAGTTACAAATACATACCACTCAACCAAGTTGGTGGCGACTTACTTTCCATTGTCAAATTAAAAGAAGGTGGAGTAAGTGTGTTAGTCGGAGATGTAGTGGGACATGGAATTTCGGCAGCGTTAATTACTTCTTTAGTAAAAGTTCTCTCAAACAAAAATTGTAAGGCTTACGGCGTTTATCCGAAACAATACATGGAAAACTTAAACAAAGAGGTAAGTTACTATTTGCCGGAGGATTATTATTTAACTGCGCTTTATGCCTATTTAAGTTTTCAAGAACATTCTGCGAAGTTAAATTTTTCACGAGCAGGTCATCCTCATCCATTAGTTTATTCTACAGCAAGTAAAAAAACTAAGACCTATGAAATTCAAGGCACTCCACTTGGAGTTCTCGGGGACTTAACGTATGAAGAGTTGAGTCTTGATCTATTTTCTGGTGATAAAGTTTTTATGGTAACAGATGGATTTTTAGAAGTTCGAAACCAAGAAGATAAAATGTTAGGCGTTCAAGGATTTTCAAATATAATCACAGAAGTTTGCCAAAAACAACTCAATCTGGATGAAACAATTGATTTAATTATTCAAAAAACAAACGATTATTCTCGCGACACCGCCAGTCGAGATGATAAACTGATTTTAGGAATAGAAATTTTTTGATTAAATTCTAGAGTTGTTGCAAAATTAAATTTAGCGATACTGTCATAGTGAGCTCGTCGAACTATGCTTTAAAAATAAGTATCCTTCGACACGCTCAGGATGACATTTAAAACAATGTTGCAACAAGTCTACTCTTTGTGATTTATAAAATATTCTAAAACTTTTGTGTTTAATTCCGCAAAAGAATCTGCTTTAAAAACTTGATCGTAATTTCTATGACT
Organism: Leptospiraceae bacterium UBA2033; assembly: GCA_002333425.1. Classification (GTDB taxonomy): domain Bacteria; phylum Spirochaetota; class Leptospiria; order Leptospirales; family Leptospiraceae; genus UBA2033. The sequence continues at coordinate 4,709 of DDBL01000202.1, forward strand.
TCCCTTATCAGGTGAGCCTTTTAAATAATGCAAGTCATAGTGATTTTTTAATAACAAAAGAGCTACCGTATAACGATCCTTATCCGCTATGGCTTGCGTAATTTGTGAAAAATTTTCCCGACTCATGAATCTTTTTAGGTATTGAAGTTTATGCAAAATAAATTCGTCCGATTTATCGTATTCCTCTGCTAAACGTTTTGCACGGAGTTCCAAAGGAAGTTCTACCCAAATTTTTTTCCCAGACATCATCTTCGAATAAAAATTTTCGGGTAATAGCAATTTGCCTATCTTTTTACTTTCCCCTTCTACAATTGTATAAGATGAGTTATTTTTTTGTAAAGCTTGGTATAAGTAAGACTCAAATAATTTCTGAGAAGGCTGTTCCGATGAATCTCCGCCCAGAAGAGATCCTTTGTGATTTGCGTATTTTTCTAAGTGTATGGCAGGAAGATTTGCATTTTGTAAGTTAGAGATTAATTCTGATTTACCGCTACCACTTGGTCCGTAAATCGAAATAGTTTCAGGAAGACTCTCACTGTGAAAGTAGTCATTTACAAACCTACGATATGATTGGTATCCACCATCTACTAAAGTAGTTTTGTAGCCAATCATGTCCATCACAGCAAAGAGAGATTTGGAGCGCATCCCACCTCGCCAGCAATAGACGATAAAATGACAAAATGGTTTGTGGTTGGTTATACTTTTTTGGTTGAATTCAAAAATTAGATTCTCTACTTTTTCTAGATTCTGTTGGAGGTTTCCGGCTATTAACTTTGCTCCCATTTGCCTTGCGCTAAATGGATTTTGTTTGTATTCTGTTCCGACTATCGCTCTTTCTCTATCGTTTAACACAGGCAGATTAAAAGCCCCCGGAATATGATCTAGGGCAAATTCCGATTCGCTTCTCACATCAATTAGAATATGAGTCGATGGAGAAATTTCTTTTAAAATAGTATCAATAGGTTTTGTTTTAGAGCTATGTATCATGTAAAATTGCTTTACTTTTTAGCACTCGAAATGAGAGCTAAAGTCCATGTATGATTCAGTTACCCAAAAAGTAAATCATTCTAAAAATAAAAAAGAGAAAGTTGTTCGACGTTGTGTAAAAGGATATGCCACAGAGGCACTGAGTCACAGAGAAATGCGGTTTAGTGGCATTCTGCGCTCAATACTCTTTTTATTCTCTAAGTTTCAAACAAATATAATATATTTACTACTTTTCATTTCTATGCCTGTTTTTTCCTATATGGATTATCCTTATGGAGTAGGATTTCAAATTATCCATTTGCCTTTACTTCCGATTGACAATGTGAATCCCGGCAAAGGGAAATTTTCTGCAAGAGTAAATGTAAGGCAAATTAATGTATGGTCGATTCAATCCAATCGTTTTATTACAGATGGAGAAGAAGGTCAACTAGAGCCTTCTCTTCGTTATGCGCTGACGGATGATTCTCAGGTTGGTTTTAGTGTTCCTATTGCTGGTCGCGGTGGAGGATTTTTAGATCATTCGATTGAAATTTTTCATAGATCTACAGGTGTGACACAGGGGCAAAGAGATAGTTACCCCAGAAATCGTTTTAATGTAAGTTACGAACCGCTTGCACCGTATTATCCGCTACTCGACCAAGATATAATCTCTGCGTATTTTATAAGAAATTATGATTTGCGAACTTATCCTAGAAACACAAACGATCCACCGGTATTTTTTCCCAGTCAAGAAGACCAACTTCGTAAAATGGTGGTTAATCAATATTTTCCTTATTTGAATGAGTATAAAACAGAAGATTCGATTGGAAGTTATGATGCTGTCACGTTTGCAAATCCTAAATTCTATTTTCAATCCACAGTCTTGAAGGGAAATTTTTTGTATGATAAAATTACGATGGGAACACAGGCAAAAATTCCTGTCCGTACAATTGAACTCATCGGAACTTCTGGACTTGATTTATCCGTATTTGCCGTTTACCATAAAGATTGGTTTAATGGCAAAATCAATTGGAAATTTGGAATTTCTTATTCATACTTTGAAACACAAAAGTTTAGAAATTTAGATTTACAAAGAAACCAATGGACGTTTCGTCCTTCTCTGGTTTATAATTTGAGCGAACATTGGAAATTTCATTTTGAATATGTTTATTACGCCTCTCCCATACTTCGCTGGAATCGTCTGTCCGTTCCCACTCACCAAATCGGATTAGGTGTTAGCCGCAGATTTGATGATTACAATTTACAATTTGCGTTGTTTGAAAATATTCTCACTTACTCGAATACTCCCGATATTGGATTTTTGATTTCGTTAGAGAAGTTTAATCTAAATCTTCTGTAAAATTGACTCGTAGGACACAAATAGTATCTGACATTCCAAGAATCACTTTGGTTTGGTCTTTGTTTACTAATTTCAATCGTATTGTTTTTTTCGATTTTGCTCACAATCTCTACATATATTTTGAATAGATGGTGGATTATAACGAACAATAAAATCAATATAACGTTTTCGTTTTCCGCAATGAATACATGATTTCTTTTTTTCTAAAATCTCTTTTCCAAAAAAAGCCAGAGCATGATCGAATCCACGTTGTTTTATAGGATGAATTCTTCCGTCACGGCTAAGAGCTATTTTGTCCGATAAGTTGGCGTATTCTTTTTCAGTGAGAGGTTTTTCACCGCGTAGTTTTCGTCTCTTATTTAACTCTTTAAAAGATTTATTAAAATGTTTAAGTTTTCTTTTCATAAATTTTGTATTCTTTGAGATAGCGCATAATATTAGATATCTGCATTTTGTATATAACGCATAATATTAAATAATCGCACTTGAGTAATCCCAAGTTTTTATCCCTAGGTTTTTTTTAATGCCCTTATCAGACAATTTATTTTCATAGTTTACTTTTAGCAATTTATTTCTATGTATTTGCCGTCATTTATTATTTTGTTTGTATGTTAGATATCACCTATCTAAACTTCTATACCAAATGCTATTTAAATAAAGTCCTTGTAGGTAATTACTTTTGTCAGTTGGTATATATATTTTAACTCCTTGAATTTGTAGGATTAGGTCTAGAAATTAGCATAATTCATTTTATTCGTAATTAAAGAATAAAAGTAACTACTCAGTGTGGTTTGCCACGGAGACACAGAGAATAATGGGACTGCGCTATTTTTATTACTATTCGTCGAATTAAAGAGAGCTAATAAAATATTTGGATTCAATTTTTATGTTGTAATAGAATAGTAACAACGGCTGAATTAATAGAATAAACAGGATAGTATGAATTAGACTCTCTTTAAATCTCTCTGCGTCTCCGTGTCTCCGTGGCAGTAACTTATGCTGAGTAGCTACGTTCTGATAGAAATTATTCTTTTAAACAAAGTAAACTGGTCTGTACACTAACGTCAGGAACAGACCGAGTAATTGGATCTTCTGTAAAATTGACTCGTAGGGCGCAAGAGGGGAATACTTTCCAATTCAGTCCGAAGGATAAAAGCACTGCAGTTTGATTGAGTAATCTTATTGCTGAATGGTAAGGACTTCCCTTTATTTCAAATTGACCAACTACGGAAAATTTTTCGGTGAATGTGTATCCGAGCGTTGAAGATAAAGCGGCAAAAGGTTTAACATGAATCTCCCGGGAATTGAATGGATCTGAGGGGATAATACCAAATAGATTTACGAATACAAAATAATAATCAAAATTCCATTTGGAAGAAATTCCTGTGGCTAAGTCAGGTTTGCCTGTTCCCATAGATAGATTTGTATTTCCAGTTGGAATTTTCACAGAATTAATCCAGGCGAGTGTAGGCAACCAACCATTTTGCTCTCTTAACTTCCACTTAGCGTCTAACACTGAGTCACCCAAACTTGTGCCTAACTTTCCTTTTACAACATACTTCATGTTATCCGTTATATGAAAACCGAATTGATTATCAGAATAAATATCTCGCAGTGGGTAAGGAATTCCAACTGTGCGATGAAAACCGGTGATAGGTCTATCAAAAATTCCAGTGTTGTATGATAAAGCCGAAATGTCTAAACCAATTTCAAAATTTTTAAACAGACCGTAACTTAGTTTTGTATGAAATCTCTGAATTTCTGCATCAATTCTCACATGAGATTGTTGTTCAAGCCTTCCATAAGTTAATAATTCTGACAGATAATACGTATTAGGCGTTAAACTTCCATCTGCATATTCCTTAGAATAATAACTCCAATACAAAGGTTTATACGTAGAATAATTAGATCCGTAATCCACTGGAGCATTATTATTATCAATCATGTTGGAAATTGCCATACCAGAATCAATACTCATTTTCCCTTTCTCAAGAGTTTTAGGAGTAGTAGGATATGGCTCTAAGAACAAAAGAAATGGGAGGTACAAATTGCGATTTTCAATAGGTCTTTCTATTAGCGCATCTGAGAAAATATTTTGCCCAAACCCAAATAGAAAAAAAACTATAAAAATTTTGGAGGGCATAGTAGTGTCTTGAAATAGTATGCTTCGATAAAGGTAAAATGACAGCAAGCGAAAAACAAACTTTGCAATTGATTGAAATTCACGTTAGTTAAATTCTAAATCGTTAAAAGATGTTGCCTTATAGGGAAAGAATATAGGATTGTTATATGAGGGTTATTTTATGAGTCAACAAGAAGCAACGTACGGCGCGGAAAAAATCAAGATTCTAGAGGGTTTAGAAGCAGTTCGAAAACGTCCTGGAATGTATATAGGAACTCAGGATGAGTCTGGGTTACACAAAATGGTCTACGAGGTAGTAGACAACTCCGTTGACGAGGCAATGGCTGGACATTGCTCTCATATTCTAATCAAAATTCTCCCCGGAAATATCATCGAAGTCTCGGATAACGGGCGCGGCATTCCAACTGGCATTCATCCTGACAAAGGTGTTTCTACTGTCGAAGTGGTTTTAACTATTTTACACGCAGGTGGTAAATTTGAAAACGATGCTTACAAAGTATCTGGCGGCTTACACGGTGTAGGCGTTAGTGTTGTAAATGCGTTATCCGAATGGTTGGAAGTCGAAGTTCATCAAGGCGGGAAACTTTATTATCAAAAGTATTTTACGGGTATTCCTGATAAACCGGTCGCTGTGATTGGGGAAGCTGCTGGTAGTGGGACGACAGTTCGTTTCAAACCCGATGCAAGTATTTTTACCACAACTGAATTTCAATACGACATGCTTTCTTCTCGATTTAGAGAGATGGCTTTTCTGAATAAAGGTCTCAATCTAAAAATCCAAGATCTTCGTAAAGAAGATGGTCACTCTGCCGAATTCAACTACTCCGGTGGAATTGTTTCGTTCGTCGAGTTACTCAATGAAAGCAAACATCCGATTCACGATAAAGTAATTCATTTTGAAAGTCAGAAAGATGGAGTAATGGCAGAAGTCGCTCTTCAATACTCTGATACTTATTCTGAAAATATATTCTGTTTTACCAATGCAATCAATAATAGTTTGGGTGGAACTCACCTCGAAGGATTTCGCGCCGCTCTCACAAGAACGTTAAACGACTTCCTTAAAAAAGATACGAATACTGCCAAGAAGATGGATAGCGGCTTTTCGGGAGAAGATGTTCGAGAGGGGCTAACGGCTGTTATCTCCATTAAAGTTCCACAACCACAATTCAATTCACAGACTAAGGAAAAATTAGTCAACGCCGAAGTAAAAGGAATCATGCAAACGATAGTCTCCGAGCGACTAACGCTTTATTTTGAAGAAAATCCAGCGATCATCAAAAAGATCATTGAAAAATCCATGCTCGCCGCAAAAGCAAGAGAAGCCGCTCGTAAAGCGCGTGACCTCACAAGACGTAAAACTGTNNTCTGAATTATATCTGGTGGAGGGAGATTCTGCTGGTGGTTCTGCTAAACAAGGACGCGATAGAAATACTCAGGCAATCCTTCCACTCAAAGGTAAAATTCTAAACGTAGAGAAATCTCGTTTGGATAAAATGTTGGCTAATGAAGAAATCCGCACTTTGATTTCCGCAATGGGAACTGGAATTGGCGGAGATGAATTTAACGTCGAAAAAATTCGCTACCACAAAATTGTAATCATGACAGATGCGGACATTGACGGCTCGCATATTCGTACACTGCTCCTCACCTTTTTCTTTCGTTACATGCGACCCATCATCGAGAGAGGATACTTGTATATAGCCCAACCTCCTCTTTATCAAATTAAAAAGGGACAAGAGGCTAATTACGCTTATTCTGACAGAGAAAAAGATGAAATTTTAGCTAAATACGGAAAAGACGCAAAGGCAATCATCCAACGTTACAAAGGTCTTGGAGAGATGAACCCAGAACAACTTTGGGAAACTACCATGGATCCAACCAAACGCGTCGTATTACAAGTAAGACTCGACGATTTAGTAGAAGCAGAAGAAACCTTCACAACCCTAATGGGCGACGAAGTAGGACCACGTAGACGCTTCATTGAAGACAACGCACTAAAAGTTGCAAATCTAGACTTATAAGATTTGGAAATGTAATGGATAGAAATGATAATGATTGATTGTAAAAACATAATTTTCTCACAGAGCACACTGAGGGCACAGAGAAAAATAATAGAATCAATGCTCTCTGCGAACTCTGTGTTCTCTGTGAGAGATTTTCCTTTTGTTTTAAACAATCACGGATAATAAGAATTAATCAATAGGTAAACAATGGCAAATTTAGACGAAGAAGTAAGCACTAGAACTTTAAAATTTAGCACAGCATCCAGACCGGATATAGCAGAAGCAATTAAAAATGGAATCAAGGTCATTCCTGTCGAAGTGGAAGACCAGATGAAAGACGCATACTTAGGTTATGCGATGAGCGTAATCGTGGGGCGTGCTCTCCCCGATGTGCGTGACGGGTTAAAACCTGTTCACCGCCGAATCCTACACGCGATGAACGAACGGGCGTGGAGATCAGATAAAGCTTATGTAAAATGTGCTAAGATTGTCGGGGAAGTTTTAGGTAATTATCACCCACACGGGGACAGCTCCGTATACGATGCGTTAGTGCGTATGGTGCAGGAATTTTCTCTTCG
>DDBL01000215.1 GCA_002333425.1 Leptospiraceae bacterium UBA2033
CTTTTCAAGAAATGGTATAAAACATTAGATAACTAAAAACAAGAGGTGATGTCATGAATGTAAACAATCTACTACAGTCAAAAAAGTCTCAAATAATCAGTGTAAAGCCAAATACATCTGTTTATGATGCACTCGTACTTATGGCAGAAAAAAACATCGGGGCAGTTCTTGTTACTACCAATGATCAACTAGTAGGGATTCTCTCTGAAAGAGATTATGCTAGAAAGATTATCTTAAAAGGGAAAACTTCCAAAGAAACGAAAGTCGAAGAGATCATGACAAGCCAAGTTTTATTCGTTCAACCAGAACAATCTGTGGAAGACTGTATGGCTATTATGTCTGACAAACACATAAGGCATTTACCTGTTTTAGAGAAAGGTGAGCTAATCGGCATTATCTCCATTGGGGATGTTGTAAATGCAGTTATTTCTGAAAAGGAATTTGCAATCAAACAATTGGAGAATTATATTTCTGGGACGGGATGAATTTTTCAATTGCTATTTTATCTGATTTAGATTACACATTATTATGCGTTCAACCATTGCGATTTTTCCATTGCCGAACATTATCCTTTTTCCTGGTGCATTTTTGCCTTTGCATATTTTTGAACCACGATATAGGTTAATGCTGGATTACTGCATTGAGTCCGATTATGAATTAGCTATCACATCCCTAAAAGCTCAGTCAAGAATTGAAACTACTTTCGGTTGGGGAAAAATTATACGACATGAACCACTTTCTGACGGTAGAGCAAACATTCTTCTTGAAGGTATGGGAATTGCTACACTTATAAGTTACAAATCTACTGAGCCATTTATCATTGCAGAAATTGAGAAAATCGAGAACGACTATTCTCATATTCAAACAGAAGAATTTAAAGAACTTACTTCAGAATTAATTGAGCTAACAAAAGATTATCTCAAGAAACTGAATGTAGAAGATATCTATGTAAATGAAATAGATAAATTGTCAACGCATCCGTTTCCAGTCGAATTCATAACGTCTGTGATTAATTGTGAGTTTAGTAGAAAACAAGAAATACTAACTACCGAAAATCCCTATCACAAAGCAATTAAGCTACTAAAAATTTTACAAGAGATCTGACTTGGCTAATGGGAGAGTAAAAGTAAAAGTGCTTCCTTTATCTACGTCACTATTTACCCAAATAATACCTTGATTTTTCTCTACGAATTCTTTGCATAAAATAAGTCCTAAACCTGTTCCACTTTCGTTTTCTGTTCCAGCTTGGCTGAACTTCGATTCAATTTTGAACAGCTTATTGATGTTATCTGCTGAAATGCCTCTTCCAGTATCCGTTATTGAAATTTGAAGTGCTGAGTTGACTGGAGTAGAAGTTATTACTACTTTTCCATTGGGATAGGTATACTTAATTGCATTAGAGAGTAGATTTCTTAATACACTATTGATTAATGCTTCATCTACAAAAACTAAATCATTCTCAGATAAATGAGTTTCGATTATTATATTCTTTTTTAGAGCATTTCCTGACAAAGTAGGAAGAGTATAAGAAAGAAGAGTATTAAAATGAATTGGTCTTGGATTGTAGCCAATATTGCCAGTTTGAGTTCTCGCCCATTGGAGTAAATTTTCAAGCAAATCAAATGTGGACTTTGAAGATTCTCTGACAAGCTGAAGATACCTTAAAGTTTGGTCACCTGTTGTGAACGATTTTTGTTGTGTATGTCCGAGGATAATATCGAGTAACCCAAGAATTCCATAAAAAGGATTTCGTAGGTCATGAGCAATAATACTAAAGAATTTATCTTTTGTAGCATTTAGCATTTTTAGATTTTGCGTATAATCTTTAAGCTGTTCACTTGCCTTTTTTGCATCAGTAATGTCTGATAGAATTGCAATATGATACTTTAACTCTTCTCCTTCCATTCTCAGTGGAACACAAGTGAGGTTAACCCATATTATGCTCTTATCTTTTCGGATTAATCTTTTCTCCATATTAAAAAAATTAATTTCACCAGAAATTAGCTTTTCCATATTTTTCAGATCATCTTGCAAATCATCTGGATAAGTTATATACTGAAAATTCAAGGTTTCAATTTCTGTTTGTGTATATCCAATAATTTCTGAATATTTTGGATTTATCTGAATAAAATTTCCAGTTCTTGACTCAAGTAAGCCAATTCCAAGTGGAGCTTGATCAAAAATAGTTCGAAATTTAGATTCATTTATCCTAGATTCTTCTTCTGCTTTTACCCTTTTGGTAATATCTGTCCGAATAGAAATGTATTGTATGATTTGTCCTTCGTTATTTTTTAGAGGAACAATGGTTGAAGCTACCCAGTAGAAATTTCCATCTTTTGTTTTGTTTCTAATTTCTCCATACCATGTTTTTCCAGATTGAATTGTTTCATACATTTTCCGAAAAAATTCTTTATCATGGTACCCTGAATTTACGATTCTGTGGTTACTTCCTATTAACTCCTCTTTTGAATATTTACTTATATCACAAAACTTACTATTGGCATAAGTAATATTCCCGTCTAAATCAGTTATACCTACAATTGCATGTTGGTCAATAGCAAATTGTCTTTGGATTACTTCAAAATGAGCTTCTTTTAATTTCCTAGTATTTTCTTCTTCTAATTCTCTTGCTTGTTCTATAATTTTTTCAGCTCTAATTTTTTCTGTAATATCTTCAAGAGTAAAAATTAAACTAGATACTAACTTTTCTTCTCCTTTTTTTACCGGCACCAAACTCCAGTTCCAGTAAGTAGTACCTTTTTCCGGCTGATTGGGATATTCAAAAGGTCTCGCATAGGTAAAGAATGGTTTGCCTGTATCTACAACTTCTTGAAAAATAGCCTGAGTGTCTGGATTTGGATATAACTCGAAATGATTCTTTCCTAAGAAAAAATCGATTGGAAAATTGGTAGAGTCTGCGTATCCTCTCATTTTTTAAG
>DDBL01000241.1 GCA_002333425.1 Leptospiraceae bacterium UBA2033
AAAAAGTAATTAGCGAAATGATGTGGACAATCGACATTACACAAAAGAAAAAAACTGCAAAGTTAGAAGCGGATACTCTTCGTAAGTCAGCAAAAGCGATTCAAGATACAAATCCAATTTTGGACAAAAAACAAGAAGAGGAAGTCAAAGACCTTCTAAAAAAAGCTTCCGCGATAGAAGATTCAGTCTATGATTTAAAGGCGGTAAATCCCAATCGAAAATCAGAAGAAGACAATCGAACTCCAAAAGAGTTAATTGACTTTATACAAAAGAAGGACTTGGAAATAAGCAAACTACTTACTAGTCTTGTCTAACATCCCAAAAAAGCCTTTACAATAAAGGCTTATCTACAATTTACTAAAAGCAATGATTGGAATTTCAGAAAATATATTCAAATTATAAATTTCAAAATAAAGACTCTGTGCCTCCGTGTCTCTGTGGCAAATAAGAGTTACGAAATAAGTAAAGACCTAGAGGAAAAACAATGGCAGAAAATTTAAAACGCAGAAGTAGTATGACAACGAGTGGAGATATGAGAGCGCCTAACCGTGCAATGCTTAGAGCAGTAGGATTTATAGACGAAGACTTTGAAAAACCAATGATTGGCGTCGCATCTACTTGGTCAGAGATTACACCTTGTAATTCGCATATCAACAAACTTGCTGAAAAAGTAAAAGAAGGAATCCGCCGTGCAGGTGGGATGCCACAAATTTTTAATACGATTACAGTCTCCGATGGAATTTCTATGGGTCATGAAGGAATGCATTATTCATTACCCTCACGTGAAGTAATTGCGGACTCGATAGAAGTGGTAACTAACGCAATGCGTTTTGATGGAGTGGTGGCAATCGGTGGTTGTGATAAAAATATGCCTGGTTGTTTAATGGCACTTGCTAGACTTGATATTCCTTCTCTATTTGTATATGGTGGATCGATTATGCCTGGCACTTGTGATGGGCATGATGTAGATATCGTTTCTGTATTTGAAGCAGTTGGAAAATTTAATGCGGGAACTATTACACGAGAAGAATTTCTTCGGGTAGAACAAACTGCAATTCCAGGAGCAGGAAGTTGTGGGGGAATGTATACGGCTAACACGATGTCATCCGCTATTGAAGCGCTTGGAATGAGTCTACCCGGATCTGCCTCTATGCCTGCGGTTAGTGCGCGTAAGGCGAACGATTGTTACGAGGCTGGAATTGCCATCCAAGAATTAATCAAAAAGAATATTACTCCCAAAATGATTCTCACCAAAAAAGCATTTGAAAATGCGATCCGCGTTGTTCTAGTTCTAGGTGGTTCAACTAACGCGGTGCTTCATTTGATTGCAATCGCAAAAGAAATGGGAGTGGGACTTACTATTGAAGATTTCGACCGGATAAGTAAGATTACCCCACACTTGGCAGATTTAAAGCCAGGTGGAAAGTATGCCATGTTTGACTTAGATAAAGTGGGTGGCGTTCATGGTGTAATGAAACAGATGTTAGCCGATGGAATGCTCCACGGAGATTGTTTGACTGTAACCGGTAAAACTGTTGCAGAAAACCTAAAAGACATGCCTAATCTCGCTAAAGACCAAATCATAGTTCGTTCCAAAGATAAACCACTATTTGCCTCAGGTCCGCTTGTTATCCTAAAAGGAAACCTTGCTCCAGATGGTGCGGTTGCGAAAATTTCTGGTTTAAATAAGTTTGATATTACTGGTCCCGCAAAAGTATTTGATTCAGAAGATGCTTGTTTTGAAGCAATCATGGCTGACAAAATCAAAAAGGGAGATGTAATCATTATCCGCTACGAAGGTCCAAAGGGTGGTCCTGGAATGCGCGAAATGCTTGCTGTAACTGCGGCTATCATCGGAAAAGGTCTCGGCGAAGATGTGGGGCTAATGACAGATGGTCGCTTTAGTGGTGGAACTCATGGTCTCGTTGTGGGTCATATTACACCGGAAGCTTTTGATGGTGGTCCGATTGCCATTGTCCAAGAGGGCGACACTGTAACGATAGACGCAAACAAGAACCTTCTCGAAATTAAACTTTCCGACGAAGAAATTGCTACTCGTCTCAAGGCTTGGAAAAAACCAGAGCCTCGTTACAAGTCAGGCGTTTTGGCGAAGTACGCGCATTTGGTGCAATCCGCATCCAATGGGGCAATTACGAATTTGCTGTAACGCATACGCGTAGAGACGCACAGCCGTGCGTCTCTACGGTTTTATCATGCATTTGGTTATATAGAACAAATATTACAAATAAGTTATTATTACAAAAAAGCATTTGCAACTCTTTAAGATTCCGATATGATAGATAATTATGGCAAGAGCTGACTTACTAATCAAGCTAATTGAAGCTGGTAAAACTGGAGATCGCGAACTTTTTAAAAAAGTAACTGAATCCTTGATAGCCGAGGAGAGAAGTAAGCAACACAATGTTTTAGCCGACCAATTAGACTTTATAATAAAGAACTATAAGGCGAATGATAAAATAAATGGTTTTCCCAATGAAAAGATAAGTAGTTTTTTGTATCATATTTATCCCAAAACCACAATGGATGATTTAGTTTTTTCCAAAGAAATATTAGATGAGATTCATGAATTTATCCAAGAACATTACAGAATTGATTTGCTTAGAACCTATAATCTTTCACCTAGGAATCGAGTTTTACTAATTGGTGAACCCGGAACGGGAAAAACATCGCTTACTGAGGCATTAGCCTCTTCTCTTTCACTTCCTTTGTATTCAATTCGATATGATGGTATTATTGGAAGTTACTTAGGCGAAACCGCTACTCGATTAAGACAAACTTTTGATTACATTAAAACACAGAATTGTATTTTATTTTTAGATGAATTTGATTCCATTGGAAAAGAGAGAGGGGATATTCATGAAACAGGAGAGATTAAACGCGTAGTAAGTTCTCTGCTTTTACAAATTGATGAATTGCCCGAACATGTAATTATTGTGGCAGCTACAAATCATCCCGAACTATTAGACAAAGCTGTTTGGAGAAGGTTTCAGGTCAGACTAGAATTAGCTAAACCAGATGTCGCTGAGATAGCAAAGTGGATTTCCATTTTTGAATCTAAAACTGAATTAAAATTTGACATCGACGCAAAATTAATTACAAGCAGGCTACTCGGTCTTAGCTTCTCTGAGATTGAAGAGCTATTTTTAAATATCCGCAGAAAATATATTCTTGACCAACCAAATGCTAACTTAAAAAATATCTTGAGTAATGTTCTTAAGAAGAAAAGTTTTAAGT
>DDBL01000024.1 GCA_002333425.1 Leptospiraceae bacterium UBA2033
ACTTGACAAAGTCGCACTAATAATTCCAATAAAACCAACGCCATATATATATCGTAAGCACTCATTTTTAATCTCCTTCCTTTTTATACCATGAATAACCTAACTAGTCAATTGAATTTTTTTGTATCAATTAACGTAAGCTTACCCAACTACTACAAAAGCTGAATTTTCATATCCTAAACTTAATCCCGCTTAGGTAGATAAACTGCTTAGTCTTTTTAAAAGTCAATTTTTCAAAACCTATCTGGGACAAAATAGCGATTAGCTCCTCTTCCCTATTTTCCCATTTCGTAATCGGTTCTGCAATGAGTAAAACGCCCATCGCTTTTAAAATTCGATAGGCTTCTTGGAGATACTCTTTGTAATTCGCTCCCATGAGCGAAAGAGAAAATACTGCAATGTCAATGGTTTCCTCCTCTAGCGGCAAATGGGAGATGTCGCAGGCGGTTACATTTTCATTAATCGTAACATGGTCGAAGGAGAGGACTTTGTTATTTGGAATTTCTTTTCGTAATAGGTCTTCGCCACAACCTAAATCGGCAACGAGCATTTCTTTTCGAGTAATCATTTTTCCGATTTCTATGTATGGAATTTCACTCCAATCTTTGCGACGCTCCCTATAAAGCGTGTGGTAATAATACCAATCTTCTGGATTTTCTTTTAGCTTTGTATGCGTTGTTTTAGAATTAGAAATACTCCAAGTGCGATTGAGTTCAGAGAAATCACCTAACTTTCTAGAAAGTTGCTCAACGATTTCCGGTCGAAGTGGGAATACTAAATCCTTTCTCTGGATAATAAAGAGTTTCCCCTCTCCGATTCGTTCTTTCCATTCACGGAGCGCCTCTTGCGATTTTTTAAAGAGTGTGTCTAGAGAAGGAATTTTTTTAGAAGGAACGACACCATCAATCGCAGCATCGGCTAGAGTTTTTTTGTTGCGGATAAGATGGATTCGTTGCCTATCCCAAGACCATTCTTTTTCTTCTAACTAAATGTAAACTTGTGGAATTAGAATTTCCACTTCGCCAAACTTAGAGCCTTGCCTGTAAATTCTTCCTTTTAACTGCGTATAATCTGAATCTGTCCATGGAAGAGAGAAAACAATCATTCGATTGCATTTTTCTTGCAGCCCATCGACACCAGTTCCGATTGGACGAGAGCCGATGAGAATATCTATTTCTCCTTGCAGAAACTTGTCCTTATCCTTATCTCTGTCATCTTGCGATTCATCTCCAGTAAATGTCACAACTGTAAATCCGCAGGATTTTACAAACTCTACAATCGGTTCAATCATTCCAGTAGTATAATGACTGTATAGAATTACACCTGCTCGGAGATAATGCCGAATTGCCTCTAATTTCTTAGGAAGTAAAATTTGTTCTGCTTTTAAATAATTAGCATTTGAAATAGAAAGTAATTCTTCGAGTAAACTAGTTCCATCTAATTTTAACTCAGGAGTATTTTCACCTGTTAATTCTTTGATTTGCATTTCATATTTAGGAATATAACGAAGTCCATTTAGACTCAGATGTTTAAATGCTTCCAGTGCATTGGCTAAAGTCTTAACTGTCTTAAAGTCCGAGTAGTCTTTACCAGTCACCATTTCCAAAAGAGATTTTGCTTCTGTTAAATTATTAATGACTGGAGTTGCACTCATTCCGAGAACATAAAGATTTTTATTTGCAGCGGCTCTACCAATTAGCCGTTTAATAGTTCCGCGACGTTTGCTTTCTTCTTCTGGATTTCTTTGTTTAGCATTATGAATTTCATCTATAGCAATAAAATCAATTTGGTTGTTATCAGTCAAATCTTGGAATAGTTTTTCTGAATATTCCTGTTGAAACTTATCATAGTTTAAAATCAAATAGTTTCGTTATTTTCGATCAAATTTTTGTCCAGACTTATAATGAGTAAATACCTTGCTATCAGGATAGGCTTGCAAAATATTTTTTCCTAATTGTTCAATGGTGGAATTTAAACCAATCAAAAGTGTAAGCCTTGCATCCACACTTCGGCTACTGAGGATAAACGAAAGAGTCTTTCCCGCACCAGTCCCAGACCAGTTTCCATAACGATGATGCTTTAAGAGTCTAAAGACTGTTAGCTTCTGCATTAGGTTTGGTTCATGTTTAAATTTATAACCTTCCGGCGGAGTATACTTCAATACTTCGTTGTATTCATCAAAGAAATACTTTTGCAGCAAAGTGAAATTAGCTCCACCTGTTTCCGCGTGGAATTGTTCTACTGAAAATTCCTTATTCAATACCTGGTTCCAGATTTTTCGTAGTTTGTATTGGATTAAAAACTCTATCACCTCTGCATCACAAGAAGAAACCAAGTCATGGTCGAGAACATGTAAGTCTTCATTGGAATTGGAAAGAGAAAGTAGTTTCTTCTTTTGGTTTTCTGTTTCTGTCTCCGAAGATTCTTCTCTTCCTTCTTTATCATCTATCTCTATATCTTCTGTTTCTACTTCGTCTTCATTCCAATTTTCTTCTTGTACTTCGCTTGCAACCAATTCTTCGAACTCTGGGCTTTCTACTTCTGCCTCTAACTTTTCTTTAAGTGCCTTTAGCGTATTCTCTTTGTTATCCCCATCTGCAAACACTAAGTCTCTGAATGTCTCCGGCAGTTTGCCTTGGTTGATTATCATTTGTAGTTCGACTGCATCCATTTGTAGCAGGTCTTGGTTTTCGATGGAGTGGAGGAATTCTAGGATTTTGGGTTTGCTCCAACCGATGTTGCATGTGGGACATCCAGAACCATTCTTATGACTTTGAGGGGTTTGGAGAAATTCCCCATGTTCTTTACATATTATGTTTACTTTTGAGGTAGCCTTAATATAATCAACTTTCGAATAATCGTATTTATCCCCATGAGCTTTTTTAAATTCCTTAATAATGTCCTCCTCGGATAAATTCTTTCCGGAACACATCGGACAACCATTTCCAGTTTTATGTTTACTTGGGAGTTGTAAAAATTCTCCATGTTCCCGGCATATGATAATTAATTTCGATACCGCGTTTAAATAATCAACTTTAGAATAATCGTATTTATCCCCATGGACTTTTTTAAATTCTTCAATTATTTCTTCCGTCGATAAATCTTTTCCTGCGCACTTTGGACAAGCAATACCTTGCTTATGGTGATTAGGAGTCTGCGCGAACTCACCGTGTTTCTTACATACTATAATTATATTTAAATTATTCTTGATATAATTTACTTTTGAATAATCATATTTGTCCCCATGGATTTTTTTAAACTCTTCAATTATTTCTTCTTTAGATAAACCTTTTCCAACACATGCAGGGCAACCTTGACCTGATTTGTGCTTGTTGGGAATTTGAAGGAATTCTCCATGCTTCTCACATATTATTACAACTTTTGATACGGCGTTTTTATAGTCTACCTTTGAATAATCATAATTATCCCCATGAACTTTTTTAAATTCTTTGATTATTTCTTTTGTCGTTAGTTTCATTTTCTAACATTCCTGATTTAAATATTACCCAATTCAAAGCTAATATTATAATTCTTATCAATAGCAAGTAGTATCCCTTTTTTAATTACTGGTTTTAATTCAAGTTTAAATACGTTTGCATTGACAAGTCGCCTTACTCTCTTTTCAAAATATCTTTCATTATTTCTAATCCAATTCTCATATTCTCTCAATTTCATTAATAAATGATTTGATTGCATGACAGCAGAAATGCTATTACCCGCTGTTGCATATCCTCCGCCGGGTGGTGCAAATATTTTACTGTTTACTTTTGTAAAAAAAGTCCCTCCAGCTTTTCTAATTTTTTTCATTGAGTCTGAATCTAACTCTTCAATATCAATTATATTCGCTTGCCTACCTAATAAACCAGACCAATTTCTATCTAATATTTCTAAAAGACTTTTATTTGTCCATTCACCATGACCTAAAACATTTAAGAAATAGGCAGTATCCTCTGTAAAAAAAACATATAGTAATGGACCTGATCTTTTGATAAAGCCATTAGCATTTTTTTCAACTCCTAAATGAAGATGAAGAATTCCCCAATCATTCAATAATGCATCGTTTATTTTTATATCCATGACACCTTCGCTTTGGTATGGATTAATATTTTCTCCTTTGAAGATTTTATTTTCTAGAATTTCAAGTCCTTGTATTAATTCAGACGGACATTTAAACACGTCAGACTTTTTTATTTTTCTGGGAACAAATGATATAATTCTATGCATTACTTTAAAATATGCATCTATTAATCCACGTTCATTGTCAGGAATATTTTTATAGCCATTAACTCGAAGTTCCTCTCTGAAAAAATCAGCAATATCTTTTCTGAAATTTATTTCAATTCTCATATTTTATTAGCAGATAAGTTTGTAATCCAATTTCGAATAATCATACTTATCCTCATTATTTTTTAAAGTCCTTGATTACGTCTTGTGTGGTTAATTTCATTTTTCCATTTACCTGCTTACTTTACTTGCTTTTCTTTTCTGTAATTAACTCTGCGAATATCTGCATGTGCGTTCATGTTTCTTGCATTTCTGAATGCCATTCCAAAATCTTCTGGGACTGGGTCAATATAGTAGCTTATATCATTTAGCCCATATTCCTTGTCCTTATTTTCTCTTATCCGCACTAAACATTGATTCCGATATTTTTCAGCCTCTCTTACTATCAAAATATCAGAACGTTTGTGGTCTATATCATCTAAAGAATTCACACCCCGTTTAAAACAACCAATCATATACTCATATAAGTGATGAATGAAATCGGCATAAGCATTGTAAACATCTACTTGCCATTGCCGTTCAGGAATGAAGATTCTATTTACTTCTAATTCAAGAACTTTGTCCAGCGGAGGATAGCTAGACATATAATTTATAAATCTGGCAAACGCAGATTCGGCTCTTAAAAACTGATGCGATATAGCGATAACTAATTGTTTATCTGTTTCATCACCTGCATTAAATGATTTACTATTTTTCATTTCTTTTCGTTAGCCATCTTTTAAAAACTAATTCTACTTTTCCGATATTTATTTTCATAGTTACCGTGTATAAAAATCCTGTAAAGGATATTTCTCCATCGGCTAATTCACATTATTCAATAGATTTTTACATCCACAAGAGGATTCGAAGGTGTTACCGGTATTCCCAACTTCGAAATTTATGTAGTCGTCGAAAAAGCAGAAAAAGCCTAAAAGGTTGAATAGGATAAAAAAGAAAAATCTATTCTCAATAAATTGAAAGCCGGAGACTAGGTTTCGAGAGATCAAATAATAGCTGAGTTAGAAAAATATGAAACAAATTGTAAGCGTGAATAGATTTCAAAAGATATAGGTTTATAAAGCCTATGAATTCTTCCCTTCCAAATAATCTAAATTTTTGTGTATCATAATGAAATTGTGCTTTGTCCGAATTATGGGAGTTTAGAACCTTGGTCATTTCTCTGAATTATTTCAGAAATGGGGAAGCCCGAAAAGATAAATCATGGCATACTAGGTTATGCCTAATAATAAAGACCCACATAAACACATTAATATTGATTTAGCTTATTCCTATTTCATACGCTTACTGAAAGCCTTTGTAGCTCAGAAACAAAGAAAGATACGATATGAAAAGTATCGCAAACTTTATTTGAATTCTAAGAAGAAAAGGATTCTTCGGAAATCTAATTTTCTACCAATAGGAACTGTTCATGTCTGGCAAGATGGGAAGCAACATCGTAAGACTGCCGATGGTTGGATTGAAGTCGCGGAAAGTGACGTTCAAACTGGAACCTTTAACGGAGAAATTCAAACTCTGTATGATAAAAGGAAATTTGCATTGATTAAACAAAATTTGTTTGGAGGCAATCAACCGACTAACAAAGAGTTGGCGCAAATGGCTGGATCTCATAAAGATGAAAAGGTAACGTTTACTCCAACTGATAAAGGAATAAAAATATTTGTTTATCATGCCGATTATACTTGCGATTCTCTAATCATAAGAGATGTAGAAACCAAAGAACTCATTATTTCAATGGGTAAATTAGCAAAGAGAAAAGAAGCATCTACTGGTTTAGGCTTCCAAATCTTACTAAACCAAATTTTATCTGGAACCAAGTTTGGGATTTCTTACATTAGTGCTAAAGCGATTAGGTCAGCCAATATGAACGGATATTATACTTGGGCAAGGTATGGTTTTAATGGTATACTACCGAATTCAAACATTCTATTTAGAAAATTTAAGTCAATATTCCATATAATGTCTACAAGTGAAGGTAGAAGACTTTGGAGATTTCTTGGCACTACTTTCGAAGCTAAATTTGACTTGCAAGAGATTCAAAAAGTATTAAGATGTTTCATAAATACATAGAGGAAAGAAATGAGCCAACCAAAACAAAATAAATACGTAGATATAGGAGACGATTTTACAGAGGAAGATTTGAAAGCAAATGACCGTGCTCTTGATTCTATGAAAGAAGTTTTTGATAAAATGACTCCAGAAGAGTGGGAAAAAGAAATAAAATTTCTAAGCCATATAGTCGTACCTGAAAAACTTTTATAAGTATTTAATGGAGAAAGGATATGAGGGTTCGGCTTTGGGAGAAGGGATAGATTGAATTAGCCGCAACAGTTGTTCTGTGTCTGCGACATCAGTTTTGTAAAACTTTCCGTCTGACAATTTCATTTTCAGTTGGTTACAGTTTGTAACCAACTCACTACCTTCTTTGTTCATTCTATGTTTAATACTTTCCAACATTCATTTCTTCAAATTATCGTATCCAAAAATCGCGTAAAGAATATCCCGCCATCGGCTAATTCACATTAACCGATAGATTCTTGACAACCCTACAAATCTTCTAGAATTTTCGGATAAGTAAGTGGGGCTTGTGAATCGTTAGACTCCGCCATTATTGCGTCAATAAAGCACTCTTCGGCTAATGTTAATTCTCGTTCTTCCGGATCTAACTTAGGTTCCAATGCTTCCTCCTCCGCCCATCTCTCCAATACTGCTAAGTCTATTGCCATTTTTAATTTCTCCTTGTAATTCGATGATAACGATCTGCTAGGACAAATTAGGCTTAGAATTTATTAAAATTTTGATTTTCTATGCTTTTTTGATTTTTTTTTGAATATTTAGTGTATCCAAATACTGAAAAAAATTTAACCCGAAATTAGAATTTATTCATGATAAAAGAATGAATTCTAAAACGCATAAATCAAACAACACCGAGTCGATCAACGTTGACTTACTATACCCCTATTTCATGAAAATTCTCAGAGTTGCGACAACTAAAGAGAAAAAGCCCCAGCCAATGACTAAAGAGCGATATGAAAGGTATCGCAAACTTTATCTAGCCCATAGATTAAAAGGGTATCCCTGTATACTGTTAAAGTCTAGTTCTAGAAAAGTTTTAAAAATCCAACAAGTAACACGGAATGGAAAGACTTTTCGACAAGGATATTGGGAATCGCTACCAAGAGAAATTGTAAAACAACCGAAAGGGAAAGAAACAAAGGGATACAGTTCTGCAACTTATGATAGTAAGCTTTATAACAAATATAAAATATTTTTTAAGGATGAAAGTGTAAAAACTTCATTTAAAAATTATAAAGAATTACTGAAAAAGAAAACACCTGTCCTACAAGACAAATATCTTTCTCCACTCGAGGCATTTTGCTTATATCATTACTCGACTTTCAGAGGATACGGTGAAGTAAACAATGCAATCAAGAACCATACCCAAAATGAAACTACGAGGCAGTTCCAATTACTATTAACAAGGATATTAAGAAAAATACCTAGATATATAGGTGTTGCTTATAGAGGAACTTCATTAAACAAACATACAATGGAATTGTTGAAGTATAAAATCAAAAATAATATAGAATATATTCCTAACAAATTTTTATCATCTTCTCCAGATTCAAAGAATGCTGAAAGATATTTGTTTAATAAAAAGAATCAGAAAGAAGGATACGTTCATGCCTTATTTATTATTTCATCAAAAAATGGTAGAGATATATCGCTATATCGTATTCATCCAGAAAAAACAGAAGTATTATTTGAGCCTTTTTCGCGGTTTAAAATACTAGACATCCAGCCAAATGAAGGATACTATGAAATCAGTATCGAGGAATTATAAAATGAATAAATACCCTAGACAGGAATCTACCCCAATTTCAGAGGAAGAAAAAAAGAAAAAGAAAGAAGAGTTTGATATCATGGCTGAAAAAAACAGAAAAATCTATGAAGAAAAAATAGCAATTATGACTCTGAAAGAACTTGAAAGATATAACCGTATAATGGATGAAGAAGCTTACAGATTTATAGATGATGATGAATAAATACAACTGAGGCTACTTTTTTTAAGAATTCAAAAGTATTAAGGTCATATATGAAATTTAGAGAACACATAAAAGAACATCCAGAATATTTAAAACACTTAGGAAGTCTTTCTAAATTAGAAGCATTGGCTATTTACCATTATTCTCTGAAATGGGGAGTTCGACCTTTAAATACAGATTTAGAAGATAAAACATTTTCTCAGTATACAAAAGAGTATGAAGAAATTCTTTCTAAAGCATTAAAAAAATTACATCCATATGATTCTAAAGGGAAACCTGTTTATCATGGAACAACTTTGAGAGATCAACAAATAGAAGATATTTACAGAAAATTAAAAAACAATGAATCGTTTCAATTCGGATTCTTTACATCCGCTGGACTTAGAATCGAAGATGGTGAAAAATATATGACAAAAGATAGAGGAGAAATGGCAGAAGATGAAAGAATGGTATTATTTTATATTGATGCTAAAACTGCAAAAGATGTTACCAATTTACGATGGTGAACAGATACTCATGAGGCAATTATAGGACATGATAAAGAATATGAAGTGATTGACATACAATTAAAAAAGGGGTACACTGAAATCAAATTGAGGGAATTATGAATACAAATATAAAAGGCAGGAAAATTATTCCAACGCCTGAAGCAGAGAAGCGAGAAATTATTGAAAGAATGGATAAGGCAATGGAGCAAGATCGTATTGAATATGATAAATGGTGGAAGACTCTTACTCCGCAGCAACAAAAAGAACATGATGACGATGTCTCCCGTCTTTGTGATGTGGAGATATAAATATTATCCGCTACATAAATTTTCGATAAGCCTTCCGTCATTTTCGTAAAGTCGTAGTGGGCATTTGATTGTATTCCTTACTATTAGAGGATAGATTCAATATTTTTTTCTTTAAGAGTTGTAAATTTAGAAATTTCAGAATAGTCTCTGTCTTTATGTATAATGGTTGCGTGGTTTTTAATAGCGATAGCCGCAATCAGGCAATCCACTGAAGAGCGAATCGTAATCCCCTTTTTACGGGCTTGGCGGTAAATGGCAGTTGCCTCTTCAAAAATTTCTTTTGATAAAGTTTCTTCTAAAAATTTAGAATGATCTAATGCCTTTTTTACAGCCCAAAATACAGCGTCATCTCTAATTCCTTGTAATATTTCTTGATAAACAGGAAGACAAAGAAATATTTCATGCTCTTTAAAATGCTTTTGTATATTGAATTTAGAATTTTTTTTTAGCGACTCTATCCAAACTGAAGTATCAATTAAATACATTTACTTTGACTTCTTTTTACCTTTCACTACTTTCACATCTTTTCTCATTTCAGAAAGATCACCGGACCAAATTCCAGTTCCTTGAAATTCAAATATTTTAGAGAATTCGTTTACACGAATAAATTCTTTCATTGCAATCGTAACTGCTTCTGAGTAGGTTTTCTTTTGAGAAAGACGTAAAGTCTGTTCTAGTATATTCTCATCTAACACAAGATTTGTACGTTTCATACACATAGTATGATTCAATGCACATTGCAAGTCAAGCAGTAAAGAAAAGGTTTTCGATTTTGCGCAACCCAACCAGCCTCAATGCTGTCAAGTTAAGGAAAATGTTTACACAGTCACCTCGAACTGCTTCATCGTTCCACCCTGCGCTTGATCGCGCCCAAAGCCTTCGCAAGGTCTATATCACAAACGCTGTATAAGATTAACCATAAGGCATATCGGTGTCCATCGGTGGTGAAAATTCTGATATTTGTGGGTAAGGTTATGTTTACAAAGGGGAATAGTTCGCGAATGCAAAACAACCCAGTAAAGTCAGGGGATTTTTCTTGACAAAGCGGAATGACATGTCATTACTGGCAAAACAATGACAGACTTAGAGCAAAAAAGAAAAGATATTTTAGCCGCATCTGTGCAAGTATTTGCTGAAAAGGGATTTCATGCAGCAGGTATTGCGGATATCGCACAAAAACTAGGTATTGGTCATGGCACATTCTATCGTTATTTCAAAAATAAAGAAGACATTTTCGATTCTGCGGTAAACGAAATTCTAAAAGAAATCGTAACAATTGCAATCAACGAAAACCACGACAGCGCTTCCAATCTGGAAGAATACGAAGCACAGTTAGGAAGGATTGGCGAGAAACTTTTTCAACTCTTTGGCGAAGATGACTCTATGGCACGAATTCTTTTTTTTGAATCTCAAAGTGTAAGTGCTATTCAGAAAAAAATTTCAAACTCCATGCAAAGTTTCGACGATTATACTGCAGCCTATTTAAAAAACGGAATCAAAAAAGGTTTCTTACGAAAAGACCTAGATGTAAAAGTCACAGCGCGAGTAATTAATACTGTCATCTTCGAGGGGATAAAGGAAGTATCCCCCATCGCAAATAAAAAAGAGAGACTCGCCTCTGCAAAAAAATGGATTTCCATTGTGATATCCATTATCCTCAAAGGAATTCAAAAATAATGTCACCCGAAAGTAAAATCGAAAGTGGTTTTCCCCGCACCAGTTGTGCGGGTAATCTCATTTATCCTTTTACTTTTGGGTGACTCAAAAATAAATTAGGAGAATAAGAATGGTTCAAGTAGATGTATTTTGGGCTTATGGAATCGGGGCAACAATGGCTGCCGCCACAGGGAAAAAATTAGAAAATGAGAAAGAGCCTCTGGCTACTAGCTATTATGCGAAGGCATTAGTTGTTCTTTCTTGTATTTGGGCACCCACAGGAATGTTCTTACTTTTAAGACATCCAAGTTGGGAAACTATGCAGGTGGCAGATACAATCCTGTCGATTCCGCATTGGCTCATCATCGCCTTTGGAATCACGAATGTCACACAAGGAATTTTAGGTTTTTGGGTTACCTCTGAATTAATCAAAAGAAAAAAATATTATCTCTCTCATCTCAACTGGATCTTTGGATACTTTGGAATGTTTTTTATCCTGCTTTATGGTTGGGATGGATTTGGTTATGATCGTTTTCTCTATGACAGAGATATGTTTGGTGGACAGGCATGGAAACCAGGTGCCGGTTACCAAGGAATAGGAAGTATCGCTTCCATGTTTACCTCAACAGTTGCCATTACCCTCTACATCGACGGTATATTTTTAGTTCCTGCAATTTTGTATTACTTTAGTAAATGGACAACTGAAAGTGTAGCTATTGCAACTAACGGCAAAAAAGAAGTTTCCAAACCGGCTCTCATGGCAAACTATCTAGTTGGAGTATTTTTAGTTGGATTTCTTTCATCTGCAATTTCTGCCATCACAGTTTACATCATAGGAAGACTTTTGGGCGCGGGTGATCCATTTTTACGAGTGGCGGGTAATGATGGTTCAACAACCATGCATATCGTAAGTTACTTTATAGGACTTCCTTTGTCTTTTGTAATTATGTATTACACTCTTTACAAAGAAGGAAAACTATTTCACTCACTTCTTAAAAAAATGTACCACTTCGAGAGCTAAAAAATTTCTATGTCAAACATTAATACACTAGTCAAACTCAGAAACAATTTCGTTATTCCAAACAGGCTTGTAAAAGCGGCTATGAGCGAAAACCTTGCGAATAAAAATTTCCTACCGGATACCGAACTTTTTCGCTTGTATGAAAGATTCGCTTCAAGTGAGGCTGGTCTATTAATCACTGGAAATATTCTCATAGACAAATCAGCATTAGCCGAACCAAATAATGTAGTATTAGAAGAATCTACCCCAATTGATAAATTCCAAGAATGGGTGAAAGTTGCCAAAAAATCCGGCTCTCTAATCTGGGGACAGGTTAACCACCCAGGACGTCAATCGCCTTCTCTCATCTCAAAACAACCAGTAGCTCCATCTCCTATTGCGGTTAACGCACCATTTGGTATATTTGGAATTCCTCGTGAACTAAAAGAAGAGGAGATACTTGATATTATCCAGAAGTTTACAAACACAGCCGTCAAACTAAAAGAAGCCCAGTTTGATGGAGTCGAAATCCACGCCGCACACGGTTATCTCATAAACCAATTTTTATCTCCCCTGTCCAATCATCGAAAAGACAAATGGGGAGGAAGTCTCGAAAATAGAATGCGATTTTTAATCGAAATCTACAGAAATATGCGAGCAAAACTTGGAAAAGAATTTCCAATCGCAGTGAAACTCAACTCTAAAGACTTCCAACACGGCGGTTTTTCCGAAGAAGATGCAACAGAGGTTGGAAAAATTCTAGACCAAGAAGGAATTGACCTCCTCGAAATTTCCGGCGGTACCTACGAAAAAGCGGCTATGACTGGAGTTCATGAAAAAGAAACAACTCGTCTGAGAGAAGCCTACTTTTTAGAATTCGCACATCTGCTTCGCAAACAGGTAAGTTGCCACATGATGGTAACAGGTGGATTTAGAACCAGAGAAGGAATGGACCAAGCAATTACTGAGGGAATTGATCTAATCGGACTTGCCCGCACAATCGCCATGGATCCTTTATTTCCCAAAAAAATTCTCTCCGGCGAAAGTATGGGAATGATGTTAAAAAGAGTTACTGCTGGAATTGATCTAGTAGACCAAGCCGGTGCTTTAGAAATCGGATGGTACCAACGCCAACTCCTTAGAATGGGAGAAGGAAAAAATCCAGATCCAAACTTGTCGAACTGGGATGCTGTAAGTAGCCTAATTATGAAAAGTGGAAAGAGATTTTTCTTTTTTTAAAAAAAACTTTATTTTAAAATCACTAATTAAAGTAGTGAACAAATGACTGAATTCCTTTCCAAACACGCAGATTTAATCGGTATTTTAATTATGCCACTAACTTACGGATTTGTAGGTTGGTTTACCAACTGGGTTGCACTCAAAATGACTTTTTATCCAATTAAGTTTTGGGGAATTCCGCCCTACCTTGGCTGGCAGGGGATAATACCTCGTAAAGCGCACAAGATGGCGAGTCGATCGGTTGACGTCATCACAGGACGACTCATCAAAATTGAAGAAATTTTTGATAAAGTAGATCCAGCCATGATCGAAAAAGAACTCAAGCCAATGTTAAAACCAGTCATTCGCGATTTAGCAAAAGACATCGTAGACCAAATCCGTCCTGGACTCTGGCCTGCTGTTCCTGACTTTGTAAAAAACCAAATCTATGCAGAAACAGAAAAACAAATTCCAGGTGCAATCAAGAGCATAATCCTCGGTATCCGCAAGAATGTTTACCAATTTTTTGACTTAAAAGGAATGGTTCTAAAAAAACTTTCTGGTGATAATGTAGTTCTAGTAGTAGAGCTTTTCCAAACTGTTGGTGGACCTGAATTTAGATTCATTGAAAAATCTGGTTTGTATTTTGGTTTACTGTTAGGACTTGTGCAAATGTTTGTATGGCTTATGTTTCCAATTTGGTGGACTCTTCCGATTCAGGGGATAATCGTTGGTTACCTCACGAATTGGCTTGCACTCGAAATGATTTTTCGTCCTTTTTATGAAACAAAGTATTTTTTCTTTTTCAAATACCAAGGAATTTTTCTAAAACGACAAGCTGCTGTTTCGGAAGCATACTCCAAATTTGTCGCAACTAAAATTTTAAACTCGCGTAATATCTTAGAAGAAATTTTATACGGTCGCGCTGCAGATGAAGTATTTGCCCTAATGCAAAAAGCAGTCATCCGTGCTTTTGAAAACACAACTCAAATGGCACATCCAATTCTTACCATTACAGTAGGCTCAGAAAAATACCTTGAGATACGAGAAGAAATTGTAAAACGAATGAGTGCTGTTGCCCCTAAGTCTATTGATAAAATTGAAAAGTATGTAGAAAATGCGATTGATATTGAAGAAACAATGGCAAGTAGAATGAAAGCACTTCCACCAGAAGAATTTGAATCAATCCTACGTTCCGCGTTCCAAGAAGATGAATTATTACTTATTTTGATTGGTGCCTTACTTGGAGCTGCAGTCGGACTCGGACAAGCATTTTATATGTTAGCCTTCCCTGGTTAAATAACTTCTAGTTTTTTTTAAATGTTTTTGGCTTTTTAGGTAGACTTTTTTTTCTAAAACTTTTTTTTATGTTACATGCGAAATACAAACTAATCTCAATTTCCTCTTATTTCCTTTTATTTATTAGGAGAATTTTGATTTCATGCGTAGTCAGAACCGAAACTTTTTATAATTTCAAATTAAAGGATTCCTTATGAATAAAAAAAAATGGGGTATTGGTGCCATTTCCACTTTAGGCTTTGTTATAGTTTTTCATTTTGCTACTCTTCCACCGGCACCACCAGAAGTGCCGCCTGTTCCATCTGAAATTCCTGTTCCAGTAGTACCAAAGTTAACAGTTTATGATCTACCTACTGGAAATATTCCTGTCTCAAATGAGCCATATCGCTCAGTAAATCGAAGTGTTTCTATTGCACACTTAGTCGAGAGAAATCTAGGCACAGGTGTATACGAAGGAACTCCCTACTGGAAAAAAAGAGCCGACTGGTTTGATAAGAATTTTTATAATACATTAGCCGCAAAAAAAGTTTGGAAAGAGGGAACCTCACCAGACACTCATAAACGCGGTGGTGCGGTTACTTGGGATATTGTGCCAATTCCTCAATACGAACCTCCACCATGCGACAAACCACAACCAACTGGTTATGACGCCGAGGGTTGTCGTTATGTAAATGGTTTATTCAAAGACGTAGAGGCAAAAGATCCAGCCAAAGCAAAACAAATGCGCGAACAAGCAAGACGTGGTCGTGATGTTTGGTACAAAGGGACTTTTGGAAACCAAGATGAAAATTATCTCCTCCAATCTAGAGTTACCGGAAAGGATAATATGTATTATCCGTGGTTGGATACTAGAACTCGTAAAGAAAGATTTACCAAATGGGGAATGATTAACGACCCTGATTGTGTAGAAGGAGATGCTTCTACCAATTGGTATGACAAATGCCAAGACCCTCACTCGTCTGGTGTTCTAGGATACAGAAAGTATTATGCAGATCCAATCAAAGACAAAGAGGGGAAAATCGTGTATAACCCCCAAACCGCTCCATACAGCGAAACAGAAGTCAAAGAAAACAAACGTTATGTGATAGGTCATCCTTGTGTTCAGTGCCACGTGGGTTTTGATCCAACCAATCCTCCAGCCAATCCGAACGAACCAAAATGGAGCAATCTAAGTGCAACCATCGGAAACCAACACACAAGACAACCTCTAGCATTTTTCCATGGAGTTCCTACCAATCATCTTACCAACCAGGCGGTGTTAGCAGGACGTTTAGGAACAATCGATACATCTCTTGTGGCTAACGACTGGCAACATAACCCTGGAACACAAAACAACATCATGGACTTTTTTAACAAACGTCTATTTGACCATGACATCAAAGATCCAGTCACCGGAAAAACCACAAAAGCAAAATCTCGTCACGTATTAAAAGGGGGAGAAGATTCTGTCGGAGAACACTTAGCATTAATCCGTGTTTATGTGAACATTGGAATGTGTACAGAAGAATGTTGGACGCCTAATTTCGCTTATCCCGGACAACTCATCGGTCGTGGAACAAAACAATCTCCAATGCGAATCATGCAGTGTGCGGCAAAATGTGACGCATGGAATTATGCTGATGCAAAAATGGATGATCTATCTGCATTTTTAATTACAGGTGGACCGACCTACCTAATGGCGGCTAAAGACAAAGATGGCACAGACGGAAAATCTTTTGTAGATACAAAACTTGTTCCTAAAGGGAGAGAAATTTTTGCAAAAGAATGCGCTAGTTGCCATAGCTCAAAAGTTGCACCCGAGAATGTTAGAAGTGATAAAAATGCACTCGCAAAATTCTATGAAGGTCATGTGTTTGGAAAAGAAGATTATTGGGAAATGGAATATTCCGAAGCAAAAAGAAAAGATCCTGAATTCATTGCTAAGTATTTAGTAAAAGACGAATCAGGAAAACTTCGCCCAAAACAATTTGTTGAAAAAGGTCTCTTCGGACAAGACTGGCTTGGAAATGACGAAAGAACTCCTTTTAATATTGTAGGAACCAACTCTTGTCGTGCACTTCATGACAACCACAACGAAGGTCATATCTGGGAAGAATTTGCATCTGAGACTTACAGAAAAACTCCTTCCCCAGGTAGCGTCAAACGCGTGTTAAACCGCATGATCCCACTTCTTGGTGGAATCCAAATGGGAGAAAGAAAAATAGAAGGTGGTCCTGGTTACTACAGAAATATTTCTCTACTTTCACTCTGGGCAATCGCACCATTCTTACACAACAATTCTGTTGGGTATATTGATGATGCAACTGCAATGGATTACACAGTCAAAGGTAGAATCAAACAATTTGAAATTGCATTTGATGAACTCATGACCTCTGATAATCCAAATGTAGAGCCACATCGTCCACAAAGAACTACAGGTGTAACAGAAGACATGTATGTGACTCCAAGAGAAGATGCACAAGGATTTCCACCACTTCCAGTTCATAAAGGAACTCCTGTGGCAAATATTCTATCCCAAAATCCGCATGATCCAATATTCATGAAGTGTGACGATCCAGTGGAAAATAAAGGACATCAATTTGGAGTAGATTTACCAGTTGCGGATAAAAAAGCACTTCGAGAATTCTTGAAGATGTTATAAGATTTTTAGTGATGCAAAAAAAGCGTAAATACTTTTTAATCGGTGTTGTTGGACTTTTACTGTTTATCATCCTTCCTTGGATGATGAATAGTAAAGAAGCACCACCGATCACAGAATTAGCAAAGACAACATCGAATAACGACCATTATCTTTCCAGTCAGGTGATTCCAGAAACGGACTTACCACCAGAAAATACAAGGTCATTATTCGATCACTTAATCGTTCAAAACGGTGGAATTGTCCCTTACCCCTATAGCAAACTTTTAGCTATGTTGAAAGAACAAAATCCAGCGGGCACAGAGCCAATCAGTTTACTCATTCCAAATGGTCGTTCTCTACTCAAAGGGCAAGCGGATAACGCACACCCACGGATAGTTTCTACAGCAGATTTTGAAGTTTCCAATTCAGGGGCTAATATTGGTTTTGCGCCAAGGGGTCAATTATTTCTAGGATTTGTAGAAAATGCAAATGAAATAGAAGTAGTAAGTTACAATGAAGCAGCAGGAAGATTTGAATTTCAGCTTGTGCAAAGTTATTGCCAAGACTGTACACCTCGTATCGTATATGCACGTAGAGCAATTTGTTCTACTTGTCACCAAGGTGGGACTCCGATTTTTTCCCAACGTCCTTGGAACGAAACAAACGGTCAGCCAGAAACGGCAAATGCAATTGCACTAGCGCGCGGGAACCGCGAAGCGTACCAAGATGTTCCAATCCAACAACCACTCTCTCATCCAGAAAGATTTGACCAATTGACAGATGTCGGAAACTTTTTCTATGCCACACAACGCCTTTGGTTAGATGGATGTGGTGAAAAAGGAAATGATTGTAGAAGACAAATGCTTTCTCTTGGATTTTTATACCTTGATAATGCAGGTGGATTTAACCCAAATAGTAGCGAAGCAAATGAACTTAGAAGATTACAACGATTAGCCTTTAACAAAGAAAAAACACCTGAGTCTACAACAAACGAAAAATTTTCTCCCATTCCACTTGGTTTACAGGGAAATGCGGAAATCAAAAAAGGAATTTTAGTTCCCGAATCGGATATTGCCAACCGAGATCCAATCGGTGAAAAACAAGGAATCAAAGGATGGATTCGCTCTTTATTCACAAGAGAAATTAAATTTGGAGAAGGAGCTAGAGATAACGAAGATCTAAGTGAATTTGAAAAACTTCCTCCTCTACGTCGCGAATTAGATCCATTAACCCTAAGACCACCAAAACAAATTCTAACACCAGATGAGATAGATGGTGTTTATGGAGTTGCTAGTTTTTTTACAGAGTCTGACCAAAAACTTCTCGGTGCACAAAATGGATATGACGTTAGACGCCTTATTGCCAAAATCCAAAAACTACCAAACGAATTATTTGATCCAAAACCATTTTCGAGAGTGAAAATTTTAGAAGCACTACTTGGAAAAAAACAATATTGTTGTTTGGATACATCCGAAATGTCACCTCCAATGGTGTCAGGTGGACCACCTCTCGAAATCAAAGAACACCCCGAATTACAGGCGTTTGCCGACAATTGTTTTTCTTGTCACAGAGGAAATCCAGCAAAACGTTTGAACTTTATGGGGGGAGTTACTGAGGCAGAAGTCTTAGAAAACATCAAAGCCAAAAAAGAAATTCGAGATGCATTAGATTGGGAAAGATACGAAAACACAGACAAATCCAGCAAACTAATGCCTCCAAGAAATTCAAACCAATACAGAAAACTGATGGACGCAGGCGAAAATGGACGTAAAACTCTGCAACAAATGCGAGACACAGTACCAGGATTTTTCAATTTTTAAAACTTAGGAGAAAACTCATGCGCTTAAACAAATTTTTTATCGTTAGTATTTTATTTTTTACACAACTTTTACTAGTTGAGGCTAAACCCATTTATGCTCGTCTTTATAAACAACAGTTTGGTTATATGCCTTCTTGCCTTTCCTGCCATGCAGATGGTGGTGGAAGCCCGCTCAATAATTACGGGAAAGTTTTTAAGGATAATGGCAACAATATTGCCGCATTTGCAAAAATTGCAGCGATGGATAGCGATGGAGATGGAACCAATAACGAAACAGAAGCAAAAGCAAAATCCAATCCAGGAGATAAAAACTCAACTCCAACAAAGGCAGGTGCATGGCTTGATCCAGCTAGCCTGATTCCAAAAGAAGTGCGTTTGTCCTTTGCCACAACCCAAACTTGGCAATTAAAAGATGCAATCCTAACGTCAGCCGACATAGAGACTGCAAAAAAAATGGGTGCTAGTTTAAGTGCAGCAGACGAGAATACTATCTATATACCTGTAGAAAATCAATATCCAGTTGGAACAGCAATTATTTTTCCAGCTACTTTCCAAGGAAAAACTTTCTACTTGCTACTTACAACCGACAAACAATTAAAAATCAAACAAGTCCAAGTTCTAGACGCAAGAGATGTTCCGGCGGCTAAGAGCAGTAAAGTGTATTCTAGCTTTGTTGGTCAACCTGCACAGTCTTTGCCTGAAAAAACCGGAACAAGTTTAGAGGAAACAATTCATACTGCAGTTAAAAATGCCGGTGTTCTTCTCTATGTTCGACTAAAAGGAGCGTGAGATGAATTTTAGACTAATCAGTATTTACCTCTTTTTCGTTTTACTACTTAGCTTTGGGCTAAATGCAGAAGAACAATTTAATTTTGGAGAAACTCCAGTTTCGGAAACAGAGTTAGTACAAGTCGAGTTACCAAAACCTGCTTGGATACAAATTGGTGCTCCAATCGCCCTACTCGCATTTTTCTTTGGTCTAGTGTTTACTGTATTTAAAATGATTCCATACAAAGAAACAGCTTTACATTTTAACTTACATGATTTGCCCGTAGCCGCACAACGTGGAATTGGGATGTCTGTCATCATGTTTGGAATTTCTTTTTCCTTTGGAGCATTTGAGGCACGTTATCAAATTGGACTTCACGGAAATGCCGAAACCTACTTTCAACAAATGGGACTTGGAAAGCTAATCGCGATTACCCACGCTCATCTAACTGGTTTTACAACAAGTTTTTTTGTGATTGGAATTCCATTTTCCTTACACTTCAACCGACTTAAAATTTACCAATTGATTTTTCCACTTGGACTTGCCGCTTCTCTGACAGATATTATTTCTTGGTGGGGAATTAAATTCATCAGTGGAAATTTTGAATACATCACTTGGTGGTGTGGGGCTGTTTTTAGTATCTGTTATATCTGGATGTTAATTGGTTTGGTTCGAATTATCTTTTTTCCGAAAGTGCTTTGGTTTCCTGATTTCATTAACGACGAAAGTTTAAAGAAAACAGAGTGAGATAATATTTTATATTGACAATTAGTTTTAAAGAGAATTTCTCAAAGAAGAAAGATAAACAAAAAGGAGAGTAAGTATGAGTGAACAAGTAATGGCAGCACCTGTTGTGGCAAACACACATAAGGCAAAAAATGTAAAAATTAAAGAAGAAAATTGGTTTGATAGGGTAATGAGCACTTGGCTCGGTTCAAATATTGCTCTTCTATTTCCGATCTTGTTTTGGTCGCCTGTTTTGCTAATTGTATTAACAGCGAGTGTGTTTCATAGTTTCTTTGCTTGGATTAAATCAGACAAATCCATAAGCCCAGAGCTAAAGGCAAATCCAAACGCAAAGTTACAAGACCTAGTAGCAAGCCTAACGATAGACGACTTAGTCAATCGTTCTCGCGAACAACTAGACCAACTATTTGAACTTGGAGAAACTCCAACCATCCAAGAAATAAGTGGACCAACAGACGGTAGAGTTCTACTAGGTAGCTTTTGGCCTATCAACTCTCTAACTAACCTCAAAATGGTAAACCTACCTTTTTTCCCATGGAAAGGAAAAGTATTTAACCCAATTACAAAAGATGCTGGTTGCGGAAGAAACAGAATGGAAATCGGACCGCTCAAAATTCTTACTTTCCCATTTGAAACATTAATCAACCCACCGATATTTGGAACTCATAATGTATTTACTCTAAACTATACGTTATCCGGCAACCCTCTCTGGTCTCGTATCATTCGTGACGATATGGTCAGACTAAAAAAAGGTCTCTATCTCGGAAGAGCTAACATCAAATGGGGCAAAGGCTACGTATTCGCCGTTTATTTTACACTTCGTTTGAAAGATTATTGATTTTTAATTTTTTGCCACGGGAGGCACTGAGTCACAGAGAGAATGAGGGTTTTGCAGCAATCTGGATTAAAATCCTCATTCTTAATTCTCTTTAAATTTACTAACTAACCATAATTCTTTGTAGAGCATTACTAAAAAATATTCAGCTAACTTTCATTCTTACAGAATACACGAAAGAAATGAAAATAGATTTTATTTCGTTTAAATAATAATCTCTAAACTCTGGGTCTCAGTGCCTCCGTGGTAATTTAATTTTCCTCAACTTCCAAAATATCCATCAATACATCATCGAGGCTAACAGGCATTTCCCTGTCATCTACTTCCAAGACAATCATGTAGCCATTTGCGGGTTCTAAGCTTTTCACTGCCTTGAGTAGTGTAAGTTGATCGCTATAGATTGACTTTCCATTTTTTCTAGACCAAATCTCTTTTGCAGATAAACAACCCTTCGTTGGAGTATTCGGGTAATAGCTATAATCCTTAAAGAGTTCAGTGTCCACAGTAGTACCATGTGCATAAATTGCATTACGCCCAATTTCACCCGCAATAAAAGCTTCTTGGATGGGAAAATACTCTCTCCATGAAGGCGGAAACAATGTTAGATACATGTCCAAATCCCATTTTCCTTTTTTGTCCGTATTATGGAAAAATTTATCCATAGAAACTTCAAAGGGAAGCGCTGTCATAATAGCTGGCGTAGGTCCGATAACTTCACTTTTTGCTTGTTTTATAGTTTGAATGGAAAAAATTCCTTGTGGAGTATTTCCATTTACCACATAAGAAGGCAAATTAGAAATAGACCTAGCTAATTGGGATAGAGTAAAAATAGATCCATCATCCATACGTAAAAATTTTCCATCCGGTTTTTTAATTAAAACAAGTCCCGGATAATTTCGATTTGTCCGTTGCAAACTAAACAATACAAAGTGACTGTCTCCAAAATCATGTGAAAAAAGTTTTTTTAAAGAAGGACGATTTATTAGATATTCACCAGGGGATTTTTCTAAATAACTGGAAAGTATTTTTAAGATAGGAATTTTTTCATAATCCTTAAATCTTTCCTTTAGAATTTTTAAATACTTTTCCCTTTCCAATGGATAAGCTCTTTGTAAAACGTTAACCGCAATTGTAAAATGTCTGGGATTAGTTGTTGTAGAAAGAATATTTTCCATCTCAAATTCAAATCCAGTTTCATATAAAGTATAAACAGTCTCAAGTGCATTCGAATAGAAATTCTCTGACTTAGATGGGTAATCCGCTAGAGCAAACTTCAAAAAATTATATCCATCATCTTCAAAATAATTTAGGTTTTGCATGTATTCAAAAGATTTTTTTATAGAAGTTTCACTTTTCTTAATACGAAACAATTCTAATTCTGCAGAAATAACTTTTTTCATTTCAGATTTGTATTGTTCTCGTTTTTCGCCTGTTGCTTTTGGGAATACCAATTCAGAATCTTGCGCATAGAGATAAAAAAAACTAAAAAAGAAAATTAGAAGTCTGTAAGTCATTCAGCTTTGTAACCAATTCCTATCAGTGTAATATCATCTTGTTTGCCTGTATCCCCTAAAAATACTTCTAACTCTGAAAGAACTAAATCAACTGAATTAGAAATTTCACTTGTTTTACTTTGCAACAAGATATTATAAAGTCTTTCTTCGCCGAACTCTTCTTCCCCCAAAAATTGTTCAAAAATTCCATCGGTAAAAATGAACAATCTTTCTTCATTTCTAAAAGGATATTCTACTAACTTATATGTATTGTTGAAGTGAACACCGATTAGCCCACCCGTGTTTTTTAGAAGTTGGATTTCATTTTCCTTGTTTATGATAAGTCCGGCGGGATGACCTGCAGAAGAATAAACTATTTTTTGATTTACTGTATCTATATCGACTAAAATACAAGTAAGAAAACTATTCAAACTACCATAACGCCTGACATACTCCTTACTAAAAATTTCCATGATTTCATTTACTGGTAGTGCAAAGTTTTTAATTCCATCATAGATTCCTTGTATCGCCATCATAATGAGAGCTGCTTGTACTCCATGCCCAGTTGCGTCTGCCAAAAAAATCCTAAGTGTAGAATCATCTAGTTTATTCACACTATAAAAATCTCCACCTACTTCGCTCATCGCATTATAACGAACCACAATTTCCAGCTTTTCATTTTGATTGAGATTGGACGAAAGTGTTGCTGATTGGATTTTTTTTGCTATCGCCAAATCGTTTTTTATAATTCGGAGACTTTCATTTAATTCGATAGTTCTTTCCTTTACTTTAATCTCTAACGTTTCATTGGCTTTTCTTTCTGTATCCAAAAGTTCTTTTTGAACTCTATTACTTTCACTTTGTATTATTTGATATCTATCCGAAAGCGCAAAGGAAAGTAAAACTAATTCTAAAAAAGATCCTATTTGAATCGTATGAATAGTAAAAAAATTAGCAGGAAGTATATTTAAAATAGTGAGGGTAAACAGTATTACCCCAAACAAAAAAGTAAACCAAGCAACTACAAAAAATCGTGCAGATCTATTTCCTTTCATAAAACTAATTATTCCTGCGGTTAATACAAATGTGGCGGCAACAAATCCAAGTAAATTTTGAATGATCAGTGAGTATTTAATCGAAATAAATAAAAGTAAAAAAGTAAGAAAAAATAGAAATTGTAAAAAAATACAAATTTGTCTCAAAGTAAAAAACTTTACTTTGAGTTCTAAAAATCGATTTGTGAAGGAAAGTAAAAAAAACCATGCTAAAGCTGTAAATATCGGAACACAATTATTTTGCCACCAAATCCAATCCTGCCATAGATATTGAAATCCATGTCCGTTAAACGCAACATAAAACAAAAGCATAAAAGATGTAGCAAAACAATACAAAAGATAACTATTACTTCTAAAAGAAATATAAATGAATGCATTGTAAAAAATCATAACCGCCATGGCACCATAAAATAAAGCATACCAAGTTTCTTGTTTTGCACTAGACTCTATAAATGTTTTTGTCTGATAAAGTGTGAGAGGTAAAATTACAATCGTCGATGTTTTTACTTTTATATAAAATGGATAAGATTTTTCCAACGAAAGTTCTAGTGGAAAAATAAAAAATCTACTAAAAATTTCTCGATTTGAAAATGGGAAACTATCTCCATATACTTTTTTTTCCCAAGTATCTTCCTGCTTATAATAAAACTCTATTAAGTCTAAATTGGAATATCCCATTTCGAGCAACCAATCATTCACCCTAAGATCAGAATTTTCAATTTCAAAACGAAACCAATAAGTATCTTGACTATATCCAAAATTAATAATGTCTTTGGGATTTAGTTGGAATTTTTTTTGAAATTCGGGGTTACTTACTTCTGTAAAACTAATTTGACCAGTCGGGTCATGAAAATAGTATACAGATTTGCCTAAACTTATTTTCCCTGTCTCTTTGTTTAATTTTATGGTTTCTTGTGCAAATAAAATCGAATAAAAAGCACAGAGAAATATTACAAAATAAAACCGAACCATACATCTATCAATTGTAATGAAACCAAAATCGTCAATGATTAACATCAACTAGCTTAAATAAATAAAAGCATGGTTAAATCAGATTTTTTTCTTGCTTCAAATTAAGTAATAAAACGTAATGTAAACATGCAATATACGAAAGATATGGAAAGTCCTAGAGAATTAAAATTAGCAGTGTTGATAGATGCGGATAATGTACCGTATTCCAATATCAAAGGAATGTTAGAAGAAGTGGCTAAATACGGAACACCTACTTTCAAAAGAATCTACGGAGACTGGACAAAACCAACTCTATCCGGCTGGAAAACTGTTTTACTAGAAAACGCAATTACCCCAATCCAACAATATAGCTATACAACTGGAAAAAATTCCAGTGACTCAGCTCTAATCATAGACGCAATGGATATTTTGTATACTGGAGGAGTTGATGGATTTTGTATTGTATCAAGCGATAGCGATTTCACTCGATTAGCCACAAGACTCAGAGAAGCTGGAATGAAAGTAATCGGAATTGGTGAAAAGAAAACTCCCTCTCCTTTTATCGCTTCTTGTAATAAATTTATCTACATCGAAATTTTACACAAAGAAAGTAAATACCAACCGCACACTAAAACCACAACTAAAGCTGCCATAAAAAAAGACATTCCTCTAGCTTCTGTTGCAAAAATTGATAACGATCTAATCCAACTCATTTCTGATAGCATCAATGATATTGCAGAAGAAGATGGTTGGGTATTTTTAGGAGTCCTCGGAAATCTAATCCTAAAAAAACAACCAGACTTTGATCCACGAAATTACGGTCATAAAAAACTACTCGATATGATTAAAACTATTTCTGGAATCGAAATCGATAAACGCCCAACGGGTAAGAACAATATATCGCACTTTTATGTGAGAACGAAGTCGGAACAATAAACCTACTTTATTTGTAACTACTCAGTGTGGTTTGCCATGGTTCGATAAACTCACCACCGGTGCCGGCAGTGAGAGAGACACAG
>DDBL01000087.1 GCA_002333425.1 Leptospiraceae bacterium UBA2033
ATCGAAGGAAAATTTGTAGACATCAGGTATTGGAGTTAATCATGAAAGCATTTACAACATTAAACGGCGTTGCGGCTATTCTAGATAAGGCGAACGTTGACACAGACCAAATCATTCCTAAACAATTTCTTCGTAAAATTGAACGTTCTGGTTTTGGAGTTCACTTGTTTCACGACTGGAGATTTTTAGACGACGCAGGAACCAAACCAAATCCTGAGTTCATTCTCAACCAACCACGTTACCAAGGGGCTAATATACTTTTGGCGCGAGATAACTTTGGTTGCGGATCATCCCGTGAGCACGCACCTTGGGCACTCGAAGACTATGGATTTCGTTCGATCATCGCTCCTTCTTATGCAGATATTTTTTATAACAACTGCTTTAAGAACGGAATGCTTCCGATTGTTCTTTCATCCGAGCAAGTAGACGAACTTTTCAAATACGTAGATTCTACGCCTAACGCAAAGTTAGAAATTGACCTCATGAGTCAAGTAGTCAAAGCGGGTAATGGCAAATCCTATTCTTTTGATGTAGACCCATTTCGTAAAGATTGTCTCTACAAAGGTCTTGACGATATTGGTTTAACTCTCGTTCACGAAAATTCTATCACTAGTTTTGAAAAACAAAGACGAAGTAAATTTAGAAAATGTTTGAAAGAGAGTAAGAAGTAATTGCCACAGAGGCACAAAGACACAGAGAGTTGACAGAAGAATGTTATCTAATGTAAAGGTTACACAGTCATTTCGAACGGATGTGAGAAATCTATTTTGCAATATAACGATAGTATTAAGCAAAATAGACCTCTCACGGTGAAGCAGTTCGAGGTGACCGTGTAAATCCCCTATCTGTGTTAATCCGTGTTCATCGGTGGTAAAAAAAGTTTTTATTATTAAAGGAGAAAGTATGTTTAAAATTTTGTTAGTAGTTAGTTTAGTAACATTTGGAATGGGTGCACAGGAAGTAAAAGATCTAGTGGTTAAAGATGTGAAAGTAGGAACTGGAAAAGAGGCAAAAGATGGAAATACGGTTACTGTTCATTACACCGGAACTTTAACAAATGGGAAAAAGTTTGATAGTTCCAAAGACAGACGTCAACCATTTAGTTTCCAACTCGGTCGTGGCGAAGTCATCAAAGGTTGGGACAGAGGAGTGAAAGGAATGAAAATTGGTGGAGTTAGAAAACTAATCATTCCGTCTCACTTAGGTTATGGCGATAGAGGAGCCGGTGCTGATATTCCAGGTGGAGCAACTCTTTTATTTGACGTAGAACTTTTAAACGTAGAGTAATACATCGACTAAACCAACGTCTGACAGTGGTTAGCTACCCACTGTCAGACGTTTGGTTCAATCAACAAGAGATTATGGCAGATAATATTAAAAAAATCGGGATCATTGGTGCGACAGGAATGCTTGGCAAACCTGTGGTTAATGCATTGTTAACTTCTGGATTTGAAGTTTATGCAATGGTTCGAGATATTATACAAGCCAAAATTGAATTACCCATCGGAGTTCACTTAGTTGTTGGTGATATTAATAACCCAGCTGAAATTGAAAATTTTCTTACCAATGTGGAAGCAGTTCATCTCAATTTATCTGTTAAACCTAA
This sequence comes from Leptospiraceae bacterium UBA2033, assembly GCA_002333425.1. Taxonomy (GTDB): domain Bacteria; phylum Spirochaetota; class Leptospiria; order Leptospirales; family Leptospiraceae; genus UBA2033. The sequence continues at coordinate 1,607 of DDBL01000087.1, forward strand.
TGAAACTCTGGGCGAATTTCATACGGAAGAGCAAGGTTTAAAACTATTTTTGGAAATTGCTAGGCGAAAGAATATCAAGCGGATTTCTTATTTATCCTCTCTTGTTATGAATTACCAAGGGGCAAATGATTTTGATTGGTGGGTGTTTCGGATTAAGCTGGAAGCAGTTCGTCAAATCAAGAATTCAGGAATTCCTTATACAATATTTTATCCCTCCAGTTTTATGGAAAATTTTTTAAATATTCAAAAAGCTGGAAGTAAGATTCAGTTAGCTGGAAACTCCAAACAGAAAATGTATTATATCGCAGGGCAAGATTATGCAAAACAAGTAGCTAATTCTTATAAGCTACTCAAAGAGGAAAATCGAGATTATCCTGTTCAAGGTTTAAAAGGATACATCGCGGATGATGCTGCTAAAATTTTCATTCGTTATTACAAAAGAGAAAACCTAAAAATTCAAAAGACACCTTTGTTCTTAATACAGTTATTAGGAAAACTCAGCCCCAAGTTTTTCTATGTGGGAAAAATCATAGAGGCATTAAACAACTACCCAGAAAAGTTTCAATCCGAGCTTACTTGGAAAGAGTTAGGCAAACCAATCTTAACTATCGAAGAATTCGCTGCTAGGTTTTAATCACACATACCCGAAGTAGGTATGGTTAATTTCTTCTCCTATATCAATTAGATCGTTGATAAAGTTCGTAAGGTATTCATGTAATCCAAAAAAGAAAATTTCTTCTGCATTGCTGTAAGCAATCTGGTAGTAAAGTTTTCCGATTTTTTGTTCTGCTTTATTGGCGAAGAATTTTTCTCGAATCGAAGAAATTTGCCTAAATGATTGTAAAGCTCTTTCCATACAAAATAGCAGGGAACGAGGCAGTTGAGGATTAAAAATCAAAAGTTCTGCAATTTGAATGGGTGTAATTTTTATATTGTAGTGTTGCAGATAAGCTTCATAAGCCCCAGTTGAATCAAGAAGAGTTTTCCATTGGTAAATGTCTAGCGGATTACCAACATCTTCCACTCTCGGAAGTGGAATGTGGTATTTTACGTCTAAAATACGTGCAATCTGGTCTGCTCGCTCTAAGTATTTTCCAGCTCTCATGAAATGATAACCTTTACCTCTAAACATTGTAATTTCAGTTGCTCCTTCAAACAGATAACTTCTCTGGCGGATAAAGTTAAATAGTTTGTCAGGACCTTCTTTTCTTACCATTTCCATGTTAAATTTATTTAGTTCGTGGTAAGTTACATTTACAATTTCCCAACTTTCTTTGGAAATCATGTCTCTTACACCGCGCGCATTTTCTCGTGCCCGGTTGATACATTCTAAAATCGAATTAGGATTTTCCGGTGAAAAAATAAGGTAGTCAATTACATTATCCGATGAAGCTTCTTTATGCACTTTATAAAAGGAACTTAATTGACCTACAGCGTTTAAAATAGGTTCCCAATTACTAAATCCATACAAATCTGCTTCCAATGATGCAGAGTGTTGAACTTGTAAGCTAATGGAGATACCCTCAGCACGCTCTACAAAACGACCTAACCAAAAAAGTGATTCTGCAATTCTACTTAACATCATATTAACTTACCACCCAAGTATCTTTGCTGCCGCCCCCCTGGGAAGAGTTTACAACCAAAGAACCTTTTTTTAAGGCTACTCGTGTTAATCCCCCAGGAATTAGTTGTACGCCTTTGGGAGAATAAATGGCGAAGGGTCTAAGATCAATATGCCGCGGTTCAATGCTTCCATTAAAAAAACAGGGAGCGGTTGAAAGATTGATAGTAGGTTGTGCGATATAATTTCTAGGATTTTCCGAAACTTTTTCTTTGTAGGCTTTGATTTCTTCGGGTGAAGCATCTCGACCGATTAACATGCCGTATCCGCCTGATTGATTGGTTGCTTTTACAACAAGTTCGTTCATTTTAGAAAACGCTTCTTGTCGTTCTTCTTCAATTCCCAATCTGTAAGTAGGAATATTTTTTAGTATTGGTGTTTCATTTAGATAGTATTTAATCATGTCTGGAACATAAGAATATACGGCTTTATCATCTGCAACTCCATTTCCAATTGCATTTACTAATACTACATTTCCTCTTTTGTAACATTCAAAAAGCCCAGGAACTCCGAGAACTGAATCTTTTCTAAAAACAAGTGGATCAATGAAGGAGTCATCAACTCGTTTGTAAATTACATCTACTTGTTTTAATCCTTCAATCGTTTTCATGTATACTTTATGATCAGATACCATTAAGTCATAACTTTCTACGAGTTGAATTCCCATTTGAGAAGCAAGAAATACATGTTCGTAATAGGCTGAATTATAAACTCCCGGTGTAAGTAGGACAATCGTAGGTTTTTCTTTATCAAGTGGAGCAAGCTGCATTAACATATCGTGTAATAATGCAGGATAAGAATCTACACGCAACACTGAACTTTCCTTAAAGATTTCAGGGAAAATTCTTTTCATGATAATTCGATTTTCTAATACATAGGAAATTCCAGAGGGAGTTCGTAGATTGTCCTCTAACACGTAGTAACCGCCATCAGCATCGCGGATAATGTCTATTCCAGATATATGAGTGTAGATATTATGTGGAACTTTTACTCCTACCATTTCGGGAATAAAATCGGGACAAGAATAAATTAGATCACCTGGAATTAGACCATCTTTAATAATCTCTCCAGTAGAATAGATATCTGTTAGAAATAGGTTGAGAGCTTTGATTCTTTGTTGAATTCCAGTTTCTATAATATCCCATTCCATTTTTTTTATGATACGTGGAATTAGATCAAACGGGAATATCCTTTCTATTCCTTTTCCATCACTATAAACAGTAAATGTGATTCCCTGATTGATGGAAACTAACTTAGCTAGAATCTCTTTTTCTTTAAATTCTCCAATGCCTAAGTTAGCAAGAAGATCAAATACATCCTTATAATGATCTCTGGGTTTTTCGATTCCAGTGAACATTTCATCATACGCTTTGGAGTGTTCAGGATAATTCATTGTAATACTCATAGTAAATCCTTTGGATGCTTATCTAATAAGCAAAAGTACCGATATTGCTAATATTTTAAGAAAAAAGCACTACTATAACCTAAAATTTTAGACCGTACATTCCATTAAATACTATTTGCAAAAATAAGACCAAGGATGTATAAAAATTGCTTTAAATTCAAAATCTTTGCTTGAAAAGGGGGTTTAAAGGGCTTTTATTTCATAATGCAATATTAATTTTGGGTGAGACTTTTTACGTACGCCAAGAAATTTAATTAGGTGNNCAAACGGAATGGATGGATTGGTTAAGTAAAGGAGAGATTGTCCCTTATTTTCAGCCGATTCTTTCCATTGAAAATAAGTCTGTTTTTGGATATGAGGCATTGGGCAGAATTGTTTTTCCAGATGGATCAGTTAAGACAATGGGAGAATTTTTTCTTTCCAATCAATATGAAATCAATACAGACATAAATAACTTTTCTCCATTTCGCCAATTTCAAAGAAATATTGATCANNCCACCCACTATTCAAAAAGTAAAAGAGTTAGGAATATCTCCCGAACGAATCGTTATAGAGATTACTGAGGATTATATTCATAAAAATTTAGAATCTTTAAAACCATTGATTCATATGTACAAGGATTTTGGATTTAAAATTGCGATAGATGATTTGGGTTCTAAGTCATCTAACCTGGATAGAATTGGAATTTTTCTTCCTGATATTATTAAAGTGGATATGCAGATGTTGCGTATGTCGCTTGTTGAGAGAAGTTATAGAGAGATATTGTATACTCTTTCTCGTTTGGGAGAAAGTTTAGGCATATCGTTATTATTCGAAGGTGTTGAAACCGTGGAAGAGTTACACCAAGCTATGAGTTTTGGTTCTAGGTATATTCAAGGATTTTTATTTGATAAAGCAATGAATCGACAACCAGAAAAATCAAAATACACTTCTCAATTAAACCAATTAGTAGATAGTTTTTATTCCATCAAAATTGAAGAGATTAAACAAAAAGTAAATTGGGAAAATACAGTGGAAGCTTTAATCCAAAAAATTGGAGATGAGATTCAGTTTAATCCAGATGGAAGTGTTATTTCTCATTCAGAAATTTTTACTGTAGATGAAAGTATTTTTCGTTTTTTTGTTACGGATNNAATAATTGGAGTTGGAGACCCTATTTTTTAAATCATCTGTATGAGTCTTATCGTCAAGGTAATTCGTGGGTTATAAGTCAGCCCTATCACGATATCAATGAAAATTTACTATTAAGAACATTCTCTAAAACATTTAAGGAAAAATTCATTCTATTCATAGATGTACTTTATCCAGAATAATTTATACCATTTCTTAAAAAGAATTGCGTCTTACAAC
>DDBL01000145.1 GCA_002333425.1 Leptospiraceae bacterium UBA2033
GAGCTGATGTAGGTTTCTGGGCAGTTGAACCGCATATTGGTAAGGGGGATATCGGTGTTAAATGGGAAGAGATTTTAGTGGTAACAAACTCATCTGCGTATTGGTTGGACGAAGATTTGCCACACGTTAACGCTTGGAAAATAAAATCTTGTTAATTCTTTCTAAAAACTCTTATAGACATCGCTCAATGCTGTCAAGTTAAGGATTAAATATTGTGCAATGAATGGTAGAATAGGCATCCCTGCCTGTTCACTGGACAGGCAAGGATGCCTATCCTACCGTTTATTTTCGTTAACTTGACAGCATTGTACATCGATTGGTGGTAATGCGCGAATTGAAAGGGTTTATTTCCCTTTTTTAGGATCTAATTGAAGTAAAAGTTTTTGAATGATTAAGTTTAAAAGGCTAATGCTATTATCATAACTTTCTCCTGCTTCTTTTGCCATTCGAATACTATTCATCGTGATTAAATGNNTCTAGTTGAATGGAACGTTTTACTAATGTCTCTGCTTTAGTTAATACCTTTTTATCTTTTACCTTTTCAGATAATTTCCAAGCAATTGCGTCTAAGTCTTTCCAGTCATTCATAGAATATTTTTCTGCATAGGCTATAGACACTATCGCATAATTTTTCCAATCTTCTTTTTTGGAATAATAAGACATTTTAGTTAAATAGATTTTTTTTTCTACAGTATCTTTTCCGAAAACAGGATAAAATTTTTCTCGATTGGCTGTCAGGTAACGAAATGGTTTAGATTTTATATCTAGAACAAATTCATCAAGTATATGCCAGTTTTTCTGAGAAAGAAAATCATCTTGTGTATCAAAATAATCTTCGAGCAAATCTTGATTAACCTCACCGAATGCTTTGAAAGAGGCATAGATATATTCATAGAGTGTTTTTTCGTCTTTGATTCCTTTATCGTATTTACGTTTGAGTTCGTAGAATGCTTTGTCTGGTGTAAATGTATTTTCTACTTCTTTAATAAAGTTTTCTACTTCTAATGGACCTTGGAATCTATGAATTACCTTACCTGTCGAATCAAAAAACAAATAGGTTGGATAAGCGTCTACTCTGTATTTATCTTTAAATAGTAGACCTTCTTCTTTTTCCATATCCATTTTTACACTAATGAATTTTGAAGAAAAATAATCTTCTGCCTGTTTAGAATTGTATACATTTTCATCCATCCATTTGCACGGACTACACCACGTAGTATATGCATCAATGAAGATGTATTTTTTTTCTTTAGTTGCAATAGCTACAATATCTTTCCATTCTGATTTGACAAAAGATATGCCTGGTTCTTTTTTTACTAACTCCTGTTTGGGAACTTCTTTGGCTGGAGTAGTTGTTGTTTTGGGAGGTTCTTGCGATAAAATACTGTTTACCGCGAATAAAATTAATACTAAAAATTGTTTTATATACATATTAAATCCTTATTCCTCTGCGATCACTATAATTTTATCTTCAGAAGTAAAACGAATTAAGTCTGATTTTTTGGGATTGATAACAACTCCATAGGCACGAGAGGCATCATTTGCATAGGCATGAATTCTGTAACCAATTGCTACTTGGTTTTTAATTGCGGCTGATTCTAGGATCGTATAAAAGTTCATAGAGTCTCCTGTTTTAACATAGTCGGTAACTGGTTTTAAGTAAATTTCTGAACCTTCTGCTTCAAATAAAATATCAAATACCTTCTTTAGTTCTTTTTTCTCTGATAATTGAGAGAGCATAAGACTGATTATCCTGTCGCTCACTATAAAATCATCCGCTTTAGTTACTTCTGCTAGATCTCGATTTTTATTGTCTAACATTTCACTTACTATGCTTAAATTTTTTCCTGTTTTATCAGAAATATCTCTTAGATGTAAAAGACATATCAGAGTTTTTGCATCCGCTTCTTGTATATCCATATCTTTTGTATAACATAAAATGATAATGTAGTTATACGACGCGACGTTCAGGGAATTTAAAATATTTCTATCTGTGATGTTTGCTTGCATTAGTTTTAACTTTTGTTTTTTGAATTTAATATTCTTTAATTCTTCTTTAGTTTCTTCTAACTCAGACACAATTGTAATTTCGGAACCGGTTCCTACATAATTTTCTAATTCACTTATGATCCTTGTTCCTTTTTCATTCCAGCCTAAAATTAGGGTTTTCTCTTTTTTTAAGTTATGGGGTTTAGGAGCTTGGAATAAATTGTCTTTAATTTCATAATCCGATTTCTCTGACAAAAGAATCGTATCGTCATCCTCTGCAATTACGATAAGACTGTCTTTTTCGGAAATTACTGTATCCATCGGCGGGTTAATCAATACTTGCCCACTCTTTGATAAAAGCCCAATCACAGAAGAGGTTTCATACGAAAAAAGTACTTCTTTAAAAGTTTTTCCTTTGAGTGTTGTTTCTTCTTTGAAATAAATTTCAACTCCGTCAAAGTCGAGTAATTCAGTGTATACCACACTCAGTCCTGATTGTCTACAGGTTTGTGCTGTTACACGTGCAATCAAATCGGGAGATAAAACGATAGTAGCCTCATCTCCACCCACGAGGGTAGCTGCCGGTAGGTTTTCTTGATTTTTCATTTCAGCTACGATATGATATTTTTCTAATTTTCTTTTTGGATTATTTGTGATCGCTAAAATTGTTTTGATTACGTGAATGTCTGGATTAGGCTCATCTAGTGCCATAACAATAATAGATTTGGCTTCATCTAAATTTACTACCTCCAAATCCGCTACGTCCATTGGACTACCTGTTCTACAAATGATTCGAGTTGTTTTTGTATCTGGAATTTTTGCATTTAGCTCATCTTCCATTTCAACTTTGTCTTTTTCTGCGAGGATAACAATACTTGCCCGCTTTAAGTTGGAATTTGCGATTATAATTTCAGAGATGATAGGAAAAATTTTTCCACTCCAACCAAGAATCAGTGTATGGTTTTTTTCTAAAACACGAGAGCGACCTTTTCGCATTTCTTCTAATTTGGATTCAAGTCCAGATGTCAAAACCCCAATCAAACTACTTAGAATAAAAATTCCACCAATCGTAACAAGTAACATTACAAAACGAAATGTCCAACCTTGGTCAGCTCCAACAGCACCAGCATCTAATGCGTGCATTAAACTTTGCCATGCTGCCTCAAAGAACTCTAACTTTTCTTCTGGGTTTTGTGAAATCTGTCCAAGAGTGATAATCGTTCCTGCTACTATTACTATCAAAATGGAAAGCAGTGCTAACCAACCAATGATTGCAATTGTCCCTTTAGAGAGAGTATTTTCGAACTCGTATTTTATTCTTTCTTTCATTCCAACTTTTCTGCTCATAAATCCATCCTAATATAAAAATGCGATTCTAATTTGTTTTTTGCCACAGAGGCACAGAGTTTCTTTTTTCGTGGCATTCTTACCTTTTTATTTTCGGCTAATTTTTGTAAGGTAAGTTTATTTTTACGAATGAGGAATTTCAAATATATGAATCATTTCCTCTTTGTGTTTACACCATTTTTCTTGGTCTTCGTTTCGTTTGTCTGAAACTACAACGATTTCGTGTGGACCGATCCAAGATACTCCTTCTATATTGCAGTAGATGATTTCTCCACCCAGCCCGGGATTGCCTTCTCTGTCTCCAAATGGGAAATAGAAAATAGATCCTTTATCTAAGAGTTCCCATTTTTCTGAATGAAACTCACCGACCCACACTGCGGAAGATACCTGTGATACAATAGCCACTCTTCCATTTTCAATATCCATATCTGCATAATCTAAAAAGTTAATCGAAGCAGGAAGTTTTATTTCTGCTACTTTCACCCATTCTGTTTCTGTTTCTTTTAGGACTTGGATTCGTCCATTTCCCCTTGTTTTTTCTTTATCACTGTTGCAGAAATTTCCTTCACAAAGTCCTAGGATAAAATTTTCTCCATTGCGGTTAATGAAACTTATCCCTTCAAGACCTTTGTTCTTTTTTTCTAATTCAAATTTTACAAACTTTTGTTCCAATGAATTTAGATTTGTATCTAATTTTACTATTGCGGGATAATAGCTGTTATTTACTTCTAATGACTCTATCATAACATAAAAAGAAGATGGTTCTAAATCTTTAAATGTAATTCCTTCATAATTCGATTTTTCAAATAAATTTCCTTTTAAAAAATTCAATTCGCTATTTAGAGTTAAGGAAGAGTCAATAACGCCTATCGCTTTTGTGTTATCAAAAACTACATAAAAAAGATTTCCTTTGGAGAAAACTCCACTTCCTTCAAAATGAAAGTTTTTTTTATAACCTGGAAAAAGTTGGTAGAATTTTTCTTCCCTTATTGCATGTGGCAATACAGATTTATTTGCTGTCCAAAAAGTTTTTGGTGAGGTTTCATTTCCAAACAAACCTTCTTTTTCTTTTCTGCAAGAGTAAAAGAAGGAAAGTAAAAAGTACATTGATAAAATTAGAACCTTACTAAAAGATTTAGAATCCATAACCCAATGTTACTAGAATTATTTTCTCTGTCTATCTAAAACTTAGTTGTATAAATAACCCAAGCAAAACAACATTACGGAAAAATGGAATTTGACTTTTTAAAACTCATCTTACAAGCTCCCGAAAAACAAGAAATTGTTCCTATGACTGAACTTGCTTTCAGAATCGGAATTGCTTCTCTGATAGGATTTTTAATTAGTGGTATGTCTTATCTTACTTACACCGGAAAAAACTACGACAAATCTGTAATTCATTCCCAAATTATTGTAACGATTGTTTTTTCGATTATGATTAATGTGATTGGACAAAATCTCGCTTGGGCTGTGGGTATTTTTGGTTCTCTCAGTTTTATTCAGTTTAGAACAACTCTGCGAGATGCAAAAGATACTGCTACTTTCTTTTATTCGGTTGTGACGGGAGTTGCCTGCGGAGCGGGTTATATCAACCTAGCTGGCTTTGGATTTGTTGTTATGAGTCTGGTTCAAGTGATTTTGAAATTTCTTCCACCTCTTGAAGTGCATCACACTTATATCAAATTCAATTGTAAACGTATCGACTCTAAAGAAGCAATTAAAAGCCTTCTTAAATTACAGAAAATAAAATTTGAACTTACTTCTATTGCTGTAAAATCAGAAAATCTCACATTTGCAGTCAGGCTTCCTATGGAAGATGCATACGAACTTGCCAAAAAGATAAAAGCCAAACTCCCCGAAAGCATTGAAGGCTTTAGTTTGGAAAGAGAACTATAAATCTTTTGTAACTAGTGTGGTTTGCCACGGAGGCACAAAGACACAGAGATTTTTGGGATTGCGCTATTTTTATTCTTATTCGTCGAATTAAAGAGAGCTAATGAAATTTGGGATTCAATTATCAAATTGTAATAGAATAATAACCAAGGCTAAATTACTAAAATAAGCAGTATATTATGAAATAGACTCTCTTTTAATCTCTCCGTGTCTTTGTGCCTCTGTGGCAATAAGGTGTATGCTAAGAAGTTACAATCTTTTTCAATAAATTATTTCATATTAAAATCGACATAGTAATCATAAAAAAGTTGACGTGTTGAAATATGCAACAACGAATAGCATTAAGGTTCTAAAATGAGTAGTCATGATGAAAAAAATCCCTGTCTAATTTCACTGCCTCGTGGTGGCTATCTAGTAAAAACTGATATTTCATGTATTCAATTTGGTTCTCCACCTGAAACAATTAAGGACACTATGTTTTTAGAAGGTGGTGTTCCGCAGGTTTTTGTTTTACCAAATGAATTTTTCAGTTGGACTAAAGGCATCAGTGTTGCTGAGTTAGAATTTCCTATTTACTACAATTTCTTTTTTAGAAGAAAACGTACTTTTATTATTTGCAGTGAAGAGCAGTTTCGACGTTTTAAAAAAGTTCTTCGAGAATCTATTTTTGGACCGCGTAATCTGGATTTAACAAAGGATTATGAGTTGTTAAATGGAGATACTTACATTCCCGATCTTAAATCAGAGCATAATTTTTTTAGTAGTACTTTTAAGTTTCATGAAATGGTTGGATTTGGAATTTTTAAAGATGATCAGTTTACCATTCATGGCACTACTATAAAAAAGAAGGCTAATGGTGATTTTGCGGTGTCCATTGGCGCACAACATATTACTGATGTTCCAGGAAAAATGGAATACAAAGCATTCTATAATATCAGCGAACGTTTGCGCGAACCATTTATCCCTCCTTTGTTTGGTGTTACCTGCTTGGGTCCGAGTCATGGGTTTGATCCCGATGAAAATACTTCCGGTTTTATCATTTGGCTAAATCATTTTGGAATTATGGTAGATCCTCCTGTCAATTCTACAGAATGGCTTTTAGATTCTAATGTTAATCCAAAGTTCATTGACTCGATTATCCTCACACATTGCCATGCAGATCATGACGCAGGAACATTTCAAAAGATTCTAGAAGAAGGCAAAATCAATATCTATACAACCGAAACGGTGATGAATAGTTTTTTATATAAATATTCTGCTTTCACTAATGTGTCTCAAGAATATCTAAAAAGCTTGTTTACCTTTCATCCGGTTAAGATCAATAAGCCGGCGTTTATTTATGGTGGAAAGTTTGAAATGTTTTATACTCTTCACTCTATTCCGGCTATCGGTTTTAAAATGGAGTTCCAAGATCAGTCTTTTGTATATTCTTCCGATCACAATAATGACCCTGAGATTCATGAAAAATTTCTAAACGAAAATATTATTAATCGTGATAGATACAATGAACTTAGAAATTTTCCATGGAATTCAAATGTGATTTACCATGAGTCAGGTGTTGCTCCCCTTCATACTCCAATTAAATACCTAGACTCTCTTCCTGAAGATATAAAGAAGCGAACAGTTGTTTACCACATCGCAACAAAAGATTTTCCAAAGGATACAAGTCTCACTCTTGCGAAATTTGGAATTGAGAATACTCTCTATTTTCCTGCAAAGTCACCTCAATTTGAAAAGGCAAGTCAGGTTTTAGGTGTTTTGAAAAGTCTTGATTTCTTTGAAGGACTTTCCATTGGTAAGGCTATGGAATTTATCAATATCGTCGAAGAAGTGAACTTCAAAAAAGGAGATATGATCATCCAAAAAGGAGAAAGTGCAGATAAATTTTACATCATCTATTTTGGAAATGTCTCAGTAGTTTCAGAAGGTTTGGTTTCTAAAAAAGTGTATGGAACCTATGACTATTTTGGAGAAGTTGCTCTCATCACAGACCAAAAACGAACCGCCGCCGTTGTAGCTGAGACGGATGTAGTAGCCTACACGATTACTAAGGATCGTTTTTTGAGTTTTATCAGTGGAACTGAATTTGAAAAAACTCTCGCAAAAGTTGCCAAAATGCGTGATGCAGAATCTTGGAATGTACTTTCTAGCAGTGCATTTCAAGCGTTAACCGCAACACAGAAAACACTTTTAGAATCTATGTTAAATCCGATAGAAGTTTCGATGCCATCTATTCTTACGCAGGAAGGAACTCGTTTGGACAATATCTATATCATTCGAAACGGAGAAGTAAAAGTAGAGCAGCGTGGAAAACTAAAAGGGATTTTAAAACGCGGAGATTTTGTTGGATCTATGCTTAGATTAAAACGTGGTTTACCATCTGAGTTTACTTACATCAACGAAGATTCAGTTTCTCTTTATTCGGTCAAACACGAAGACGTTATCCGCTTTGTCACAAAAAATCCTGGTCTCATGATGAAACTCGTTTACGACTTCAGCGAAGGTCGATAGAGGAATACCACATTATGCTGCGCCCCAAGAAGCAGCATTGAGTTGGAACACAGATAAACACGGATAGTCTGTATTATCTTGTCATCTCGAACAGCTTCCTCGTTCCACTGTGCGTTTGATCGTGTCTTTAGACTTTGCAAGGTCTATCTTACAAACGCTGTATTAGATTATTCTAATACAGCGTTTGGAGTATAGATTTCTCACATTCGTGCAAACTGATGTGACCCCATTTGCTCAGTCGCAAATCTAACACCTTCGTAGGCTCGAAATGAGCGTAACAATCATCATCCGTGTCTATCCGTGTTCATCCGTGGTAAAAATCTTATTTTACAATCACTTCTCTAGCTATGTCTTCTTTGCGGATAAATCCGTATAAGTCGCCTTTTTTTACGGCAGCGTAACCTTCAGAAAAATTTTCGCCGTTGTCGAATTGGGGTTTCACTACATATTCCCCATAACGATTGATGTATCCTACTTTTTTTCCAACAGCGACTACTGCCAAGTCATCATAGAAGGAGTCCGCAAAATCAAACTTAGCCTCAATTACCACTTTACCTGACCTGTCGAGATAACCATACTTATCCCGTTTGCTAAATACTGCTCTTCCTTCTTTGAAATGAAATGCATCGTGGTACATTGGCTCGAGACTGGGTTTTACAATCCACTCTCCACGTTTATTGATGTAGCCATATTTCTCATCTATACGCACACGTGCTAAACCTTCATAGAATGAGTTGGCAAAATCAAAATTGGATTTGATTGCTCGTTTGCCATATTTGTTTATAAAAAAATACTTTCCATTTTGTTTGACAGAAGCGAGACCTTCTCGAAAGGAACTAGCTTCTTGGAATTGAAATTGAATTATCTTCTCACCTCTTTCATTTATGTAACCAAATTTTCCTTTCTGGCTAACACAAGCTAGCCCCTCTGTAAATGATTCCACTAAGTCATATACAGGCTCTATCACAATTTTACCTTCTAAGTTGATAAATCCGTATTTGCCATTTGCCTTCACCCAAGTAAGTATGTCTGTAAAATCACCCGCATCCTGAAACTGTAATGGAATTTCTACTTTTCCATTTTTTCCAATAAAGCCTGTCTTGTTATCCTTCACTACTTTGGCTAATCCATAATAAAAAGAATAGTTAGGATAATCGAAATTTGTCACAAGAACCAAATTTCCCGCCAAATCAATATAACCCTCTCTGACTTTTTTTTTCTCTTGGTATTTTACGAATGCTAACTTATCTTGAAAAGGTTCTACCATTCCAAACTTAGGTTCGATAAAAAATTCTACCTTTTCTGTTTTTGCGATAAGTTTATAACTTGGCTCTGGTTTTATGATACTGACTACTTCTTCCCATTTTTCTTCTTTTGGCTCTGTGACCATAGTTGTATCAGGAGTCGGCTCTGGGTCTGGTTTTTGTTGAAATAGATGGCAGTTGGATAGTAGGTTAATACTCAGAAGTAAACCGAATGTAGTTGTTTGAAAAGATTGTTTCATGAAGCTACGGTTTTAGGTCTTATTCAACTTTCAAGAAGAAAAAGGGGTTAGGGTTGGAGTAATGCGAGTCTTTTTACTCTTCTGGTCTTACTAATGTATATGGCACTTTAAATGCTTCTCAACTTTTCCGTAAATTTTCTGTTCGGCGCTTAGTTTTTTTGTTTAAAATTACTTTGATTCAACACCTTCCACAATCCTGATTTCCTCCTCGGTCAAGTCATACAACTTATAAACCGCCTGATTGATATTAGCCTCAGCTCTTTCAATCCTAGATTGTATTTCTTCAATTTTCGTCTGGAGTTTAATCGTCTGTAACTCCTCATTTAACCTCAAAAGTAAATCTACATTCTTTACAATTTCATCATGGAGTTGTTGTTCGGATTTGTTCCTTGGGTCGATGGTTTTGATTGGTAGTTTTTCAAGGTAGCTTCCTTTTATTTTGGGAAAAGTTTGCCGTAGGTCGGAAAAGTTTTTTGTCCAATAGTTACCCATAAATTTTGAATTTAAAATACCAAGAATAAATTTTAAATTAATTTCCGATTTCGTTTTAGGGACAATCATAAATACAGTGTTAAGACAACAATAACCTTTTTCATCAATTGCACAAATGGGAATTGCTCCGATTTGCCTTACAATAATTTTGGGATTCGCGTTGTGTATATTCTCATCCCAGCAGCCACCGCTTTTAGCTTCTCTATTAAAATAAGCAAGTAGGTTTGTATACTCCATTCTCCATCGGCTCACATTTTTGCCAGTATAACAAGGTCTATGAAATTTTGTAATTAATTTCTTTTGATCTGAAGTGATTACATCAGCTTCAAATATTTTTCTGTCACGAAGTTGCATTCCGAATTTGACAGAATAACTATTACCTAGTTCAACAGTCTTAGCGTTTAATTTTATGTTTTTGCTAGTTGATATAAAAATTTTTCCTTCGTTTGATTTAAAATTATTTTGGTCGAATTCTACTATTAAACTTTCATTTAATTTATTGCTTGTCCAATCGGAATGAATGAATTTCGATTTCTTTTTATTTGGAGATTTTGCAAGAATAGATATTACTGTGTCCACTGACGCACCAGTGAAAACTTTACCTGTAATATTATTAAGAATTTCAATATACGATTTCTCTAAAATAGTTTCTCGCAATCCGACAAGCCCATTATTGGAAAGAAAATTACTTGGAGTAATATATCCCAACTTACCCGAATCTTTTAACAAATTTATTCCGCCTTCAATAAATAAATGATAAAGATCAATTTTATATGAAGCACTTTTATATTGTCGTTTAAAATAGGTAAGCATTTCGTCATTTCTGAATTCTCCTTCAATCAATACATAAGGAGGATTACCAATCACCGCATCAAAACCACCTTGTTTGAATACTGCTGGAAATGCTGATTGCCAATGAAATGGTTTGATTTTTTTATCCCCGCCGAAGTCGAGTTCGCTGTCATAAAAATCAGTGTCTATTAGAGAGTTGCCGCTTTTGATGTTGTCGTCGAGTGTGGGTAATACTCGTTCGTTGAAGAGGCGGAGCTGGTTGTTTATACTTGCGTCTGTTTCGCCCTCCATACATTTCAAAAGCAGGCTAAGTTTTGTTACCTCTACGGCGTTTACGTCAATGTCTACGCCAAAGATATTGTTTAACAGAATTCGTTTTTTCTCCCCTGTTGTTAAATTTCCTTCGGGAGTAAGAGGAGAATCTTTTAGAGTCCAAGATTTTTTGTTTTTGGCATAATANNGGGTCTACTACTTTGATTTTCTCAACTTCTTTTGGAGTTTTGTCTTCGATGAGTTTACCAACTGTTTGCTTCACGATATAGTCTACGATATATTCAGGCGTATAATATACACCACCTGCTTTACGAACTTCCGGCTTCTCTTTAATCCAAATCTCTCTCTTTCCACGACCACCCCCTTTTTCAAAGGGGGACAAAGGGGGATTAATCTTGATTTGTTTTCCGAGAAACTGTTCATAAGCAGAGCCTAAAATTTCAACGGATAATACAGAGAATTCGTAAGGACATTCAGGGTAATAAAGTTCAGTTAGAATTGATTTTACTACTTTGTTGTCAACTTTTAGGCTGGTAGAAATTTTGTCTTTCTTGAAGTCAAATATTCCTGAATTGTATTTGTCATCTGCTTTCATATAAAGCTTGACTAGATTCGTATAATACTCGTTATCCGTTGGCGTACGTTTACTCGCCGTAGAGACAGGTCTGAGACCTGTCTCTACGGGGGATACCGCGGATAATAACGTTCCATATTCTTCAACTGCTCTATCTTCTGCAATCCGAAGAAAGATAATTCTATCAATAAACTGTTGGACTGCAAAGTTAATTTCATCTTCATCTAATTCTAAATTAGTCTTACTAATATTAGTCGCAAGACTCGTCCGCCAAGTATCCAACGAGTTTAAGAATTCTTTATCAACTGTTGTCGTACCTTTCTTATTTGTATCGCTTTTAACAAAAGTATCGAAGCTACCTTGGATGACTTTTTCTTTGCTAAATGTATTCCAAAGAAAATCGAATTCAGAAATGTATTCTTTAAACGTAATATATTTGATACGAGCTACTGATGCTTTGTCGGTTGGATTTGGTTTTTTGGTGCAATCATAGACAGCGAATTCTTCAAAGTCCGTGATGATAGAAATTGCAAGTTTTGCACTCCATCCATAACGACGAACTTGGTAAGCTGGAAGTATATCATCCTTAACCACAACGCTTGGCTTTTTAGCTTCAACGAAAAACAGACGTTTGCCTCCACTTAATCGAAAAGAATAATCAGGAGCTTTCGTTGCACCACCAACTTTGATTTTATCTTCATGAATAACTTCTCTGTAGCTTTCAGCCGCACCCTGTTCATTGTCCATGTCCCAACCTAGGGCTTTGAAAAAAGGATCAATAAAATCTCGACGAGTCAGAGTTTCATTGTATTCGGATTTTTTATAAGACTCAATCTGCTCTCCAAAACGTCTTACTAACTCAGTTATCTTTACAAGTGCTTCTTCTTTTGAAATCATATTTCCTCTGACTTTGTTTTTTGAGTTATTCCTTAGCTTCAAACATTTCTAATAGATTCAGGTAATGGCAAGCAAATAATGGTCGCTGGTGTTTGCAAATTCAAAAATTAATGGCTATCAAACTTTTAGCGTAAAGCATCTTTCAATTAACATGGATAATCTTAAATTTTTTATCGGTGTTCATCTGTGTGCATCGGTGGTAATCTTTTGGGGGTCATAGGTAGAAACCTCAATTGAGAGTGTCTCGTTTGAATAAAGATTGAAATTATACTTGAAGGTGATATTTTGTAAACATGTTTGCTTACAAATATTTTATGTTAGATACAAAATTATTTTCCCTAATGATTTTGTTNNGATAAAATCTATATTCCTCATCTAAATATCGCAGAGGATGTTTCCGAAACAATTCGTGAAGGTTTTATTTTAAAACTAAAAGGGTATCTTCTAGAACAGTTTGGAGATAGTTATAATATTGTTTGTCAATCTGATTTGGATTTACTGTATAGACAAGCGGAGAGTTTTCAAAAACAAGGACGTGATACGAGAGAAATTTTGTCTGAAATTTCGGAAGCACGAGATGCAGATGAAATTATTCATGGGAAAATTTTTGAAGACCAAGGACAAATAAAAGTTCTTTTGAATAATCTAAAAAAAGATTCTAAGACTGGAGATTTTTATACTAAGGCTATTGTAGATATTTCTTTTTTGGAAAAAGATTTTGATTTTTATACGAAGGAAGCCGCAAAAAAAATTCTAAACCCTCATTATAAAATCAAAAGTGGGGAAATGACTGTTATCCCGAACAAAAAAAAAGTAGATACCAAAACAGAAGTTATAAATTATGTAAATCCTAAATTAGTTTCTGTCGGTACTGCTGAGTGGGGACATTTTGAAGGTCTTCTGAAGTGGGATGATGCAGTAGATATTTGTGAAAGTAAGGGAATGAGACTTCCTACTCCAGAAGAACTGAGAGACATGGCTCAATTAAAAAACCATCTTTTGCGGGAGCCATGTTGTGTCTTTTGGAGTTCTCTCTCTAACAAAAAAGATTCTGATTATGCGTATTATATTGATATAAATGATGGGTATGGAAATTATTATCACAAGGACATAGACGTTAGAGTTCGTTGCGTCAAAAAATAGCTGTATGAATGAAAAATATATATTAGAAAAAAAAGGGGAAAAAGCTTCCATTTATTTGAGGCTTTTTTTAATCACAGTATTTTCTTTGGGAGTTATAATTGGTATTTTAGTTCAAAATGAAGTGCCAAAAATTTTAGGAAATTATGTAATTGGTATTTCTATCTATAGCATTTCCGTGCTCATATCCATTTATTCAATCACAAGAGAAAAATACAATCCTTCATTAAAATACTTTGGAATTATTTTAGAGTTGATAGGATTTGCGATTGTAGTGAGCGGATACTTACGATTTGATACAAAAGAAGAAATTGGTAGAGGAGTTAGAAGTATTACTTTATTTGGAGTTTACTTCTTATTAATCGCTGGATCTAGTTTACGATTTTCTCCACGGTTTGCTTTGACTACTGGTTTACTCACTACTTTTTTATTTGCTATATTGTCCTTGTTCTTTAAACATTTTACTAAAAATGCACCGGCTCCTGGTATCAATATTGATGTGGCTTTTGTGATAGTAAATTCTTTATTTCTATTAGCAATGGCAATCACAACGACTACTTGCACACGTTATGTAAGGCAACTTGCCGAAGAACAAATTGAATCTAAAAACAAAGCTAATGCACAATCAGAAAATTTATCAAAAATGATTTCTGAAACCAAACATGCCATCAAAGAATTAAATTTAGTTTTTTTTAATATGAACGAAGTGGTCGCAAGCAATAAAGGATTGAACCATGAACAAGCAAGACTCATGGATGAAATTAGTCGCATTATAGATCACTCGAATTCTAATACGAATCAGATGTTACAACTAACCTCAAACCAAGAATCTATCACTGAAAAAAATTCCATTTCAATGAAAGACTTGAATTCAGCTATGTTAGACGCAGAGCGGGTAAATAAAATTATCTCCGTAAAAGGAAATGATGCTTTAAAACGAGCAGAAGTAGGAGAAAGTGAATTAAAAAATACTGTCCAAGAAATGGAAAATATAAAATCTATTTCAACAAAAGTTTCGCATATCGTAACTATCATATATGGAATCGCAAAACAAACTAATCTACTTGCATTAAATGCTGCCATTGAAGCTGCAAGAGCTGGAGAACAAGGAAAAGGATTTGCTGTGGTTGCAGATGAAGTGAGTAAACTAGCTGATTTAGCTGGTCGAAATGCTTCTCAAATTGGAGAGTTGGTCAAAGAAATGAACACTGCAACACTTAAAGGAGCCACTCGAATTCAGTCTGTGGTTGGATCTATTCATGATATTGTGCAAGCTATTCGCCTAATTGTATCTGAGCTTTTAGAAATGGATGAAAAGGTTAAAAAAGAAATGTCTCTCATCAAAGAAGTTTTAAACCAAACATCAGAAATGCAGAATGTTTCAGGCAAATTAAAATCTACCTCCCATGAACAAGGTAATTTTAGTAGAGAAATTTTGGAGAACATTCAAACGATTCACCAAAGATCACGAGAAATTTTACAAACGGCAGGCGCTCTTCAGGAAAACACTGAACTACTCAATCATATCACAGAACGATTAAATCAAAACGTTAGTTCCTAGAATTAAGTAGCAAAGGTAAAATTTCTTCTGCCAAAATTTTCGCGGCTAAGTTATTGCCTTCAACTGTTGGGTGATCGTCTTCTGGGAACATGTAGATAAATTTATTTTCTCTTCGCATTTTTAAATCTTCTTGTCTGAATCTCAGAAGCGGATTAATATGAGTAACCCCATATTTTTTGCAGATGGAATCAATTATGTTTTCTGGAGTACTTTCGCTATCGAATTCTGGTTCATGGATTCGCGAAAATAATGGAAATGTAAAAATTACTAGTTTGAATTTTTTTTCTTCACTTAGTTTTTTGAGTTTAACCAGTGTTTCTTCCCATTCTTTCCACAACTCCCAAGTTTCTATATCCTCTTTTCTGGTGAAAGGAGTGATTTTACTTTCTGTCATTAAGTAATTTCTAAGAATTAAGTTTTTGACATCCTGCTTTTCGATAGGAGTATTTAGAAATGTTTTTATATCTCTAGGCCATTTTATATGAGTCAAATGAGGTTTGATTCCAAATCTACCACCGATGAGTTCCGTCTGTTTCATTTCTTTTAATTGTTTTGCTAAAAGTTTTCTTTCTTTCTGGTATTTTCCAGCTACGAAAAAACGAATTGGTCCAAACCATCCATATTTTTTCAATAGCTCATAGGTGAACGCGTCTGTACTATTTTTTTGTTTTAAATCACCAATATCATTTTCACAAAAAGTTAAAATTACAACGTCAGGTGAGAAGTTGACATCATAATTTTTTAAACCTTCGTAGGAGTTGGTAATTGTAGATGCAGTCATGCCTGCATTTAAAACTTCTATTTTATCAAAATCTTGGGATTTATTTTGGTTCAAAATTGTTTCTAATTGGTGAGGAATTGTATTTTCATTGGAAACTTTCCAGCCCCACGTGAAGCTATCGCCTATGGAAATGATTCTTTTGGTTTTGATTGGTTTTTCTTTTGTAATGGGGGAAGTTCTTCTATAACCAGAAAAATAAGTAACATTTTCTCCGCCGAATTTAATAGTAAGTCCGTCTGGCGTGGATTTTCTCAGTTTAGATTGAGGCAAATAAATTAGAATATCACCTTCTGTGAGTTCTTTTTCTAAGTTTGGATTATCTAATCGGAAATTTGGATCTAAGAAGGTATTGAAACGAAAGTTTGGGATCTTGTTTATTTTACAAAGCCCAACAAAAACTCCATGAAGTAATGCTGTAAATAGAAATAGAGTGATAAGACTAAAACTTAAAAGTTTAAGGCTTTCTTTAACTTTAATTTTCAATGCTGACCTCGAGGTATTCTTGTATTATATTCTTAGCGATAGTGCAATAGCAACATGCTAAGGGCAAATTACACTGTCACCTCGAAAATCGTTCAAAGATTGCCACAGAGACACAGAGGCACGGAGAAAAGAGTTAATAAAAATAAAACCCTCTGTGTCTTTGTGCCTCTGTGGCAAACCACACTGAGTAGATAGTCAAGGTATTTACAGCAATTAAAAAACCAGTAAAGTTTTACTTATCTAATTTACAAATACAATGCTTATAAAATTATTAACCCTGTATGAATATTTTGGGAATTTCTTGTTTTTATCACGATAGTGCAGCAGCCATTATCAAAAATGGCGAAGTAGTCGCAGCTGCTCAGGAAGAACGATTTACTCGTAAAAGGCATGATGCCAACTTTCCAAATCGCTCTATCGAATACTGTTTACAAACAGCAAATTTGAAAGTAAGTGATTTGGACTTTGTTGCATTTTATGATAAACCTTTTTTAAAGTTCGAGCGAATCATTGAATCTGCACTCAGTGCGGCTCCGAGAGGTTTGCCTAC
Organism: Leptospiraceae bacterium UBA2033; assembly: GCA_002333425.1. GTDB lineage: Bacteria > Spirochaetota > Leptospiria > Leptospirales > Leptospiraceae > UBA2033. The sequence goes on from DDBL01000145.1 coordinate 16,788, forward strand.
TTTTATGAAAGCCATTCCAATTTGGATGAGCCAGAAACTTTTCGCTGGTGAAGAAATCAAAAAACAACTCGGCAAAAAGGAATTTAAAGGAAAACTCATTTTCCCAGAACACCATGAATCTCATGCTGCTGCTGCTTTCTTTCCTTCTCCTTATCTAGATGCTGCTTTTCTTACTGTGGATGGAGTTGGTGAATGGACTACTACTAGTTATGGTGTTGGTCGTGATAATCGAATCGAAATTTTAAGTGATATTAAATTTCCTCATTCTCTTGGACTTCTTTATTCTGCCATTACCTATTACACTGGCTTCAAAGTTAATTCTGGTGAATACAAAGTGATGGGTCTTGCTCCTTATGGGGAACCGAAATATGTGAACCTGATTTTGGACAACTTGATTGATCTCAAGGAAGATGGTTCGTACAAAATTAACTTGGAATACTTTGACTATGTTGGTGGTGATCGTATGACCAACAAAAAGTTTGATCAACTTTTTGGAGCTCCTGCACGTAAACCTGAAACAAAACTTGCGCAACGCGAAATGGATTTGGCTCGCTCTATTCAAGAAGTGGTAGAAATAGTCGTTCTAAAAATGGCAAGACATATCCACAAAACAACTGGAATGAAAAATCTTTGTCTTTCAGGCGGAGTTGCTCTTAACTGTGTGGCTAATGGCAAAATCCTCCGCGAAGGTCCATTTGATGATATTTGGATTCAACCAGCTAGTGGAGATGCAGGCTCTGCGTTAGGCGCAGCCCTCATTACTCATTACCACGTGAATAATGCTCCTAGAAAGGGAACCAATTTTGCGAAAATGCAAAAGGCTTCTTATTTGGGACCTGAATATAGCGAAGAGTATATCGAAAATTATTTGAAAACAAATGATATTCCTTATGAAAAAGTTCCAAAATCAGAAGTTGCCAAACGAACTGCAAAAGTTTTAGCAGACGAAAAAGTTGTCGGTTGGTTTCAAGGCAGAATGGAATTTGGTCCTCGTGCGTTAGGCGCTCGCTCAATCATTGGAGATCCTAGATCACAAAATATGCAATCGATCATGAATTTAAAAATTAAATTCAGAGAATCCTTTCGTCCTTTTGCTCCTTCGGTTCTGAGAGAAGATGTTTCCAAATACTTTGAGCACGAAGGAGATTCTCCTTATATGTTGATTGTAGCTCCTGTAAAGGATTCCATCCGAATCAAAATGACTCCCGAGCAAGAAAAACTTTTTGGAATTGAGAAACTCAACGTCCCAAGATCTACACTCCCATCTATTACGCACGTAGATTATTCTGCACGTATACAGACTGTTAGCCGCGAAGACCATGCAGCTTATTATGACTTAATTTCTGAGTTTAAAAAACTGACTGGAATTGGTGTTGTAGTAAATACTTCCTTTAACGTCAGGGGAGAACCTATCGTATGTACACCGGAAGATGCATACAGATGTTTTATGCGTACAAATATGGACTTTCTAGTGGTTGAAAATTTTATCTTAGATAAAACCAAACAACCAGAATTAAAAAATGATAACGACTGGAAAAATGAATTTGAACTCGACTAATACTGAAGCTCAAGAAAAAGAGCTAAAAACATTTTCACTTGGTGGCGGAATACTATTATCCGCTTTGGCGGCTTTTTTCTATTATAAAGAAAGAGTTGAAATTTCTTATGCAATGGCAAGTTTAGGGGGAGCATTTCTTTTTGTTCGCCTGATTAACTTTATGTGGATCAAACCCATTCACACTGGATGGATGAAGTTCGCGCATATTCTGGGTGTTGTCAATACTCGTATCATTTTATTTATTGTATTCATTCTTACTGTAGTTCCGATTTCTTTACTTCTAAGGCTTTTTAGAAAAGATATTCTAGATAAAAACCTTCAAAAAGAAGCGGTGACTTATTGGAATGATAGACCAAAGAAAGAAATGAATATCAAACATTACGAAAGGCATTTTTAAAAGAGGTTATTATGTTATCTTTAATTAAAGAATTTTTTGAATTTTTAATGGAACGTAAGAAGTTCTGGTTAATACCAATTATCTTCTTATTAGTATTATTATCAATTCTACTTGTTATGACACAGGGTTCAGCAATTTCTCCGTTTATCTATACTCTGTTTTGATTTACCTATTTTGTGATGGAGCATCCCGAGGGAATCCGGGACCCGCTTCCATTGGAGTTGTTGCTTATAGAGATAGTGGGTATTCTGAAATTGTGTTTACTATCTCTGAATCAATTGGAAATGAAACAAACAATGTAGCTGAATGGACAGCCTTACTTTTTGCAGTAACCAAGTGTAAGGAATTGTCCGAAAAAGAACTTAGGGTTCATTTGGATTCTGAATTGGTAGTTCGTCAAATGCAGGGTGTCTATAAAACAAAGAACCCTGACCTTCTCAAAATAAAACAAAAAGTAGATAGTTTTAAACCTTTTTTCAATAGCTTAGAGTTTATCCATGTGCCACGAGAAAAAAATAAAATGGCTGATAAACTCGCAAATAACGCATTAGACTTAAAAAAATAAAGAAAAAATATTTTTTTACTAAATAAATAATTGATTTTTATAATCATCCCACTAAGAGTATGCAAAACATAAATAGATATGGTGGTCTGAGATGAAATCAAATTGGAATTTGGTATTAGTGGTGTTAGTTTTTCCCTTAGCATTTAGCGTTTTTGCGGATACTTTTTTACTTAAAGATGGCAAAACGATAGTTGGAACACAAGTTGAAAAAACGGACAAGGTAATTATTTACAAAGACGAAGCAGGAGTTACAAAAAGAATTTCTCTTGATAGAATTGAAAAGGTTACCCTTGATAAAAAAGCAGATGAAGGGGAATCCGATAAAAAATCTGCCAAAGATGATTCTAAATACGAAGAACTGATGGCAAAAGTCGCTGAACTTACTTCCAAAGTAGAAGAGCTAAGTACCAAGCAAAAAGAAACTAAAGACTCAGGAAAATCAAACGGAGAGAAAACTTCCTCAACGGTTTCTTCAGGGTCAAATAAGCCCAACGTAAAAGAGGACGAAAGTGAAGCTAGTGTTGAAGTGACTGCTGAGGTAGTTTCGGACTTTATCTGGCGTGGGAATAGCTATGGAGGAGAATATCTAAGTAGGAGAAATAACTCTCCTTATACGGGAGTAAACCAGTATTGGGCTTTTCAACCAAATCTTAGGATTAATTCGCCTGTTTCAGGTTTATACATGGAGTTTTGGGGAAATTTCTCGTTGAATAATCGAGCAGACAGGGATTCGGACATGAGACTATTTCAAGCAAGTCCTGGCGGTCTTCCGATAGACCCTTATGTTTATTTTGGAAAGTTAGATTCCTATAAAGCAGATCCAAGTGCTGGTCCGATTGATCTTTTATATGATCCCGCCAATAACCTTGTAAACTCTAAATGTGAGGCTGACGGTTGTACAAATCCTGAGACATCTTTTGTTGATCCTAGAAAAGTAGGAAAACGTAGAGAAAAAAATGGAATGGCTAGAACAGACGGTGCATTTACAACTTTTGCGTATAACTTTCAAAATAAGAAATTTGGAGATATTACTTGGGGAGTTTGGTTTTATTACCAATTTGATAAAAATGCTAAATATTCATGGGATGAGTATTTCATTTTCTGGGGTTTACCATTTTTACAGAATGTTATAAAGCCTACTGTTTCTTTTTACACCCAGTCGTCGTTTGACTTTGATTCAATATACGCTGGGGGGCATTATCTATCCTTTACAGTATCGCATACGTTTTTTGAGGGAAAATTCTTTAGAGTTCAGCCTATGTCCAATTTAGGTTATAAATACCAAAATAATAATATAGATCAAAAGTCAGGTTTTTATGATTTAACAACTAATTTAAAATTCTTCTTTGGAGATTTCTTCTTTAGCTTAAATCACGCATTTAGACCAGATGTTCATATGTATGATAGTGATTCTTGGTATTATCCAATTTCGCAAGGTTCACCAAGCCAAGTAAACCGAAATAGTTATGATGGAAAAATCGTAGATCCTTCTAAACTTTATGGATATAAAAATGAGTTAGTTTATTCAGCAATTGATCAATTAGAGGCACCAGATATTATTAAAAACTATGTTAAAGAAGAATACCAGTCACAAAAAGTAGTTCAGCATCTATTTTACATAAGTTTTGGGTATAATTTTAAGTTCTAAATTCCAAGTTTTTCTTTTAATTCTGCCTTGGTCTGTTGCCAGACTTGAGGCAGTTTAGATGTTTCTGCAATTGAGGCTTCAAAGTTGGTTGCCTTTGAAAGTATCTCTGCTTCGTGGGTAATTTGTCTAAGAGCCTCTAACCCAAAATTGGAAGTGATTCCTTTCATTTGATGTAGTAGGGCAGTGAGTTTTACATTGTCCTTGTTACTAACAATTTCACTTAACTCGGCAAGTCGCTCTTCGTAATTGGAAATCAGAGTGGAGATCATATCTCTGAGCCATTCTTGTTCTTCCTCGTCTCCTTCTGTGATAAATGAATTTATCCTTTTCCAATCAACGTTCATATAACCCTCTTCATAGGGCAATTTTATCTGAATTCGCAAAAAAACATTCATAAAAATAAACTAGGTTAGAAATTGTTTGTAACTACGTAATGCAGTTTTTGCCACAGAGGCACTGAGACACAGAGAGATTTTAAGAGAGTCTATTTCGTAATATACTCAAGCCAAAG
>DDBL01000147.1 GCA_002333425.1 Leptospiraceae bacterium UBA2033
TATTAAATCTTGTTTAGGGATACTATCAAGTGGAAAAACAATATCATTAACAATTTGCTTATCAGCAAGTCGTATTGATTTAAATCTTATGAAGGCTAAATCTCGCATTAAAACAAAAGCATATTCTCCATTAGGAGAAATTCTTTTGTCTATAACTTTTCCTCTACCTACGCCTTGTCCAATTTCAACGATATCTCGAGTTGCAAAATCTTCTTCCAGTAATTTATTAAATTGTCTAGCATTTCCAGATGCACAATTGAATAACATAGATAAGCCACTTGCAATCATTATTATGGTTTGTATTTTGATTTTAGTTTTCATGTTTGCCCCGTAATATCTTAATTTAGTTTAGTGGTTCGGCTAATACCGATTATTTCTTACCAGTTTTTTGGGATGAAGTTTTGATATTAAATTCCCACTTTTTATGTAGCGTTTCAATGACATTTGCGTTGATTTTATTACTAAGTGCTTGAAATCCTTTTGTTGAAGGATGAATTTCATCGCTCCAAATCTCGTTACCCAAGGTCTCTCGCAAATCTATATAAAATACTTTGTCTTTAAATGCCTGATCTTCGGACAATTTTTTTAAAGCCTTATTAAATTCATCAATTAAGTGTTTTGCAATTTTTCGTTGAATTTCAGGATCAAAATCTTTTACAACAGGGTATAACCATTGGCAGCGAAAAAATATCCGTTGGAGAAAAGGACAATTTTCTTGTTCTTTCTTAACGTTTATATAGTCATATCCGTGGACAAATAAGGGAATAGTTTTAAACTCTCTTGGTATAGATAACTTAGTTGAGTCTTGTTCGAATTTTGCTTTATTCTCTTCAAAAATATCCTGTAGTTCATTGGCAATTATTTTAATACCAGCAATAATAATTTCAATTCTTCGTTCTAGCTTTTTTTGATTTACAAAACAATCGATATGTGTTTTATCTTTTTGTTCACATATATTTGTATTCGTCTTTATTATGCTAGACAGAACTGCTTTGTTAAGCAAGTCATTTCCACCACCACTTAAAAGAAATAAATCGGGAATCTTTTTATTTACTAGTTTAATGAATTCAAATTCAATAACCATTTTTAATAGCTCATCCCCTGCATGACCGGCAGATACTACGTTATAATCTACAATGTATTGCTTATTATCTATTTCTGTTTTAAAGTATTTTTCTTTAATAGTATCATGTAAATCTTTGGCAAAAGGGTAATCAAGCCAAGAGTCGCCCTCCATTACAACTGATACAGTATTTTTTTCGCCATTACCGATATTACCTTGTTTCGAAGCAGATGCACAATTAAATACTAAAACCAATATGATAAATGAAAGAAATGCAGTTAATTTTATTTTGCCTTTCATGGCGGTTTCTCCTGAGATTTTATTTTCATTGATTCGCGTTCGTATTTTGGGCTGGTGGTTCTTTTTCTTTAGAATCCTCATCGCCTTGAAACTCAATTTTCTTCGATAGAGTAAACCCAACTCCTCTAAAAAAACCTTGCTTTGTTTCTAAAGGAATTTCGTAACTTGTAAATGCAGCGTTAGGCGCACTGCCAGGTTGGATAAGCGGATGATAGAAGTTTTCCCTATACGGGTACGGTAGAGTTTTTACTGTATCGTAAAATCCACCGAAGGTAAGACCAACTAGCCAATCACCGTTGATCACATAACCAACCGTAAGCCCTAATAAATAGGCTATGGATTTATTATCAGATGCTTGGTTTATACCGAAGGTTACACCGAGGATAAATGAGCTTTTATCTGTAGCACAACTTGTTTTGGCAAAATTTAGCCAGTTAGTCTTGCAGGCATATATGGTTATGCCGCCAAATGGTTTCGTATTTATATTTGCACGCTCTTTTGCATAAATAGTTCCTAAAGGAGTTACTCCCATTTCTGAATAATAGCTCTTATCCCCAATTCCATTCATATAAGTAAAGCTACCCATTACACCACTGTCTTTATTTTGGACATAGGTTTTCGTTTTTGTTATAGTGATTTCCTTATTTTCTTTTCCATCTTTATTCATTATCTTAGTTTCTTTGATTACTTCCGTACCATCTTTTTCTTTGGTAACTTCAATCACCTTATTAATATCTGGCTTTGCTTCCTGAGCTTGGAGAATTATAGGTAGACTTATACACAAGCATAATAAGAGAATTTTAAATTTATATTTCATTTTGTAATCTTTTGAAATTTTCATCGTTCGATTCCTTCGCTATTTTTTATCATACCAAAATCCTTCTTTCCAAAATTGGAATTTTTTATCATCAAACTCTCCGTGCTTTTGAGGATAATTAGAATTTGACCCCACATCAAAATGACGAAGATAAATTCTGTTTCTGACCAAGGGATTAATGGTATGAATGGCTTGGATCATGTTAAAATATTTCCCCATTCTACGGTCTAATAGAGTTCGAGGCTCAGTAAAATAATCGTCCAACCACTCTAGGAGACTCCCACGGGGTGGAAACGTATCGAAGCAATTTTTTTCACCACTTTCAGCATAGGGATGCAGCATCAAATTATAGAAATTCGTTTCTTTGTTTTGCTCCATATAAGGAATAACAGATTTTGAAAAATCGGTTATAGATGCAGCGGCACCCATATAAACGATTTTTTTATATTTTATTTTCGGAGATTGCATTATCATCTGGTTTGCGACAATGGCTCCCATGCTATGAGCAATTAATGTAATTTCATAAGGAGTCTCGTTTAGTTTGCTGTTTGCTAAGTGAAATAAAAATCGAGATAATGCACCAGACGGGGTTTGGTTCGATAAACAATCCGAATACTTTTTTGGGTTTCCATCATGACAATAAAGCATGGCAGCAATATCTTTGCTTTCCCTATCTCGAGTATCCAATTCATTGGATTTTCTAAATAGAAGAGTCACCCTTCTTTCCATAATTGCCCAGCTATTTTTTCCACCCATGCTAACAAAAGGGGTAGTAAATAGTTTTAATGGCGATGTGACTAAGAACACAACTGGACTTCCTATATATCGGCTGAAAAACCCTCTCCGATCTTCTCCTGCTTGAAGAGGAGGATTAGGAAATTTCAAAGTGCCTTCCGGAGTTTTTACATCGGATGGTAAATTATTTTTATTTATCTTTTCAATCTGTTCTTTAAATCTATTTGCATTCTTTTCTGTGATGCCATCCCAATAAGTACCTTTGGAAGGACCTGTATTCATTTGCTGTATGATAAGCTTTGGATAATTGGCGATAACTGAGAAAATATCCGAAATAAAGTAAATTGGAGAAGTAACTGGACCGAATGTTCTCCATTCCTCGCCCTGCCTAACCGAAGTCAAATGCTCCCAATAGCTAGAACCAAGACCAGAATTCCAAGTAATGAATAAAGGATAATAACCATCAGCCTCAATAGCACATTTTAATTCTTCCGCTCTTTCAATTCCAGCTTCTTCCCCATTTAATCCACCATGAATAAAAATAAGAATTTTCTTTTTGTTGCTTTGCTGAATTTTTTTGATTATCCCGCTATAATAAATTTCCTCATGTACGCCATCAATTTTGGAATAGTTAGCTTCGTCAGGGGATTTAAGATTTCCCTTCTTATCGACCATGATGATATGGTCTCTTGAAGAAGTCGTTGGTGAACATAGATTAAACAAAAAGAGAAAAAGAATTATTAGGAATATTTGGTAGTTTTTAAAAGAATTTGTATGATAAAAAAAAGATTTCCTACGTATAAGTGAGTTCCAAGCAATTCTCGTATAAAGCAGGATAGTTTTTCGTAGTTTAGAAAAGGCTCGGAGCTTAGGAAAAAAATTAAAGACTTGTAAAATTAGAAAAAGACGTAAGTCGCCTTTGTTCGATGTTCGATGTTCGATGTTCGATGTTCGATGTTCGATGTTCGATGTTCGATGTTCGATGAAAATAGGGCTTTCATAAGAAATAGGTCTAGAGAAGTGAATTGAAATTTGCAATAAAAATAATTTTTAAACGAAAAAATATTTTTAGAAACGGTCAAGTTTTGTGGATAATACCAGTTTGTCAATCCCCAATATAGGGTAGATTTTGCAAAAAAAGAGGCATTTTTCAGTAAAATCTACCCTATATTGGGGGTATTTTGGGGATTCTTACCGAAAGGTTTTCACTACCATGATAGCGGAGTTTATCAATCTAGGGCACAGTCTCGATTCTCTCCTAAAATTATTACAAGAAAAAAAATTTTCCTAGGATAATTCAAGCATGTTCTAATTGACAGAGTAGGATTTTCTTATTTTGTGAATACTATGTCAAATGATAAGGATAAATTGAATTCGCAAAGAATGGCGGTGCAAGAACATATTGAGAAGTATAAAGAATATTCTCAAAGGTCGCCAGAGGCAGTCAATATGGCACTCCGAACTATTTTGAATTGTCAAAGCCAGATTGAAAAAATTTTAAGCAAACACCCTCATTGGGAAAGTAGTTGGGAAGATACATGGAAACCATCATAGCAAATGTTGACACGCATCAATTAGATAAAACTGAATTAAGAGAAAGTAAAATCTTAAGGAAAGAATTTAAAAACGTTAAGCGCAATCCAATTTATATAATATTAGATAGCTTAAAGGTTGCTCATAATATTGGGACAATACTACGATTAGCCGATGCAACATTAGTTGAAAAAGTTTTTATTTGTGGAAAAACAATTGTTCCTCCAAATAAAAAAATAAAAGATAGTGCAAGAGGTGCAGAGAAATGGGTTCCATGGGAATACCGAGAAAATGTATTAGAAGTTATAACAGAACTAAAGGAAAAAAATATTTCAATCATTTCATTAGAAATTGCCAATAATAGCATTGAATATACTGAGGCGAAATACCAGTTACCTGCTTGTTTTGTTTTCGGAAGAGAATACGACGGAGTAAATAAAAAAGTATTGGAAATGTCCGATGAAATTATTCATCTCCCTATATTCGGAATGGCAAACTCTATCAATGTCTCCACAACTGCAAGTGTGATTTTATACGATACAATTAGGAAGATAAAGGAAGTTTCATAGTAATCTCACCTTGGAAGAAAAGCGAAAGAATAAAATTAGCCCCATACTCTGGATATAGTTTGGGGGAAACTATGTATTATTTGGAAGAAAAGGTTGGAAGAAAAATCCAAATTAGAAAAAGTTTAAAAATGAAATATGAGTAGAGAGACTGAAAAGTAATTAGAGAAACGGGTAATATAAAGTAATCGCACTACACCAGCCTTCGACATCGTGTCTCAGTCTGGACTTTATATAATTCATGGTTGAGACTTTTTAGTAGTAGTATCAAAAAACACCGTCTAACACATTCAGTTTCTAAACGCAATAGACT
>DDBL01000236.1 GCA_002333425.1 Leptospiraceae bacterium UBA2033
AACGTTATGCGGCATGAATGCAAACCCCATCTATTAACTATTATCAAAAAAGTATTTCTTATAGCAGCAATCATTCCATTAATTTTGCTGCTATATGTAATTGTTCTTAAAAATATGAAAGAAATTCATTTTGGCTCTGATCAGGCTGAGTTATATAATACTTCTGCGATGATTATGAAAGGAAAAATTTCACTAATTGGTCATCCAAGTGTTTGGGGGTTCAATCACCCCGGTCCAATTTTAAGATTTTATTTTAATCTAATTTATATTCTCTCGTTCGGGAACATCTTTGTTTTCTATCTATTAGACACCGTCATTAAATTGATTTTATTTACAATGATAACCTATAGAATCAAGGAATATTTCAACCTATCGAAGATAGAATTCATGGCAGTGATTGGCTTGATTGTTTCAAGTCAATATTTTATATTTTTAATGAAAATACCATGGTCACATGGATTAGTAGTTATAGGAATATTGTATATGATTCTTTGCTATTTAAAAAGTTACAAGTATCAATTTCTTTTCGTAATGAACGCACTAGTTCAAATCAACTTAGTTTCTTTAGTCCCTATTTTATTTTTCCTACCATTCTTTATATCAGAAAACTTTCGATGGATCAAACTAAAAGTGATGAGTATTACTTTCATATTTATATTTTTCTGGATACTTCCGATTTATGAATCCATTAAAAATAAAGGTGGAAATTTATTATTGATGTTTAATTTTTTCAATTTAGATAAAAATAAAAACTATGATATTAATAACTTTGAAATAGTGTTTCAAATTATTAATAATTGGAACGTGAATAAATATGTTAATATACTTTTATTCTTAGGAGTCTTACTTTTAGGAATTTTTTGCCTATCTAAAAATAATGCAAAGTCATTGGTTAATACAAATAAATATTTTTTTATATCATTTTCCATTTTATTTACTTCTTCTTTATTTTCTATTTTCATTGGAAATAGAGAATATTATTATTTTGCATATTTATATGGTTTTTATTTCTTGTTAATTATCCTGTTTCTTTACAATGTTGATAATCGACTAAGAATTGTTTTTACTTTGCTAATTATATGTCTAACGAGTATGAATATGTTTGTTTCATACAAAAAGTATTCCGAAACTGACTGGAATGAATTTCAATATAGTGAAATATTAGATCTAAGTGAAAAAATAAAAGAATACAAAAAAAAGGATGAGAAAATAAACTTATCAATTGATGGAAAGTTCTCTGGACAATTAGCATTATCTTTTTTAGTGGTATTGGAGAGATTGGGTTCAAAAATTGATTACATGAATAAAGAAAATGAAAAAATAATTATTCATACAGATTTGAATAAATGTGAAGCAATTACAAATCCAATTTATTCAAATGGAAAAAAATTTTGCTTTGAGGCAGAGTTGCATTCACGACCGCATAACAAAGAGTAGCCACTGCGGGACGGGCTACATTTGGAAGATGCCCGTCCCTTGCTCCGAGCCAGCTTGGTTGNNACGTCGGCTTACTCTAGAACGTTAGACGAAATTCCAGCCCAAAAATCAGCAAAAGTAGGCATGGAATCAACTAAGGAGAGCGTTTACAATGAAAATTGATTTAAGAAAAAAAGTATCAGGGTTACAGGAAGAATTCAAAAAAGAATTTGGTATAGGAATCAGAGTTTACAAAGGATCAAAATTTGCTCCAGATGTAGCACTTAAAGAACTAATTGAGCCTGGAACTAAAGGTGGAGATATAGAATTTGGTGGTAACACAAAGGTGAAGACTGTAGAGCAGGCTTTCCTTGATAATTATGGAATCAAAATACAAGTTGAATCCAAAGATGGAAAGTTAGCGGATAATGATGCAACCTTAGCTTCATTATTAAAAAAGTAAAAGAGGCAGGTTTCAATTATGGGAATATTTGATTCTTTTACAGACCGTTTTAAGGGCGGTGAATTTTCCTGTCACCCTAAAATGCTTGTTAAAAATTTTCGTGCGGCGATAAAAGAAGAACTAGGAATTGATGTTTCTGTTTACATCAAGAATAGTAACTCTAAAGCAAAAGATGATGTTACTTTAGCCTCAACAAAGCCGGATGATTTTAAAGGTATGGGTGAAGATGTGAAAATGAAATTGTCAGAAAAGGTAGGTGATGTCGAAAAAAAATTTAAAGAGAAGATGGGAGTAAAAATACAAATTCTCGATAAAGACGGAAAGTTAGCAGACAATGACTTGACCTTAGGTGAGTTGAGAAGAAGTTAAAAAATTTGCCTTAATACTTTTAAGGCAAACAATGTGTTACCACTCATAAATCAGAAAATGAAGCCTAAATAGAATCGAGAAGAATAGCGGTATATGATTAATATGCGCTTTTGACTCTTGCTTCTTTATTGTAAGGCTTCTTACTCTTTTGAATTGTTTTTGGTTTCCTATCACTTTGCCATGCAATGTTCTTCTAAAAACATTGTGTGGTTTTAAGTAAAAACAGATTTGACGAGAGCTAAATCCACTTGACATTTTCTTGACATAAGTAAACAGTATTGTTATGAAATTTGCTGACCCTAAAAACGATGTAGCATTCCGAAAAATCTTTGGAAATGAAGCTAAAAAAGTAATCTTAATTTCCTTTTTAAATTCAGTATTGAATTTGGATGGAAACAGAAAGATTATTGAATTAGATTTTCGTAATACTTTTCAACTTCCGAGAGTCGCTGGACTCAAATCTTCTATCATTGATGTAAATGTAAAAGACCAATCCGGAACTACTTATATAGTAGAAATGCAACTTAGTGAAGTTGTCAGTTTTGATAAAAGAATCCAGTATTATGTTTCAAAAGAATATTCTTCACAAATAGAGAAAGGGGACGATTATTCTAAACTTACTCCTGTAGTTTTGGTAGGCATATTAGAATTTGAATATTTTGAAGGTAACAACTATTTAACCCGTCATCTAATTTTGAATATGGAAACTAAGAAAAATGAATTAAAAGATATTAACTTTAATTTTATTGAGTTACCTAAATTCAAAAAAGACCTAAAGGAGTGTAAGACTCTGACAGACAAATGGATATATTTTATTAAGAATGCAGAGAATTTAGATGTTATCCCGCCTGACGTTACTGATGAAGGACTAAAAGAAGCCTACACCGAATCAGATAAACATAATTGGACTAAAGATGAATTAGATAGTTATGATTATTTTCTAATGAGAGAACAAGATGAAAGAGGTAAAGTAGAATTAGCCGAAAGAAGAGCAGAACAAAAAGGAATAGAAAAAGGACTGGAGAAAGGGATAGAACAAGAAAAAATTCAAATTGCAAAAGAAATGAAAAATGATGGTGTTGCACTTGAAAAAATTATCAAGTATACCGGACTTCCTGCTAGCGATATAAATAATTTGTAATAAGGGCTCTATCTTAAACAGGGCTGGAACTTCGTCTAACACATTCAGTTTCTA
>DDBL01000051.1 GCA_002333425.1 Leptospiraceae bacterium UBA2033
TCTTTAAATCTCTCCGTGTCTCGGTGCCTCTGTGGCAATAACTTAAGCTAAATAGTTACAAAAATACTTTGAAAGAGGAATGTAAAATCTTTAATGGATTGCATTCCTTATTATGAATAAAAAATATATAATCTATGACAAATAAATATTTACCTTTCTTTTTTCTTGCCCTTGTTTTTATATTCCAGTGCTCAAAAACTAATCTAGAAAAATTAAATCAATGGCTGGGAAAAGAAGAGTATGAAAAGTTAATAGAATTTTCAAATCATAATATAAATAAATTAACCGATGAAGAATTATATCTTAGCTCTGTTGCTGTATCGAAATTACAAAACTTTCTTCGTAAAAATAAATCAAATGAAAAATTCTCTAACACAAAGTACATTCAAAATTTAGAAAAAAAAACTAATCTTAAAATTAAATATCTCACCACAGAAAATGGAAAACTAATTCAATTAGAGGATAATTTTTATAAACTCATTCGGACATCCAAGTTTTATAAAGACAAAGCAATTTTAGATAAGTTTATATTCACTGCGAATACAAATGAGATTTATGAAAATAGTTTTTTACTTACTGATATTTTGGAAATAGACCCAAGACCTTATTTAGTAGAATTCAAAACGATTTGGCTTGAGTCCATGAAACTGGGAATACCAAACAATTTGAATGAAGAAGACAAAAGTAAATTCATACAAACTCTACATTTTTTATCTACCAAAGAAGAAACAGATTTAAAATCTCATTTTTTTGTGACAGATGGGACAAATGTAAATTTGCGCTCAGGACCAGGAACAGAAAATATCACAATAGGTAAACTTACACAAGAAGATGTTTTCCAAATTGACGCTGACTATAATACAACTACGATTGGCAAAAAAACAGGAAAATGGATTTTAGTTTATGTTTGGAGTTCAGATACAGTTGGTTGGATATTTTCAGCATTTTTAAAAGATTCAAAACCAGATTATTTGAAAGCAAAATCATTTGAGAAAACGTTAGTCGATAATACTAATTTTCGCGTTATAGATTTTAATAATTGGAATCCAGAAGATATTCCTGATAAATTTTATGGAAATTATTCAATTACAAAAAAAGAAATTATAGATGCAAATGTAGGATTTACCGTTTATCCCATGGAAATTGAACAGGGAATCTGTACGAAATTAAAAAAAGATACAAAAAAAATTGAACTTTCCTTTATGGGTAAAAATTCTAATGAGAGGTTACTTTTATTTTACCTCAAGGTAGTAACCAATACTAAATCGAAAACATCTACCAAAATCGAACTTTTGAATGAAAAATTATATTTGAATGCAAAAGCACTGGATGAAGTAATTGAAAACGATAAGTTTCAAAGCTTAACTATAAAATTTATCAATTCCAATTCTAATAAAATTCAAGTTAGTCTAAATTTAACAAATCATCCTTTAGAAATAAGCCATATGATTGATCAAGAAACCGAAGACGTTCAGTCTTGGGAGCTTTGTATACCACAAGGAAAAAAATCATCTACAAAAGCTTTACTTTTCAGTTTTAACATTTATTGAGATATGGTAAAATAAACAAATCTGCCACAGAGGCACGGAGACAGAGAGAAAACCCAAGAGATTCAATTGTGCAAAGAAAGCTACCACATCTCAAAAATCTCCGTGTCTCAGTGCCTCCGTGGCAAAACGTTATATTAAACTAAGTTGAAGTTTATAGGAGAGAAAATTGAAAAAAATCTATCTATCAAACCCTAGAGGTTTTTGTGCTGGAGTTAAATACGCAATATCGTTTGTAGAAAACGTTCATTCTCTATATCAAAATGAACAAATATATGTAAGAAAAGAAATCGTTCATAATAGAAGAGTCGTTACTGATATGGAGAAAAAAGGAATTAAATTTATTAACGAACTAGAAGAGGCACCTGAAAATTCGATTGTTATTTTTAGTGCACATGGGGTGTCTCCATCTGTTGTCCAAAATGCAAAAGATAAAAATATGCGAATAGGAGATGCAACTTGTCCACTAGTTACAAGAGTTCATAGGAAAGCAAAAAAATTAAAAGAAACTCATCAAATTATCTATATTGGTCATGAAGGGCATGACGAAGCCATTGGCACGATGGGAGAGGCAGAAATGTTTCTTGTTGAATCAGAAGAAGATGTCATAAATTTAAAAGATAAGATTAATCCAAATAAACCACTCACCTATCTTATGCAAACTACACTTTCCGTTAGCGATACGCGCAAGGTCATAGATAAAATTGCGGAAGTTTTTCCAAATGTGGAACATCCTGATAAAGATGATATTTGTTATGCAACAACAGAAAGACAAGAAGCTGTTGAGTCAATGATGGATTCTATTGATGCAATGTTAGTAATTGGAGCGCCTAATAGTTCGAATTCGATGCGACTAGTTCAACTTGCACAAAAAAAGAAACCAAAATCTTTTAGAGTAAGTTCAGCCAATGAAGTGAATAAAGAAACTTTGGACGCAATGAATATTGAAATTATGGGAATTACTGCTGGAGCATCGTCTCCTCAAATTTTAATTGATGAGATAATTGAAAAGCTAAAAGAGTTTTATCCAGAAGTAAGCGTTGAAAACTTTCCAGACTCAAGAGAAGATTCTATGAATTTCAAACTCCCTAGAGAGCTTTTAAAATAAAATCTATTCTTGTGTTGATTTAGTTTTGATTTTTTGTTTGAGCTTGCTGATCTTACTTCGCAAGCTTGAAATTTTTTTCTCGTATTTGTCTATCTTTTGCTCTAATAAACTTACTTTTTTGTTGATGTCTTGTTTTTCATCGACCATTTCTTCTAATGATGAAAGTTCATCGTCGTCATCTGTTTTACTAGAATCAGATTTTTTCTGGAGTTTTGCTAGTTTCTTTTTTTCTTGAAGGACTTTTTGTAATTCAGTAGAGTTAGAAGAAAAAATAACTTTATGAACTGTACTTTTGGGAATTACTTTCGTTGCCCCCTCTGTATTAATTGTTACAGATTCAGAATCATGACCTAATACTTTTCCTTGGATGATCTGCCCATTTCGAAGAAGGATTGTCTCGGAAAAAATAGAAGAAGAAAAAAGGATAATATGAATAGATAAAAATAATATTAATTTTGCTGTCATGAGTCTACATGCTCCATTTACAATTTCGACATACAGAGAGTTTTATTCAAGTAGTTTTATTTATTACTTAGTATTATCTTTTTATTTTAAAAAAATCAAATTACTAGTAAGGAAATGCTTCTTGAAAAGGTTTACTACCTAAATAATTCCAATGCCCCATTTTCCGTCCTTTTTTTGGTTCGCTTTTTTGATATAAGTGGAGTTTATAATCATAGGATTTTAGACGAGAAATAAATTTATCTTCCTTACCTTGGAAATCAAAACCAATAATATTTTTCATAATACAAGGAGCAGATTCTATTTCTAGAATATCAGGCTCTAAATTACATAAAGTTAAAAGTTGTAATTCAAACTGCGAAAGCCGAGCAGCATCCATAGAAAAATGACCAGAATTATGAGGTCTTGGAGCAAATTCGTTACATATAACTTGATCCCCATTAACAAAAAACTCTAAAGCTAAAACACCTTGATAGTTTAAAGAATTGAGTAAAATTTTTGTGGCGTCAATTGCTTTTTGTTTTAAATCTATATCTATTCTAGCTGGATGAATCGTAAAATCTAGGATATGATCTTTATGTATGTTTTCAGATGGAGAGTAAAATAACACTTTACCGCTCTCAAAGCGACAGGCGACAACTGAAATTTCACAAGAGAAGTTTACAATCTCTTCCAAAATATGATCTACTTTTTCTAATGATTTAAGGTGTGATTCTAATTCTAAAAAATTGGAAAACTTCCCCTGCCCTTTTCCATCATAACCAAATTGATTTGTTTTTAAAATACAGGGAAATTTGATTAAGTTTTTAATTGCATATAACTCATCTAAACTATGCATATAAAGATAAGGTGTTGTTGTTAATCCCTGACGATTAAAAAATTCTTTTTCTATAAAACGATTTTGCGAAATTCGAATTGCTTCAACCGAGGGAGATACTCTAAGACCTGTTTCATTTGCAAATTTTTCAATTGTATCTAGTGCGTCCTTAGGAATATTTTCAAACTCAAAAGTTAAAGCATCAATTGATTTTAAAAATTCTATTAGTTTTCCTGAATCAGAATATTCCCCGACTGTTTCTATTACTCCTGCTTTACCTGCGGGTGTATTTTTCTCAGGAGAATAACATTTAACCGTATAACCTCTCTGTTGTGCTTTCTGAGCAAACATTCTACCTAGTTGACCGCTGCCCATAACGCCTAATACGTGTTTGCCTGGGATAATCGTATTTTTATTTTCTTGAATCAATGTAAATCCTTTTCTTTTGCGAGAGCGGCCTTCTTAATTTCTTCTCTATATTCTTCTAAGGCTTTTTCTAATTGTTTATTTTGTAAAGATAAGATACGAACTGCAAGTAAACCAGCATTAACCGCTCCAGCAGTTCCTATCGAAAGAGTTCCTACAGGAACACCGCCTGGCATTTGGACTATTGAATAAAGGCTATCCAAACCACTGAGCGCTTTGGATTGAACTGGGACACCAAGAACAGGAAGAGTTGTAAGAGAAGCAACCATACCTGGTAGATGAGCAGCCCCACCCGCTCCAGCGACTATCACCTGTAAACCTCTCTTAGACGCAGACTTTGCATAATCAAACATCAACTCAGGTGAACGATGAGCAGATACGATTTTTTTTTCAAAAGGTATATTAAACTTTTCTAATATACTACAAGTTTCTTTCATTGTTTCATAATCTGAAAAAGAACCCATGATTACACCTACAACTGGTTTTAATTTATCTTTCTTGTTTTCTAATTTTGTATTTTTTTTCAATGACTTAAACCTTCTATAATTCTTTCCATTTTCATAGACCTTGAACCTTTCACTAAAATAAAACTTCCTTTGGGAATGACTTCCTTTACATAAGAAATCAAATCGGCAATAGACTCATTTGAGTCAATAAAATGCTTATTTCCAAAAGATTTTTTAGAATCAGAAAAATGTTTGGTAATAAAGACTGAATCTTTTCCAAAACTAATTAATCCTTTGAGTCCTAACTTTTTGCAAAATTCTCCAAGCTCTGTGTGGTAGTTCTTAGAAAATTTTCCTAGCTCCTTCATATCACCGAGAATCGCATAATAAGGCTTATCCGAAGAAACCTGCTTTAAGGCAAGTAAGGAAGAAATCATCGAATCAGGATTTGCATTGTAGGTATCATTGATTAAATTATAAAATCCTTTTTCGATCACAAATCGTTTATCTTTTGCTTTAAAAGAAGATAATCCTTTTAGAATTTGACTAGGGCTAAAACCAATTTCTTTACCAACAGCAACCACACCCGCTAGGTTTTCTAAAATTTTCTCCCCTGGGATTTTCCAATTCAGTTTTTCTTGGAATACTTGTAATAAAAATCCTTCTGGAATAATTTTTTCTAATTGAATGTCTGGATTTTTGGAAATGGAAAATGTTTTAAGAGTAAGTTTTCTTTTTTTTGCTTCTTGTTGAAAAATATTTTTATGGGCAACAGATTCAGGGATAAAAAGTATACTCCCCTCTTTCATTCCTTCTATAATTTCAGCTTTGGCTCGGGCGATATTTTCTAAAGAGCCTAGGTTTTCGATATGGCAGGGACCTATATTGGTAATTAACGCTATGTCAGGTTTTGCCATAGCGGTTAATCTAGATATTTCTCTTTTGTGGTTCATTCCCATTTCACAAACTACAAGTTTTGTATCAATATTAATTCTAAACAAAGTAAAAGGAACACCTATCTCGTTGTTGTAATTCTTCTCTGTTACTACTACGTGGTTACTTCCAATTTGCCTTGCAACTAAACCCATTAGCTCTTTGGTTGTAGTCTTTCCGCTAGAGCCTGTGATTCCAATAACGAATGGTGAATAACGATCTCGATGAAAAGACGCAAGTTTGCCTAATGCCAAAAGAGTATCCTCTACGAAAATTGCTTTTTGAATTTCGTTAAAATTTAGTGTTTTTAAAATAGGATGTTCTTTTTCACAAAGAAACGCAACTGCACCACGAGAAATTGCATCTGGGATAAATTCATGACCATCCCTATTTGCTTTCAGTGGAATAAATAAAGTTCCAGGTTTAGTCTCACTAGAAGAGGTAGATATAAATTTAACTTTCTCATTTTCAGAAAAACGTATATCTCCAAAGAGAGATCGGATTGTAAATAGGTTATAAGAAAAAGATTCTATCATTGTATTAAAGTGTGTTTACCATTCTTTAAAAATCATAACAACTGCGCCAAAAATCATCAGAAATCCAACCGCATAATTCCATTTAAACTCTTCTTTTAAATAAAAGATAGAAAATAAACTAAATACGATGAGTGTAATCGCTTCTTGGACTGTCTTTAACTCTGTAGCATTAAACTGTCCATGCCCTATTCGATTAGCAGGAACCATAAAACAATACTCAAAAAAAGCAATTCCCCAGCTAAATAAAACCACCTTCCATAGTGTAATGTCCTTGTATTTCAAGTGACCATACCAAGCAAATGTCATAAATAAATTGGATATCGTAAGTAACAGAACTGTAGCCATAGGGTAACAAACCTCCCTTCAAGCAATATGGTAGAGTAGGATTTTAAAAGAATCCAATTAGTAAACTAGAAAATTTATTCAATTTACCAAAAATGCAAATTTCAAAAGTGGGGTTGTGTAAAAAGATATGCCACAGAGGTTAATAATATATTAGACGTTATTGCAAGATTATGCGGATACGCAGAAAGTTTATTTAATATCTTAGAAAAAAATTCAATAAACTCTCTGTGTCTTTGTGCCTCTGTGGCAAAATTTTTGTTTTTACACAGTCCCACTAGTCATCACTTTACGCACTTGTGAGTAAAGTGAACTAATAAAATTTGCTTTTAAAAAATCAAACAGGTGCAAAAGTGAATTCAAAGGGAAAAATAGGACAGCTAGTATGAAAAAATCAATAATCTGGAATCTTTCAAATGGGGTGGATTTTCCACTTGAGCTATGGAAACATCCAAAACTTGCTATACTTATAAACAATGTGTCTTTAAAAGATTACAAAAGTATTCAATTAAATTCAGGTGAAATCAATATTCTCTTTGTCACGGTTAACAATTCAGAATGGAGTTCCATTGAATATGATTTTATAAAACAGTTTGGAAATAGACCAGAAATAGCACTTATTTTGATTTCACCCAAAGACAATGAACAACTAAAAGTAAGTAATGGGGTAAAAGGCAATCCTGAAATTTTAGAAAATCCGATTCGAAAAAAAGAATTACGTTTGATCATAGATAGAACTATTCAATCTGAATTCTATAAATCTTCTGCACTAGAAATTGGAGCTGGCTGTCTTTCCAATGTGGGTTTCTTTGACGGCTTATTTGAATTAGCCCATACTGAGTATAAAAATTCCCAAGACATCATAAAGGCATTTGAAAAAATGTTTGAATACGAGGCTAAGATTAAATTATCAAACGATGAGGTAAATCGTGCATTGACAAGAGTAAATGAAATGCGTGACGCAGAAATGTTAGAGCTAGTGGAAACTCTAAAAGCAAATGAAAAATTAGATACTCTTCGCGAAAAAGAATTAAAAGAAGCAATTGAAATTCAAGCCGCTACCGAAAAAGCACTTCAATACTCTAGAATCGAAGAAATGAATATGGACAAAATCATCAAAGCTCAAAATAAAATCTTTGAATACACAGATAAAGAAATCAGGGAACTCATCCAAGAAAATATAGAACTCAAGAAAAAACTTGGAATGAAAATCGCAGAATAAAAAACTATCTTCTAGAAGATTCTCGCCACCAGTTTGGGAATGCGGATTTTATTTCACTTTGGGTTAGTAGTTTATTAGCCAAATGAATATTCTCAATTCCAGGACTGGTTTTAATTCGATAAATATTTCGAGTAGAATTTATTTTTTCGTGTAACGTTAACTTCTGAGTATCCGCCCACACTCGAATATTCTTTTCATCCAAGTCTTCTTTGAACTCAACAAAGATGTCGCCAGGTAGTGTCATTTTTCGCCCACCTTCTACTTCCTCGAATACTTCTGAATACATATTGGAATGAGTTTTGGGAAGAAAACCCTTAGAGAGAAAGGATTTTAACTTAGGATCTCTAACTTCCATCATTTTAACTTGTTTCCCATTTTGGATTTCAGCGATATAACCCACATTAAGGTAAATCGTCTGTAGCCTCTCTCCATCACGCCAAATATATTCTATTGACTTCGCATTTAACTGCGCTAAAAATATAAAAACCAAAATAAATCCTACTATTCTAATTATTTTAAAAATAACCATTGTTTACCCTTTCTTAAACTATACTCAATTAACGTGAATTCGATGGGAGAAAATTTTTTAATTGTCACCCCCGAAATTTTCTGTCGGGGGTCTCAAGTAATATTAAATCCCTATTACAACTTGAGATTCCCAAAATCGCTTGGCGGTAGTGGATGCAGTAGTATCGCATCGGATGGAATTTTGGGAATGACAAATTGAGGACTACTCCAAATTTTTACAGCGAATTGACATTGCTCATTCATAATTTCTTTACTCATTTCTTCCATAAAACTTCAATCCCCAACTTGCGAATACACCTCCGTAACCCCAACCAGTATAATTTCCGGCACCCGATCTCCTGTCTGCAATACGTAAAGTCCATGAACCAATTACCGACTCACCCAGATGCCTTGCAGTTCCAAATGTCCATCCTGAATAATTTCCACACCTTCCTACTTGGGTAGTACTATACGGTTTTGAGTTTGAATTAGAACAAATATGAGCTTCTCCTAATATACTTTGAGTTCCATTTGGAGAAATAAGTACAACTTCTAAGTCAGAAGCATCTGCATTTGTGGTTGTAAGTGTAACTTCTATAAATTCAATTTTAGAAATGGAAGTATTAGAATTACTTATTGAAATACTATTAGAAGCACCTAATTCTAAACTTGTATTATTAGTAAATGAGGTATTTACAGAAATAATTCCAGTGTCATAGGTTTTTAAATTTCCTACGTTTGTCCAGGTTTTTGCTAAAGCTACTGCACGGCTAATATCAATTACCCCAAAACCATACTTATGATTGATATTATACGGAATACCAGAACTAGAAATTTTAGAACCAGAATTGGTAATCCAATCTGAATCAAAAGGATCATTTTTGCGAGCTGATTCTGCAAGTATGAGTTTGACATCTCGCCATCCTAGATTTGGATTTTCTTTGAGGATAAGGGCTACTGTTGCCGTTGCCATTGGAGCTGCCCCTGATGTTCCATTAAAAATTTTACTATAATTAAAATTCGTAAGTTGTTTACTTTGCGAATGTCCTGCATTTATATAACTACTTGGAAGAGGATTGTACCCAATAGAACTTGATAGATCCGTTGTCCAAATTCCATCTAGGGTTGAAGAGTATGTGGTTTTTTGGGAGTATCCGCAAACCCAGAGATTGGCACCTTTTTCAGAATAACTCACTCGTTTACCATTATCCATAATTCCACAAATAGAAATTACACCATAAAAATTTGCCTGACCGTCTTGATTTGAATTGTCTGTTTCTAAACTTCCATTTGGATATAATGCACTAGATCCACTAGCAGAAACCGAATTATCGACATTAGCCCCATTGCCAGCAGCCCATACATAGACTGTACCTTTTCCATTTCGACCATTTAATAAACCATATTCTAGACTATCCTTCCAAAGAAAAGAGGCAAACGAATTTTTACCTGTAGCGTCTGTCGCTCCCCAACTATTGTTTGAAGTAAACACATAATTTGCTGCATGACTCATTGCGAATCCTTGGTTGGCGTCCGTTGGATTCGCGAGAACATTATAACCAACAAGACATGACCTAGGGGCTATTCCAGATAATCCCCTTCCATTTTTATCTCGAGCAGCAATCACTCCTGCTACGGCTGTTCCATGGTACGCGTTATTACTGTAAGGATCCGATATAGAAGTAGAATATCCAAAATCTCCTGGAACAAAATTATAACTAGCTTCTGGAATGTTATTCACACTTAAATCTTCGTGATAAATATCTAAACCATCATCAACGACAGCAACTCGAATCCCTTCTCCTCGGTTGGTATTCCAAACAGTTCCTATATTCAAATCTTCTCCTGAATTGTGTAAATGCCATTGTGATTCATAATATGGGTCAGTTCCAGAATCATCCAAGAAGATTCTATCATTGCAATTGGAAGATTTTGCTCCTGAGTTTGAAATTAGCGCAAAAAATAGTAGATTTCGATTTTTGGAATTTTGTGTTACTTGGCACTTAGAGGAAGATAATAAAATAATTAAAGAAAATAGAACGAAATGGATACACAATTTAGGCATCTTAAAACTTAGGTCTGAAGAAAATATGTTTGTAAACTAATTAATTCACATAAAATTCACTGTTTTAAAATTTTGTTTTACTAATTTTCCACTAGAATTTTATATCTACTTGAATTCTAAATTTCTTAAAAGGACGAAGATAAACATGGCAGAAAAGGCAATTCTCAAGATTGGCGATAAGGACTACGAATTACCCGTAATTGAAGGGTCAGAAAAAGAAAAAGCAATTGATATTACAAAACTCAGAGCACAGACTGGATATGTTACAATAGACAGTGGATATTTGAATACTGGAGCTTGCACAAGCGCGATTACTTTTTTAGATGGGGAACTCGGAATTTTGCGCTACAGGGGAATTCCTATTGAGCAGTTAGCTGAGAAATCTACTTTCACTGAGGTTGCCCATTTACTCATTTATGGAAAACTTCCAAGCCACCCAGAGCTTTTAACTTGGAATGAATCTCTCACCAAACACACTCTGATTCATGAAGATTTAAAACGTCTATTTAGCGGTTTTCCAAAAGATGCGCACCCGATGGCGATCATGTCTTGTATGATTGCATCTCTTTCTACCTACTACCAAGATTCTTACGATCCAGAAAATCCAGAACATAGAGAAATTTCTATTCGTAGACTACTTGCAAAATTTCCAACGATAGCCGCTTTCTCTTACAAAAAATCTATCGGTCAACCAGCAGTTCACCCACAAAACTCTCTCGATTATTGTGGAAATTTCCTCAACATGATGTTCTCCGTTCCAGCAGAAGAATATAAAATTGATCCAGAAATTGTGAAAGCATTAAACCTACTTTTAATTTTACATGCTGACCACGAACAAAAC
Organism: Leptospiraceae bacterium UBA2033; assembly: GCA_002333425.1. GTDB lineage: Bacteria > Spirochaetota > Leptospiria > Leptospirales > Leptospiraceae > UBA2033. The sequence goes on from DDBL01000051.1 coordinate 11,253, forward strand.
TGTTCTACTTCTACAGTTCGTTTAGTTGGTTCCAGTCTTGCTAATATTTACGCGGCAATTTCTTCCGGAATTTGTGCACTTTGGGGACCACGACATGGTGGGGCTAACCAAGAAGTTCTCGAGATGTTAACCGAAATCAAACAAAGTGGAATGTCCGTAAAAGAAGTTGTGACCAAAGCAAAAGATAAAAATTCTACCTTCCGTCTAAGCGGATTTGGTCATAGAGTTTACAAAAATTTTGACCCACGCGCAAAGATCATCAAAAAAGCTTGTGATAGCGTACTTCTCAAAATGGGAATCAAAGATCCACTTCTAGACATTGCAAAAGAATTAGAAGAAGCAGCTCTAAATGATCCTTACTTTGTAGAAAGAAAACTTTATCCAAACGTTGACTTCTACAGTGGAATCATTTACCGCGCCCTTGGAATTCCTGTAAACATGTTTACTGTAATGTTTGCAATGGGACGCCTCCCTGGTTGGATTGCACAGTGGAAAGAAATGATAGAATCCCCTGACATGAAAATCGGGCGCCCTCGCCAAATCTACACAGGACCAACAGAAGTTTCTTACGAAGACGCAAAGAAAAAAGCTTAATTAATCCCCGTAGAGACAGGTTTGAAACCTGTCTCTACTCCTATATCGTTATTGAAACACCTTACGCCTATTAACCTCACAAACGCAACTGCCATGTTAGTTCTGACAGGACATCCATGGATATTTCGAAATAAATTTTCTAGATACGAAAAGGGTTTGCGAGATGGAGACTGGTTACTTTTACTTGGTGCGGGTAATAAGGAATTAGGCGTTGGGATTTATGCAGACACAGGACTCATTGCAGTTCGGATATTTTATTTTGGAGATAATTTTAGTTTAGAAATTTTAGAAAATAAAATCACGAAACGACTAGAAAAACGCTTTCCACTTCTTGAACATACAAACAGTCTTCGCTGGATTCATGGGGAGAATGATAATTTGCCAGGGGTTACGGTAGATGGACATGGAAAATGCTTAACTGTAATGTATTACTCTACTTCATTAGAATCATTCGCTAGGTATATTAGTAAATTTGTATATTCAAAACTTCTAATATACGAAAAATTAAAAGTGAAACCAGAAGTTTTAATTCTAACTAGCCCAAACAGAAAAGGTTTTGAGTCTAAAAAGACTGGCTACAGGCTACTTAGGGGAACAAAGCCAGAGCAAATAGAAATCAATTACCATGGTATTGATTACTTAATAGATCCTTTCGGACAAAAGTCAGGGATGTACAACGATATTAGAAATCTTCGTGATTACGTATTAAACAAAAAGGAATTTTTTTTAGAAAAAAAGGTTCTAAATTTGTTTTCCTCAAATGGGTTACTCTCTATTTGCCTCGAAAAAGCGGATGCTAAATTAATTGTATCCTTAGAAGATAGCCGAAAAGCAATCGCCGTTCACGTTTCCAATTTACAAAACTCATTGGATTCAAAACATATATTCTCTAACTCTAATGAATCTAGCGATATTCCATTTTTATCAAAAGAAAATCAATTTAAAAGCGGCAAACAAATAATTCTAAAAGCTGATATTTTTAAACAGTTAAAATCTATATTAGAAAATCTGAATATACAATTTGATGTAATTATTATCGACCCGCCTAGTTTAACGGCTAATGACAAAGATAAAGTCAGTGCAAGACTTACCTACAAAAGATTAATTTCAGAGTCGATTCCTTACCTTAAAGAAAAAGGAAGTCTAATTCTATGCTCCTGCTCAAATCGAATTCATCCAAACGACTTTGAAAAAATTTGCAAAGAAGCTATTACAGAATCGGGAAGAAAAATTAAAACCCCTATCCGTTTGACAAATGAAATCGATCACCCAACGCTTGCAACGTTCCCAGAGGGTAATTACTTTAAGGCGCATATCTACCATGATTTATCTAGCGTTTAATAAACCGTTCCAAGTTCTTTCGCAATTCAAACCTTTAGATGATAAAGTTACACTTGCGGCTTACATTCATTTACCGGAAAAACCAAAGGCTGTCGGAAGACTTGACTATGACAGTGAAGGTTTACTTCTGTTATCCGATGATATTCGCTATATCCAGAAAATGACTGATCCCGAAGAAAAAATTGAAAAAGAATACTTCGTGCAAGTCGAAGGTATTCCAAAAGAAGTTGATTTAGCAAAATTCACCAAAGGAATTCAGACACAAACCGAATACTATAAACCGGCAAAGGCAACTTTAATAGCAGAACCAGAATTTTTATGGGAGAGAAATCCACCAATTCGAAAACGCCAATCTATTCCAACTTCGTGGCTAAGTATTATTATCCGCGAAGGAAAAAATAGACAAGTTCGTAAGATGACCTCCTTCATTGGATTTCCCACACTACGTTTGATTCGAGTCAGAATCGGAAATATTTCACTGGAGAAATTAAAACCTGGTGAATTTAGAAAAATTTCTTTTTAACGTATAGCTATAGCTTCGCCAGCAGTTGGTTCTTTGAAATTTGGTTTTGGTTATTTTTAACGGCTTTGTTAAGTATAAATATCCTCTTGGTATCTAAAAACTCTATAAAAGAAGAAACCATCATCACAAAGACGCATCTCGCCGGAAAAATTTAACCTAGGGAGGTTGGGAATTCCAGCTTTTACAAGGAATTCAGAAACAGTCTTAGCAAAATCGAGACAGTCTACCTTTAACAAATACGTAAAGATTGCTGACATCGACATGCCGTGACTAACCCTAAGAAGTTGCAAAACAGCCCAATCAGATCCCCATGGTCGGATACCAACTTTTTTCAATTCCATATCTTCGTCTTGGTATTTCGTTGAGACATTGGAATATTGTGGAATGAGACCGTTTGCAATATGAATTTTGTAACGTTTGAGTAAGTAATGTAGATACAATTTGAATCCTTTGTATTTTTTAAGCTTCTTTTTCAAATCCTCCAAAAAACAAACAGGTATCATTAAAGAAGAGCTGATTTCAAATAGTCGAACATCAGAACAAGTAGCGACACTTTCAGGAGTATTAAAAATTTTCTCATCTCGAAAAAGTCCTTTATGATTTACCGTCTCTTCTTCCTTTAAAAAAGCCAATTTTTCATCCATTCGTTTCATTGCCGCAAGATAAGTTTCTTCGTTCATAATTTTCTCCTAATAGAATGGGTAAGAAAATTAGCAAAAGGCGCTGATTTTTTTCCTAAAATTGCGCCTTAAAACCAATAAATTATGAGATGACAACATTTTCAAAGCAGGTGAAATAGAGAAAATGTTGATTTTTTATATTCTTTTTACAAGTCTGCTCTATCCAATTATCTTTCTATTGCCAATATTTAGCAATAAAGCGAAGAAGTTTCTGGAAAAAAGAAATGTAGAAAAAAGAAATATCAGAAAACTTTCCTTCGAATCAAAAAAAGTTAGAGTCATTTGGCTTCATGCAGCCTCTGTAGGCGAATTAGATCAATGCAAGGCACAAGCAAGAGCAATTAAGGAAAATCAACCGCAAACCATTATAATTCAATCCGTTTTTTCCGAAAGTGTGCAGGATAAAAATTTTGATCTTGAATATACTTTTTTTAATTTTCATTTGCCACTTGATTTTTACTTTGCCTATGATTTTATTTTTGAAAAATTTCATCCTGATTCTATTGTGCTGATGGCGTGGGAAACTTGGCCAAATCTCATTCAATCAGCAAAACGCTATAACTGTAAGGTTTACCTTGCTTCTGCAGTCTTTGATCCAAAGTCCAGACGCATTTCTTTTTTTGCTCGTGCCTTAACTCGGTCGGTATTTCAAAAGTTAGATGGGATTTCGCCGGTGAATGAGTCGATGATTTCTGCCTTTCTAGGTTTGGCTGGAAAAAACACACAAGTTGTTTCGTGCGGAGATTCAAGATTTGATTCAGTTGTCGATAAAATCAAAAGTAAAACTCCAAGTGAAAGTTTTACAGAATTTGTAAAATTCTATCCGCATAAAAAAATTCTCCTGCTTGCTTCTACCTACACAAATTGCGATGAAATTTTAATTCCTAAACTAAAGGAAGTCTTAAATCTTGGTTATGCAGTCTGGATTTTTCCACATAAAATCGATCCTGATCGAATTCAGGAAATTAGCCACAATTTACAGCAAATAGGCTTAGGATTTTCCATTTACAGCACTCTAAAAAATCCTTGTAAAGATAGAATTGTACTATTTGATGTTTTAGGAATCTTGGCATTTGCCTATTTTCATGGCAGCCTAGCCTATATAGGTGGAGCAGTGCACAATAAAGTTCATAACGTTCTAGAACCTGCCTACTTTGGATTACCACTTATTACGGGAGAAAAAATTTTTAACTCGTTTGATGCTATGAGTCTACAAGATAATAAAAGTCTCACAGTAATTCATTCTAGCGAAGAATTCTTAAATGCAGTTACTATGTATTCAGATGAATCTATAAAAGAAAAGGCAAGTGAAGCTAATAAGAATTATGTGCTATCTCGAACAGGCGCATCTGCAAAATTCTATCAGACTTTTCTAAAACAATGAACTATTTAAAAACTAAAAATTTACTCCGAAACTCTTCTGCTTTTAAACTTTTTAGAAAGGAATATGCTTCTTTTATCATTAGTTTTTTATACACCGAGTTTAAGTTAAACGATCAGTTAACCGTTGAGTCAGAAGAATTTGCCCGCGATTTAGCAGATACAATTGAAGAATACAAGTCCGAAAATATTTTAGAAAACGAATTAGTATTATCCCCTGAGCATTATATCAATGAATGGGCTAATGATGGTTTTATCCGAAAATTCTATGACGATAGTAAGTTAGAATTTTACATCGAGATCACACCTGAAATAGAATCAGTATTCAAATGGGTTCATGAAGTTGATAAAATAGAAATGGGAGAAGTAATTGGAACACGTTCTCGTTTTCTAAATATATTTCACCTCTTAAAAGAATTAGTAGATGACACAGTTGTTACTTCCGCAGACAAAATTAAAATCTTAGAGAATCAAAAACGAAAAATCGAAGAAGAAATCGAACGCCTCAAGTCCGGTGGAAATGTAAAAAAATTAGATGAAAGAGAATTTGGGGAACAATTTCGATTAGCCTTAAAGGAAGCAACCGAGTTAGTCTCTGATTTCCGGCAAATCGAGCGTAACTTCTCAGACATCACAAAACAAGCACAATCCAATTACATGAACCAGATTACAACGAAAGGGGCTGTTCTTGGTTATGTGCTCAATGCAGATGAAGAGCTAATGAACTCCGAACAAGGAAAAAGTTTTAAAGCATTCTGGCAATTCCTATTATCCCCAGCAAAACAGGATGAATTTGAAAGAATCGTAGACACACTTTATAAAAGAGAAGATATCAGAAGTATTGATGAAGGGCAGTTTCTAAAAAAACTAAAAAAACTTCTCCTAGATTCAGGTCGAAAGGTAAACCGAGCCACCGATAAAATGGCAGACCAAATTAGAAAAGCGTTATCCGACAAGAGTCTACAAGAAAATAAACGTATCAAAGATATCATTAGCGAAATCAAAAGTCTTTTTTTGAAAAAGCAAACAAACCTTGGATCCAAAGAAGAATTTTACTCACTCGAAAGTTTTCCAGAAATCTATCTACCAATAGAAAGACCTCTTTGGGAGAAAAAAGACAAAGGACTAAGAATTGATCCAGCGCTTGAACTAGCAAACGACCAGATTAGTCCAGAGATAATGGAATTACTCCTGCGGCAGAATTCTATTAACCTCGAAGAATTGTTTTCCAATATAGATTCTTTCTTAAAATACAAACCCAAAGTAGAACTAAAAGAGATTATTCAGAAGTATCCTCTCAAAAAAGGATTAGAAGAATTAGTTACCTATGTTTGGATTGCGTCTAATCGCGACCAACATTCAGTCGATGTGTCCAAATTTGAAAATTTTGAAATCGCTGTCAACGAAGAAGAATCAGTAAATGTAAAATTTCCACAGGTGGTTTATAATATCTAATGGAACATACCCTACCCTACGCCGGTGCAGTTTTGAAACTTTTAAAAGGTCCTGTCAATTACGATCTAGACCCAAAAGAGTGGGAGCAAATTTCCACTTATCAAACTGACCTAAAAAAATACTTCGACAAAATTGGTCTGCACTTAGTTCTAGATTCAGACGATGGATTTGCTTATCTCTATCAGCCGTCTGGTGATGATGATTCAGGGTTGCCACGGATAACAAGACGTATCCCCCTACCCTTTGATGTCACACTTCTTTGTGTTCTTCTCCGAGAAAAATTAGCCGAACAAACTATTGAAGATGTAAATATGGCAAATCTTCTTAAAAAAGAAGACATCTACGAAATGCTAAATCCATTTTACCCAAAAACACAAAATGAAGCAGTGCAACACCGCGAGTTCGACCGGTTAATCACAAAAATCCTCGAACTCGGATTTTTGCGTCGAATTGAAAAGGAAAAGTCAGAATTTTACCAAATTGAAAAAATTATCAAAGTTCGAGTTCGTGCAGAAGAATTAAATTCCATTAAGGCAAGGCTTTTAGAAAACAATGACAGAAAGACTATTCAAGATGAATAATATCAATACCGAAATGGGATTTCGTTTACTCCGTTTGGAGTTTGTAAACTGGGGGACTTTTAGCAATGGAAAAGTTTATACTGTAGACACTACGGGAAAAACTTCTCTCATCACAGGTGCTAATGGTTCCGGCAAATCCACATTAGTCGATGCACTTCTAACCCTACTCGTTCCCTCTCAAAAAAGAAATTATAACCTAGCCAGTGGAACAGAACGAAAACGCGACAGAGATGAAAAAACGTACATCCAGGGAAATTATGGCAAAACAACAGATGACGCTCTTGGAAGTAAAATTCTAAAGATGCGCGACCCAAACGAGGGGCATATCTCTGTTTTACTCGCAGTATTTTATAGTGAAGAAATTAAACGTTATGCGACAATCGCACAGGTCATGTGGTTTAATAATGGAAGTTTAGACAAGTTCTATTTAGTAGGAGAAAAAGAATTAACCATCCGAGAAAACTTCAAACACGAAGGCGACATCAAACAATTTAAAAAATCTCTGAAAGCCCAAGACGGAATTAAAATCTTTGACTCCTTCAAAGAATACATCCACGAATTTATCAAAAATGTTGGACTAAGATCCGAAAAGGCATTGGATTTATTCAATCAAATTGTTGCTATTAAGTCCATCGGAAACCTAAAAGAATTCATCCGCGAGCATATGCTTGAAAAACATGATATGAATGAAAGGATTGAAGACTTAGATAAAAATTATAAAAATCTAAACGATAGTTACAATGCAATTCTGCAAGCCAGAAAACAAATGCAAGAACTGATTCCAATTGACGAGGAAGCAAAAAAATACGAACAAATCCTAGAAGAAATTCAAAACATCCAAGGAAGTATATTCGTATTACCCGCATTCTTTTCAAAAGAGAAAATTACTCTCTTAAAAGAAAGTCTAGCAGAAAGTAAATTCAATCTCTCCAAAATGTCAGACATCACAGGAGAATCAGGCTCTGAGTTAAGTCGCAAACGAGAAGAAGAAAGAAGCCTTTACGCCACAATCGAAAATGATTCTGTGGGTAGAAGAATTACAGAATTACAAAAACAACTCATCGATGAAAGAAAAATTCTAACTACAAAACAAACTGCTTTTGAAAAATATAGAACTCTTGCAGTGAATCTACTTTTACAAACTAAGATCACACAAGAAAGTTTTTACGAAAATAAAAAACTAGCGGAAGCTAAATTACAAAAGAATTTAGAAACCCAAAAGGAAATCGAAAAAAAGAGAGACGAATGGGTGATTACCCGTAATAATCTCCACACCAATCGACAAGAATTACAAATAGAACTAGACTCACTTAAAACTAGAAAAGATCTACTCCCAGGTCTTCAAATTGAACTCAGAAGAGAAATCTGCGAAGCCTTAAATATTCCAATCGAAGAACTTCCTTATGCCAGTGAGCTAATGCAAGTTAAACCAAAAGAAATGGAATGGAAAGGTGCGATTGAAAAACTTTTGAATAATTTTGGACGAAGCCTACTTGTTCCCGATAAACACTACGCTGAGGTTAATAGCTACGTTAACAAAACCAAGCTGAAAGGCAAGTTAGTTTATTTCCGACTCTTAGATACAGACAATAGAAATACGAAGCCTAGTTCTTCCGATTCCCTTTTCTATAAATTGGAATTTAAACCTAACTCAAATTTTACTTCTTGGCTTGAAGCTCGTATTCTAAATGATTTTAATTACACCTGTGCTAAGTCTATTTCTGAATTTCAAAAGGAAGATAGGGCAATTACAAAAGAGGGGCTAATCAAACATTCCCGCACACGACACGAAAAGGACGATAGAAGTTCTATAACTGACAGATCGAAGTACATTCTAGGTTGGAGCAATGCGGATAAAGTAAAAGCACTCGACGAAGAGTTAAAGAATTTTGACAAAAAATATGAAGAAGCCTATTCGAAAATGGACACACTCGATAAAGAAAAAAAGTCCATTCATAAAAATGACATTGAGCTAAGAGAGATTTTGCGCTACGAAAATTTTTCTGAAATTGACTATCTCCCTGTTGAAAAAATAATCAAAGACATTGAATCTCATAGAAAGGAATTAGAAATTTCTTCCAATAGCCTAAAGAAATTGCAAGAAAAGTTAGATTCCATCAAATCAGAAATCCAAAAGCTAGAGCGAGACAGAACTGATTTTGAAAAGAAAAAGCACAACTTAGAAAGAGATATTCAAGAATACGAAACTGAAATCAAAGAATGCGAAAGTGTGCTTTCTTTAATTAAGGAAGTAGAATTCGAAAAATACAAACCAGAAATTGAAAAACGAATTACTGGGACAAATAAAGTTAGCCTCACGAATATTAAGAATAAACAAAATGAATTGCATAACCTATTCGAAAAACAAAAACAGGACAAAGAAGAATCCAAACAAAAAGTTCTCACTGGAATTGTCAGGAGAATGGAAGCTTATATAAAAAACTTTGAAACACAAACTACCGAATTAACCGCAGAAATAGAATCTATTCCTGATTTCAGAAAAGAATTAGAGAAAATCCAAAGTGATAAACTCCCCGATTTCCAAAATAAATTTAGAAGAATGATGGATGAAAAAGTTGCTCACCAAATCGCAGAATTTAGAGAAGACTTAAACGAACAAGAAAAAGAAATTTTACATAAAATTGAAGAGTTAAACGAAGCACTTGAGTCTATTGATTACATCCCTGGTTATACGTTCATTCAACTTGACTGCCAGCCAACTGTAAACGTGGAAATCGCTGATTTCAAAAAGGAGCTAACAGACTGTATCCCCGACTTAGACAATCCCGAGTCCAACGAAATTAAATTCGTAAAAATCAAGGAACTCTTAGACAAACTAAAAAATCGTAGCTCAGAAAATACAGACCGTTGGGTAAAACTTGTAACCGATGTTCGTAATTGGCTTGACTTTCGAGCAATTGAACTTACCCGCGAAGACAGAAAACAAAAAGAAGTCTATGACTCCAGTGCCGGTAAGTCCGGTGGTCAGACAGTAAAACTCGCCTACACCATCTTAGCCTCTGCTATTTCCTACCAGTTTGGAATCCGTGAGAAAAAATCTTTCCGATTAGTTGTGATTGATGAAATGTTCAATAACCTAGACAACCAGAACTCTCGTTTTGCAATGGACTTATTCAAACAACTCGGACTGCAGTTACTCGTTGTTACCCCACTCGACAAAATCAGCATTGTTGAGCCATATATATCTTCTATACATTTGGTTGCAAATAACCAGGAGGGTAAAGATTCACGGGTATATCCGATTACAATGGAGACATTGCGTAAGAAAAAAGGTGGATGATGAGGCTGTAAGAAGGCAAAAGGTTTGCCACTGAGGCACAAAGACACA
>DDBL01000226.1 GCA_002333425.1 Leptospiraceae bacterium UBA2033
GGATTTCCGCAGAGGTTGTTATCGAGTTCAAAGGTCAGGATTCTGACAATCTAACTAAACTATCAAATCGACCCGATAAACTTTCCCCTGTAGACCAATGTTGGAAATATTTGGTTAATCATACTAGCGCAAAATGGGGAATAGTCACGAACTTTAATGAAATTCGAATTTATAATAAAGAGAAAGGGCAGAATGTTTATGAAACTTTTTATTTCAATGTTCCAGAAGAAGAGAAACATAAATTTCTTCCATTGTCTACTGAAACAGAAATTCTTAAACTAATTACAATTCTAAAAAAAGAAAATCTGCTTACTACCAATGGAGTTTCTAAAACTGGAGAACTTCTAAAAAATAAAGGTGTAGAAGAAACAAAAGTTCTAAAAGAATTTTATGTAGAGTATAAATCTTTACGCTCGCAAATATTTTATGAAGCATTAAAATATAATACACAGTATGAATTTGAAAAACCAAAATCAGAATTATTGCAATTGGTTCAGAAGTTTTTAGATAGAATTATTTTCTGTTGGTTTTGTGAAGATTCGAGAGAGCATTTGATTCCTTCCAATGTTTTATCTGCTGATTTGATTCAAACTCAAACAAAGGATAAATACTATAATCCGCAACATTTCAGCATTTATGGAAAGGTAAAAGATTTATTCCAAGCGATTGATGAAGGACGAGCCTTTGGAATTGAGAGCGGATACAATGGAGAATTATTTAAAACAGATATTGCGCTTGACGCTTTAAAATTACCAAACTTTCTATTTGAAAAAATTGCCGAGATTGGGATGAAGTATGATTTCGGTGATGAAAATGAATTAAATGTAAACATCTTAGGTCATATCTTTGAACAAAGTATTTCCGACTTGGAGGAAATGCGTGTTAGCTTCCAAGAGTTAGACCAGTCTCCTAGAAAGTTTGAAAAGCAGCATGTAATGGAATTTGCGAAGGAAGTTGATGTCTTAGAGCATAAGCATACAGAGTTTGATGCAAAGAAAACCAAGCGCAAAAAAGAAGGAGTCTTTTATACACCTGATTATATTACCCGCTACATTGTCGAAAACACTGTAGGAATTTGGCTCAAGGAAAAAGAAGCTGAGGTTACTAAGAAGTATTCTTCTCTCAAGAAAAATAAAGAATACACTATCTTACGTGAATATAGAGACGAACACCTATCCAAAATTAAAATCCTAGATCCTGCCTGTGGTTCGGGTGCGTTTTTAATTGCAGTGTTTAATTATCTTTGGAAAGAGCATGAACGAGTTTATACTGAGATTAAAGAAATCAAAAACAAAACCGCACAAGGGGAACTCTTTGATTTTGATTCTATTAACAAAACGATTCTCGAAAACAATCTCTATGGTGTAGATTTAAACCGCGAGTCTGTGGAGATAACAAAACTTGCCCTCTGGCTCAAAACTGCGGCTAAGAACAAAAAACTAAACAGCCTCCACAATAATATAAAATGCGGTAATTCATTAGTAGACGATAAATCTGTAGTGGGAGATTTGGCATTTGATTGGAAAAAGGAGTTTCCTGAAATCTTTACCACTAAAACAAAAACGAATCCTGGATTGCTGGTGGCAGAAGCAAAAACCAAACGAAATGGATTTGATGTTGTTGTGGGTAATCCTCCATATGTGAGAGCTGATATTGACAATGAAAATTATCAAATGCAACGTAAGTGGATGGAGACTTGCGGAAAGTATCAAACGCTTTTCGAAAAATGGGATTTGTACATTGCATTTTTGGAGAGATCTTTACAGTTTTTAGACACCAATGGATTACTTTCTTTTATCATCTCTAATTCTTATAATACAGTTAAATACTCAGAGAAATCGCGAGAATACATATTTCAAAACTATGAACTACGACAGATTGATTTTTTCGATAATGTCCAGGTGTTTAAAGGTGTAGGTGTCGAAAGTGTAATATTAAATATCCGCAATTCAAAAGAAAATTGTATGAGCTATCCGAAAAGAATTTTACATAGAGGTAAATTTGAAAATGTTCAGGTATTGCCCGAGAAAAAAAGTTTAAATGATCTTTTTAGAATAAGCACTGCAATGAATTTTGATAAAAAATTTTTTGATGTAGAATTGCTTGGAGATATTTGTTTTATTTCTGTAGGTATGGTTTTAAATGCAGATGAAATGAAAGCAAAAGGTGAATTTAAAAAAGAAGATTTAATTTCAGAAACCAAAGATAAAATCCATTCAAAAGAGTATGTCGAAGCAGATTTCGTAACAAGATATTTTATCAAACAAACAAAGTATTTAGAGTGGAATACAGAAAGAATTCCATTAAAAGTAAGAAGACCAACGTTTCCAGAATTATATGCAAAACCAAAAATTCTAAAAGGATTTACTTCGGATGCAGTCTATGATGAGACTGGGTTGGTTAGTAATCATGGTTTGATGATACTACTAAATTTTCATTACTTGACTGGAGTTCAAAATTTAAGTATCAATAATTCTATTCAAAAATGGAATAAAAAGCAAAGGGATGAATTAGAAAAAATTTCAAAAATTTTTGCTCTAAAATACATCCTAGCAATTATAAATTCCAAATTTGCTAAATTTTACTTGAATACAATTCGTCGCCATCGAATCGAGTATTATTTTTACCCTGATGATTTAAAAAAGATTCCAATCAAAAAAATTCCTCCCAAAGACCAAACTCCTTTCATCCGGCTAGCCGACATTATGCTCTCCAAAAACAAAGAGCTCCAAGAAATTCAAAAGAAGTTTACGAAGTTACTCCAATCGGAGCTATTTTCTAGTAACCCCGTCCTCCAGGGCGGGGTTACTAGAAAGCTAGAAGATTGGTATAAACTTTCGTTTGATGAATTTCTTGCAGAGATTAAAAGTAAAAAAGTAGAGCTTACGCTTTCTAAAAAAGCGGAGTGGATGGACTTTTTTGAAAAGGAAAAGAAAGCGGCTCTTGAGGTTAACGATGTGATTGTCGCTACGGATCGGGAGATTGATTTAATGGTTTATCGCCTTTACGATTTAACTTATGAGGAAATTAAAATTATTGATCCTGAGTTTCATTTAAGCAAAAAGGACTTTGAGGGGTAATGCTTGTTTGCTTTGTTGGGGTAAGAATCCCCCTTTCGTAAAAATAGGAGATTAAGTATGAAAATAATATTAGGAATAGTCACAGGATTTTTTTTGGTCTTAACAG
>DDBL01000049.1 GCA_002333425.1 Leptospiraceae bacterium UBA2033
AGTGCATCGTATTTTTGAATCTGTGCATCTTCTAAGCTTTCTTTTTGGGATTTAAAATACGCAGAGGAATAAGTCATTGTGCTATCTAAAAATAATTTATAAAAATCATTTCCGAGATCATAGTGCTCTACAATATTTTTTTTACTTCCTGTAACTGTATTAGCTCGTTTTAAATGATAAAGTCGATTTACGAAGTTAAATAATCTTAGCCGCAACGTAGATTTTTTGGTTCCAGAGAGATTAGGGCTATCTTCTACATTTAAAATAAACCAGGATATTACCTCAGAAATATTTTCGGTTTCCCAATCCCCGTCTAGATAACTTTCTGCAAATCCAATATCTCCAAAGTAAATACATTTTCTATAAAAATCATAGGTTTTTACATGGACATGGGCGCTGTTAAATGCGTCATACTCCTTAGATGTATCCCCGTATAAAACAAAACTTCCATCTGGGTCTATTACTTTCAAACAACCTACTCTCATTTTAGAAAGAGAGTGAACAAATAGTTTTTTGTAAATTTTTGTTTGTAGGCTTAGTGTCGCCTCCGATTTGCTTTCGATAACATTAAGAGCGCATACTGGAGTGTTAGCCTTATCGTATAGAAAATAAAAACAAACTGGATTAAACGTATATCCTAGAATCCGAAGATGAGTCACTAAGACAACTTTTTCAACTTCCGAATTACAGCCATTATCCTTTGCATAAGAAATGATTCCTGTTTTTAAGTCAGAATTTCCATATTCAAAATGATCGGATGGATAAAAGGAAAATAAATTCCATTTTTGATTTCCAAAAAAAAAGTATTCTTTGTCTAGAATTTCTAACTCATCTAAATCAATACAAAAAGTATACAAACCATACGAAAATGCATGTTTCTTAGGCAAAAGACGATTATGCACTACTTTGCATTCGAACAGACTAGAATTTACACCCATATATCTCTACCAAGCAAAGTGCGTGCCAGATTCAAACCAGAGGTAAATGCATCTTCGTGAAATCCGTATTTAAAATAACTTCCGCAAAAATAAATTTCCTTTCCTTGATTCAAAGTGGAAAGTTTTTCTTGCGCTTTCATTGCGTTTACACTAAAAATAGGATGTTCGTAGTCGATTTTGCGGATGATTTTTTGTGGATTCACTTTGTTTGGGTCGTTAATGGATACAAAGTAATTTGTTTTATCCGAAATTCCTTGTAGCGAGTTCATCCAGTAGACAACTGACGACTCATTGTTATCCTCTACTCGATAATTCCAAGATGACCAAGCAAGTTTTTTACGAGGCATTATAGACTCATCTGTATGGAGCGTTGCAATATTTTTTTGGTAACGAAAATTTTGGAGTAAATTTTTCTCATCTAAAGTAGGATTTTCCAAAAGCGAAAGTGCAGTATCGGCATGACAGGCAAATACCAATTTGTCGTAGTATTCAAAACTTCCGTCCTGTAAAATTAATTTGACCCTTCCCTCTTCTCGAAAAACTTTTTTGGCTCCATTTTTTAATTGGAATTTATCCTTAAATGGCTCTATAATTTTTTTTACGTAGGACCTTGCCCCATTTACAACTGTCTTCCACTGGTGTTGGGTATTGAGTCCCAAAAAACCGTGATTGTGAAAAAAACGAACAAGGCTAACGGCGGGAAACTCCAACATCTCCCTTTCCTCTGTTGACCAAACAGCAGAGCTCATGGGAATAATGTAACGATAGAGAATATCAGTTCCCATTTTTTTTTCGAGGATGTATTGTTTTAAAGTGTAATTTTGGTATTTGGGATCATCTAGAATCGCAGGTGATTCTGTATTGAACCGATTGATTTGATACAGTAACTTGAGATAGGGAATATTAAAAATATTACTTCGCTGCGCAAAAAGACCATTTACCCCCGATCCACAAAATTCCAAACGACTTGGTAAATGTTGCACACTAAATGACATCGAAGAATTTTTAGTTTCAACTGATAATTCTTTAAAAAGTCGAGTTAAATTGGGGTAAGTCACTTCATTGAACACAATAAATCCGGTATCTATCGGAAGGAGTTTTTTGCCCTCCGCCACATCTACTGTATTCGTATGACCGCCAATATAATGATTGGTATCGTAGTACGTAATATCGTGTTCTTGGTGGATAAAATGTCCTAAACCGAGACCAGCTACACCAGTTCCTAAAATTGCTATTTTTGCCAACAGATCCTCTTTTTATCTTTAGACTATTGTTAAATATCGTATTATCATACAACGAATTTTTTTCATAAAAAACATTTGAGTTAAATAGAAAGAAAAGAATTCTAGGTAAGGCTTATTTGGCAGGGGAAAAATTTGAGCGATTGTAAATATAATTTCGAGAAATATAGACATAACCATGTTGTCATAGAAGCATCTGCCGGAACTGGAAAAACATACACAATTGAAAATATGATTCCTCAGTTTATTGAGGGCGGAGTTTCCATTGATAAAATTGCAATTCTTACTTTCACCGAAAAAGCAGCAGCCGAATTACAAGACAGAATTAGAAGAGCGTTATTTCGGCAAATTGATGACCCAAATCTAACACAGGAATCCAAAAAAAATATAGAAGAAACGATAGATATTTTGCCTAACGCTAATATTGGAACGATTCATCACTTCTGTAGATCACTTATCAAAAAACATTCTTTAAAACTCGGTTTGTCTGCTAAATTTTCAGAAATAAAAAAAACAAACGAAGAATTAGAAATCTATTTCAAAAAATTTTGGGGCAGAATTGAAAAAGATGATCCCGAAGATTTAATTGAACTTTTGCAGATATTAGAGTTTTCCCGTTTCCGAAAAATCCTAATTCAATTAACAGAAAAGTCAGGTGGAAAAAAAATAAAACTTCTAGAAGAAGAAAATGCAAGTTCTAGTGAAATAGATTTTTTTAAATTAAAATCCATTCTGGATAATATTGATTTGTCCCTGGATAAACCTGCTTACATTACAAAATTAAGAAATTTTCGAGAACAGAAATTTACACATACTTTAGATAAACTTTCTGGTATTAAAAATACTTTTTTAACTGGCAGTTCAGAGCCAAATCAAAATATCAAAAAATTCATTACTACATCAAATTCTATTTCTGAAGAAGAATATAATTCACTTTTAAAAAGACTAGTTTTGCAAATGGAGAAAGAAACTTCTGTTCAAATTCTAAATCCTATTTTTAAATATGCAAATTTACTAATTGAAGAATATGAAAAATTTTTAATTTTAGAAGATAAAATTTCTCTAGATGGATTGATTCTAAAAGCTAGAGAACTTATAAATGACAAAACTCTAAAAAAACAAATTCAAAAGGATATTCAATATGTAATTTTAGATGAATGCCAAGATACAAACCCGATCCAAATTGACCTTGTAACAAGCCTCGTTGAAGGTTTAAATAAAGGAATTATTTTTGTAGGTGATCCAAAACAATCTATTTATCGCTTTAGAAATGCTGACTTAATTTCTTATTCTACAGCAGTAAATAGTCTTACAAATAAGGAAGAACTCCGATTGGATACATCGTTTAGAAGTTCTAAAAAACTGATGGATGTGTTTAATTTTATTTTTCCTAGGTTTAGTAGTTTGCCATCATACCAAAGTGTTAAGGCAAATAGAACGTTAGATGACATAGCAGAAAAAACTTCGCCCCCACTACTTCTACTTGGTCTAGACCAAAATAATGCCCCCAAAACAAAGGATGATTTGGATAATTCATTTAATGCAAATAGTTTACGAAAAAGTACGATAGACGATATAGCAAACCTCATTCAAGTAATAACAAATAATAAAGAATATTTAATAGAAGATAAAAATTTAAAAGGGACATCCTATCGAGAAATTAAATATTCAGATATAGCTATTCTTTCCAATTCCAATTCTAGTTTAAACAATCTTCTATGCGAATTT
Organism: Leptospiraceae bacterium UBA2033; assembly: GCA_002333425.1. Lineage (GTDB taxonomy): Bacteria > Spirochaetota > Leptospiria > Leptospirales > Leptospiraceae > UBA2033. The sequence goes on from DDBL01000049.1 coordinate 3,908, forward strand.
TCCAAAAAGTCGATTTCTGCCAATATTTACAAGAGTCAAACATTCTATAGCCACAAAATAGTTCAGGCTATTTCTCATTTGCTCCATGTAGTCGAAAATCCAAACGATTCATCTTCGCTTTACAAGGCACTGGTATCTGACTTATTTTTGATTCCTGAAAGTCTACTTTATCAATTATCACAAGCAGGCGAACTTTCTTATTTAACTGATTCTAGCATTCCTGAAATCAATATCATCTATAAGTCTCTTCTAAAAGCTCACCAAAATCGGTATCTAAAAGACATCGCGTATACGTTACAAGAAATACTAAAAGAGAATAGAATTTTAGAAGTTATCTCACTTGGCTTTGACGGCAAACGAAACTTAGCCAACATATATCATTTGTCTGAAATTTTAAACAATACACAAATGTCGGAAAATTTAAGTTTTGGAGAAGTTGTTCGTAAACTAAAAAAAGACGTAGAAAATTCAGTTGAGCAGGAAATTCGTTTAGACAATGATAAAAAAGATGACTCGTTTAATTCTGTTCAGTTAATGACAATCCACGCATCTAAAGGTTTGGAATTTCCAGTTTGTATTTTATTCGATTTGGCTGCGTCACCCAAAGCTGATGATACGAATTTGTTTATCAAGGATAGTTTTTTGCGAGAAGAATATTTAAATATTGAATTAAAAGTAAAAATTTCCAGCAGTGCAGAAGTGAAAACTAATGGGTTTCAAGATGAATACAATAAAAATTCAGAAGAGCTTCTAAAAGAAAAAGAGCGCCTCCTCTATGTCGGATTCACAAGAGCTAAGGATTATCTTGTTTTGCCGCTACTTAGTTTTGAAAAAGTAAACAAAACATCTTTACGAGGTGTGATTTATGAAGTTTTCCAACCAGAAAATATTTCCTTTTTAATAAAAGAAAAATTAGCAGTGAATTTTACAGCAAAACCAATTAGTAAACTAAACACAATTGAATCTGAAATAACACAAATAGTTCCAGAGACATTCGAGAAAATAAAAATTACTTCGATAACTAAAAGCGATTTAATAACTAAAGCTGGAATCAAAATTCAATCTTATTCTTCTATCGCTAAATATAAAGAGTCAGAAGAAGAGTCCGCTAAAGAAAAAGTAGTAATTGAAAAAACAGCTCGATCAGAAAACGACGATACATCCCCCATCACGGTCAGCTCAGAAAAAAGAGGAACTACCTTTGGACTTCTTTGTCATAAAGTAATGGAAAACTTTAATTTAAAATTACTAAATGATGAACAAAAAGTAGAAAAAGAAGTCATTCAATTGGTAAATGAGTATTATCCAAAAACAGGTTTGAATGAAATAGCTGAGTATACTAGTAAGGATGCAATTTCTTTTTGTGTGGCTACTCTAAATAAATCGTATGTTATGAATGAGGCAAAGACTGAATTTGCGAAGATCAAAGACTGGAAATACTTAACCAGAGAAAAATCATTTTTCTACAAATTAAAATCAAAGAAAATGGATTATTTAATTGGAATTGGGGATGGAATGTTTTATTGGAATGAAAAATATTATATAGTAGATTGGAAAACAAATCTGATTAAAATACCGGAAGGGCAAACAGTAAACGAAGTATTAGAACAAAAAGTCAAAGAATCTTATCATTACCAATACATGATTTATAGCATGAACTTAATAGATAGTATCACTCAAAACGAAAGCGATAAAAAAGAAGTTTGGGAAAAAAAGTTTGGCGGAATGCTTTTTATTTTTATGAGAATTAAAGAGGATAACCAAGGTTCACTTCTTATAAAACCTACTTATGAAGAGATTGTAAATTTCAAATCCAACTTGGAGGTTTTACAATGAACTCTGCGATTTTGCCAGGTGTGATTAGAAGATTAGGAAGAGCTAGGATCAAGTTTGATTCAATTTATAAGAATAAAAAAATTGGTTTAGAAAATACTAAAAAATTTTTATTCTTGGAAAAATTAAATTTGAAAGATAAGGGATTTTCCAGAACAGCATTATTTAAAACTTTAAAGTTTTTTACTGAGTCCGAACCAGAAGAAGTGATGTTTTGGACTGTTTTAAAGTTAATCAATGCAGAAGAGGCAGGTGGGATTTGTGTTTCTAAAGAAAGTCTAAAAGAATTTATACTTCACAAAAACCCTATGCTTGAACCAGAAAAATCCTGGATACAGTATTTTGAAAATAAAAACGCAAAATCTATATTATGCGAAGAAGCAGGTTGGATTTATTTGAGTCATCTTCATCATACAGAAATTGTCGTTTGTGAAATTTTAAAAACTTTTTTTAACACCACCTTTGATGAAAAATTTAAAGTTTATAAAGACAAAAAACTTTCAGAAGAACAAATTTCTATCATAAACTCCATTTTCCAAAATTCCATTTCCTTTTTATCCGGTGGACCAGGAACAGGGAAAACAACGATTATCCAAGCAATTCTAAAATCTGGAATCGAAAATGGAATCAAACCTAGCGATATAGCAATATTAGCCCCGACAGGAAAAGCCGCAAAGAGGTTACATGAGAGTTGTCGTTCTCTTTTAGAAAATGTTGATGATTTACAAACTCCCAGTACTGTTCATAGATTTTTAGGATACAATCCTTCGACGGGGAAGTTCAAATTCAATTCGGAAAATCCGATCACAAAAAAACTAGTGATAGTAGATGAATCTTCTATGGTGGATATTTTTATTCTAAAAGCTATTCTAGAGGCATATCCCAATTCAGCGAAGGATAGACGTTTGATTTTTGTAGGTGATCCCGATCAACTTCTTTCAGTAAACTCAGGCTCTGTGTTCTCTGACTTTGTGCAGTTAAATAAAAATACTTTTAAACTGACTAAATCATTTCGACAAACAAATGAAGGAGAAGAAATTAAATCTATTGCTACAAAAATCCAAAACTTGTACAAAGAGGATAATTTTGATTTGCTCATTCAAAGTTTTCAAATCCAAAAAGAACTCACGGAAATTTCTAACGGAGTTCGTTTTATTGAGTCACTGAAAGAGGACGATTCTAATCGATTCGCTTTAGAATGGTATAAAATAATATTTTCACTTGATTCATTTGGGCAAATTCTTACTCCGTATAACGATACTAAAACTGGAGTTAAAAATCTAAATGCCTTAATCCAAAAACAGCAACAATCAAATGTATTGACTAATACTCATTTGCCGGTAATTGTAAACAGCAATCTCTATGATTTAGAATTATTCAATGGAGAAACTGGATACTTAGTCGAATCAAACGATGGTTATAAATTTATTCATTCTGAAAAAGATGAAATTTTAATCTCAAAAGCGTATTTGCAGTACTTTGATCCTGCCTATGCAATCACAGTTCATAAAAGCCAAGGATCGGAATACGACAATGTTTGCCTCCTACTTCCTGAATTAGAAAATCCTGACTCGATATTAAATATACGGATTTTATATACTGCGATCACTCGTGCAAAAAAATCTATTACTATAATTGGTTCATTTGAATTATTCAAAAAAGCACTGCAAAATAAAGGGGAAGAAAGACATTCTAGAATTATCGAAAGGCTTAGTAAATGAAAGAATGTGAACTACTAATTTCTAGTTGCTCTATAATGTTGAAAATAAAAAATACAAGTTGTTATGCACTATAAACTCTGGATTAATGGAACTTGGAAAAATACTTTAGAATCAAAAATTATCACCTCACCCTATTCTGGAAAAACGGTTGCTATCTGTGACCAAGCAGGAGAATCAGAAATCGAAGAAACAATCCAATCTGCAGTAAATGCGTTTTCAAATTTCAAAAAAACATCTCGCTTCGCACGTTCTGTTTTACTTAGAAAAATGGGCGATGGAATTGAACAGCGCAGAGAAGAATTTTTAAATTCTATTGTAGAAGAAGCAGGAAAACCAATATCATTAGCTAATATAGAAGTTAACCGGGCTGTGACTTCTTTTTACCTTGCAAGTGAGGAAACAAAACGTTATGCGGGAGACTATATTCCTATGGATGGGGATAATACTGGTATATCGTTTGATCCATTGGTAAGTTTTTTTGTTCCTCGTGGGGTTGTTCTTGGAATTAGTCCTTTTAACTTTCCTTTGAATTTAGTAGTTCATAAAGTTGCCCCTGCTCTTGCAGTTGGTGCTTGTATTATTTTAAAACCTTCACCGGAAGCTCCAGGAGCTGCTTGTTTATTAGCGGAAGTTTTTTTAGAGGCAGCACAATTTGTTTCTGAGACTATTCAAGATATTCCGCTTAGTTCTTTTCAAGTTCTACATTGTTCTAACGAACTCACTTCTGCGATGGTGGAAGATAAGCGGCTATCCATTCTTAGCTTTACAGGTAGTGATCGTGTAGGTTGGAAATTACAAACTATCGCACAAGGAAAAAAAGTCTCTCTTGAACTAGGTGGAAACGCGGCTGTAATTGTTCATAAGGATGCCGATATTAAAAGAGCCGTTAGCCGCTCTGTATTTGGTGCATTTTCTTATGCGGGTCAGGTTTGTATTTCTGTTCAAAGAATTTTTATTCAACGAGAGATTTATTCTGAATTTAAAAAAGCATTTCTGCAAGAGACTGAACAAGTTGTAACAGGTGATCCATTTGACAAAGAAACTTTAGTTGGACCTTTGATTCATCGAAGTGCGAGAGATCGAATTCTAAATTGGGTAAAAGAAGCAACCGAATTAGGTGCTGTGGTTTTAAATACAGTCAATGCAGTTGAAAATATTTTGTATCCGATAGTATTAGAATCTGTTCCTAAACAAACAAAACTTTGTTCGGAAGAAGTTTTTGGACCTGTTGTGATTTTAGATTTCTATGATGATTTTTTAGATGCGATTCAAAAAGTAAACGAGTCAAGGTATGGTCTTCAAGTAGGAGTTTTTACGGATAGTGATAAAATTATGCGACAGGCGACAGAAGATTTAGATGTTGGTGCGATTTTATTTAACGAAATACCTAGTTTTCGAGCTGATAATATGCCCTATGGTGGAGTAAAAGATTCTGGTCTTGGTCGAGAAGGAATTCGCTTTGCTATGGAAGAATTTAGTGAGCGCAAAACAATTATTAAATGGAGAAATTAAATATGCCTACAAATAAAGCATTTAAAATATTTCGTATACTTCTTTTAGAAGATGATGCGGATTCTGCCGAAATCGTAACTAGAACATTAGAAAAGTATAATATTCAAATAGATCATGTAAGTAATGCGCGACTTGCAATTAGCAAACTGAAAAATCACTATGATTTGATTATATCCGATGTAATGATGCCTGTCATGGATGGATTTAGTTTTATTGAAAAATTCAAGGAAGAAATTCATAATACACCGGTTATTATTGTCACTGCGCTTAAAGAAAAAGAAGATATTCTAAAAGCTGCTTCCTTACGTATCAATCATTATTTAATTAAACCTTTTGAACAATCCAAACTTATTTCTAAAGTAACTGAGGCACTTGGAATAAAAGAAAATAATTTGATCATTAGAAAAGATTTTCCGTTTACGATTTCGCATGACGTTATAGATGAATCAAGTATTAAACTAATCATTAAAGGAATTTCTACTACTACTCAATTCAAAAACTCTCTTCTGAATTATATTACAGAGCTTAAATCCTATTCTTCTAACATTAAAGATTTTACAGTTTTTGTAAGTATTGAATTCAATTACTCTCAGAATGCGTTAGATGCGATAGATTATCTTATTGAGGAAATTGGGGCAGAATTTAAAATTAAAGAAAATCGAATTTTATTTAAAGGTGATTTTTTTAGTCAAATTTCAGAGGAAGAAATTTCTAAAACTAAGTTTTTAAAACTTGCAAACGTTCCGTCAAAACAATAGAATTTAACATTTATGACTCTTAGCCAAAAAATTGAGCGTTATTCTTTGTTTAGCGAACTATGTGCTTTTCTTACTTTTGGTATTGGTTCTGTAGCTTTACTAGGTTGGAAACTGAATTCTAAGTTTTTATTTAGTATGAGTGCAAACTACAAACCTATGCCGCCTAACGGTGCTCTTTTTCTAATAATCATTGGAATATTGCTTTATTTACTCAATAGTACTTTTTCTGCCAAAAAAAGATTTTTATTCATTGGTTCCTTTTTCCCTCTCATTCTTTCTGCCCTAAGACTCATTGAGTATATTTCTGACTTTGAAATTGGAGTTGATTTTTTCTTTTTTGATTTTGAAAATTACGGCAGGTGGTATACTTATGCAGCTAAAACATCTTTTTTTGACTCTCTAAATATGTTTTTAGCAAGTATAGGTATAATGTTGTTATCCTTTAAAAGAGAGGATAAAGTTTTGGAATACATATCTATTTTTCTTGGAAATATTGTAACTTTTATTGGAACGGTTTTTGCTTTGGGTTATATTTATGGCGTTCCACTTTTTCAAACTGGTACACAAGTTTCTATGTCTTTTAATAGTGCCATTTGTTTTGTTTTTTTAGGAGCAGGAATTTCCCTTTCGGGTTCTATACCTGAAATGAAAAATCGTTTATCAGTAGAAACTCAATTAGAAGAAACTAAAAAACAAATTGAAAGTGCCTTTCATTATTCGGCTTCAGGAATGGCTTTGATTGGGGTTAATGATAATTGGATAAGAGTAAATCAACCCTTTTGCAATATACTTGGTTACACAAAAGAAGAACTTACTTCCAAGCAGTTTTTTAGTCTTTTAGAAAAAGAATTTATCTTAGATTATATTTTGAAATTTGATGAACTTTTATCTGGGAAATCAGAAAGTCTTCAAATGGAAAATCGTCTTCAGCATAGATCGGGGGATCTTGTTTGGGCACTACTTAGTATTTCTCTTTTACGGGATGAACGTAATTTGCCGGAGTATTATATCATCCAAATGCAAGATATTACTAAACTCAAAAAAATTGAATCTGATTTAATGAATGCAAAACATGTTTTAGAAGAAGCACTTCATTCGAAGAGCCATTTTTTTGCATCGATGAGCCACGAATTAAAAACTCCACTTCAATCTATTTTAGGTTATAGTGAATTAATTGAAGATGAGGCAAGTCAGATGGGAATTGAACAAATTGTATCCGATAGCCGCAAGATCTATCGGTCCGGTAAAACTCTACTGAAATTGATAAATGATATTCTAGATATGGCAAAATTAGACGCCAAAAAAATGGAGATTAAAATTGAACGATTAGAGCTACATTTACTTTTAGATGAATTAAAAGATACAATCGAACCTTTGTTAATTGCAAACGATAACACCTATTCTCTTTTTGTTTCAAATGAAATTACTTTTTTATACCAAGACACGGAGAAGTTAAAACATATTTTACTCAATCTACTTTCCAATGCTTGTAAGTTTACGAATAAAGGAAAAATTTCTCTCTCTATAAATTTAACAAACATTGATTCAGAAAAATGGATTCAATTTGAAGTATTCGATACTGGGATTGGAATTCCAGAAGAAGACCTCCGCAAAATTTTTAATCCTTTTGAACAATCGTTAGATTCAAATACTAGAAAGTATGCGGGAACTGGTCTGGGTTTAACTATCGCAAAACAATTTGCAAACTTACTCGGTGGCGATTTATCCGTTCAAAGTAAAGTAGGACAAGGAAGTCGTTTTATAGTAATTCTTCCGCTCAGAGATTCAAGTCAGGCTAATTTGTCTTAAACGCTAAATTTCTAATTTCCTTAATATTTTCTTCACAGACTTTTTCCCCTAGCTCAATAAATTCTTTTGCACGGTAAAATTCATACCAAGAAGAATTTGGCAATATTGGACTCATATAAATATCCGAACTCTGAAAAGAATATTTACAAAGTCGATATTGCAATGAATAGAAACTATTGATAAAAATATCCATTATGGATTGCTCTTTTTTGTTTGATTTAACAACGTCTTCCGGTGAAGGCATTGCGTTAACCGCTACAATCCTCTGAATTCCCTCAATGGTCAATGGACTTACAGGTAAAGGATTTACAATTCCACCATCTACATAAACCGCATCGTTTTTAATAAGTGGACTAAATAAACCTGGGATTGCAGTGCTCGCCATAACAGCATCTACAACAGAGCCTTCGCGCATCAGCACTTCTTCTCTTGTATTTATATTGCAGGTAACAGTGATTAGCTCTTTGGAAAGTTCTTTAAATGTTTTTTGTCCCAGAAATCCTTCTAGGAACTTACGAATATTATTTCCTGAAATGAGTCCTTTATTTGGCATAACTGTAAAATCAACTAATTTCAGCATATTAAATAAGGACTTAAACTCTTCTGTTGCTTTTTCTATGTCTTGAGCGCTAATTCCATTTGCCCACAGTGCTCCGACAAGAGAACCAATACTAGTCCCAGAAATTATATCTACAAAAATATTTTCTCTTTCTAAAACCTTCAGCACACCTATTTGAGATAATCCAAAAGCAGCTCCACCGCCTAACGCAAGTCCTAGTCGCATTCCTGTAACTTTTCGTGCAATTTTTTTTGTTATAATATTTAGATTTGAACTTTTGGTATTTTTGTTTAATATTAGATTTGTTAAAAACGTAGAATTATTAGTTTGTTCTAACTCATACTTAATCAGAAAGTCTTCTTTTGATTTCATTTCTTCATTAGTAATTACAAAACATTGATCCGATTCATTTAAGAGAGCTTTGCAAAATTCATAATTTGTTTCAGGCAAATCTAAAATAATATAATGGTAGGAATATCTGTATTTACGATACTGAGTAATGATTTCACTTATATCATCTAAAGCAAAATTTTTAATTTTTGAGGCTGCGCGAATTAACGTTTCATTTTTTTTATTGAACCTAAGTACGATTGACTTTTTGCCAGTTTGATCAATGATATGCTCTGAAAGTTCTAACGCAAATTTTGCTCCTAGAGAATCATCTTCTTCGCAATATACAGATATGACATTGGACTCAATGATTTTTCTTTCAAGTTCGTCTGAAGTTGCATTTAGCCTTCTCGTTAAAACTTTTGTTAATACAATTCCTAACGAAGGAATTTTGGTGATAACATCATGAAAGTCACTCGCAGTGACTACAAGTAATTTCACATCGCCAAGGGCAACGGCAGAAAAAGGATGCGGTTTGTTTCCCATCGTAGAAACGATCCCTAAAAAATCGCCCTTTCGCATTACATCTCTTGAAATTTGTTTTTCTTCGTTACCAACTTTTTTTGAACTAATTAATTCAACACTTCCGTTTACAATAATGTAGAAAGAATCTCCAAACTCGCCTTGTTTGTATAGAAGTTCATGTCGTTTTAGATCTCGTATGGAAGCTTTTTCTGCGATATAACTTCTATCAGAATCAGAAAGACTGTGAAGTATAGGTAAAGAAGATAATAGATAGTATTTTCCAAGTGTCCTTAAATCTGCCATGTTAATAACAAATTAGAAAGTATAAATATCAGCAAGGAAAGAATAAATCTATTCTTGAAAATTTGAATTTATCTCGTAAATTCAATTAAAATCTATTGAGAAATTAAGAGGGAAACGATTGATTTTAAATTATAATTGCTGATAGATGGTAAGAAGTAATACAAAAATGCAAAAATTATATATATACTATGGAAACTAAAGAAATAACAGACCCTAATTCGATTTTTAAAATGATCGAAACTCTATATAAACAATTCCCTGTTTATACACTCATCAATAAAAAACCACTCCAAGTTAAGGTGTTAGCTATAAAAAACAATAGCATCCTAATTCAATCTCCCGAAAACATAACACCAGCAGAGCGATTTTTATTTTTAACCAATGCTGGAAATTTACTTCAATTCAAATTCACAGTAGTAACTAAAGATCCAAGAGGAATCGAATTACTCCTGCCTACTTCTCTTTTTATAAAAAATGCCACGAGAACAAATGATAGATACCAAGTTGCAAAAGTACCAATCTATCTTTCTAATATCATCAGCCAAACAATGATACCTCATGATCTGGCTGACGATACCATGAAAATTGAAGCACTTGCAAAACCTTATATTCAGAAACTAAAGGGAAAGTTTAGCGAAGTGAGTTTTTTCATTCATGAAAGAATGGATACCCGTATGAGATTACTTGCGGATTCAGGTAAACACCTATTTGTCCCTGACTCTAAAGCGCCAGAAAGTGTGACGGAAAATTTTATTCCCTTCAATGAATACATTCACTTGGTAAAACAGAATAAAGAACTAAATAAATATCTATCTGAAATTTGTATCCCTTTGAAATACAAAAATATTGTTCTATTTGGATATATTCAAATTTTAAATTTAGAAAAGACTAACATCAATGATTATAATTTAGTTTTACATGCAGTCAATAAATTCTGTGACGAAATAGCAGAGTCAGATATTTTCAATGAATCAAAAATGAAATGTAGCATAATGGATATTAGCCTCCAACGGATTAAGTTTTTCGCATCCTCAATCCAAACATTTTGGAAAACTATTTTCCATTGGCGGAACTATTCTTTTTAATATCTACGAAGAAAATGTAAATCTCGGAACGTTTAGAGCTGTTGTCAGAAATATTAAACCTCTCGAAAAATTATTTCGGATTGGGTGCCAATTTTTTCATACGTTTGAAGAACATGCTATTATTGAAAATCTAATCAAAAAACATTTTCCAGAAAGTTTAAAAGAAGAACAATCCCAAATTGCGGCAAATGCAGATAAACCCAAAACTCAAATTGATTCTGTTCTGGATAGCCTAAGCGAAGACGTAACTGATCCTAATATTAAAGGTCTTTCTGAAGAGAAGTGATTCTAGAATTTTAAATCAAGTATTAGTGTAGCGAAGCAAATAAATTATCGAAAATCACCTTAACTTTAATACCCACTATTTTATACCATTTCTCAAAAAGAATTGCGTTTTACAACTTCGGATATGTCGAAATGGTACATACTGATTCGCTTTTCTACAAAGTCTTGCGCAACGATTAAATAGAATCAGTATATAAAGTTAAGAAAAATTTTTCAAA
>DDBL01000188.1 GCA_002333425.1 Leptospiraceae bacterium UBA2033
CCGTGTCCATCCGTGGTAAAAATCCTCTTACTTTCAATCCTATTCCTATTTGCCTGTAACCGCAGTAGCGACAAAATCCAGGAAAGTCATTTTCATTTCAACGATGTCAATCAAATCCTGTCTCTTCACGGCAACTGGAAAGTAACCACAAATCCAGACTACAACCCTGTAACCAACCAACCTACAAATGAATCAATGATAAGTTATATCCCACGGATGTGGTTTAATGCTGGAATCAAAGACAAATACATAGTATCCTACAATACAGAATTAGAAATATCTGATTCTATCCTAGGTAATAAATTTGGAATTTTAGTTTTTAACGTAATTAATTCCAATGAAGTATACATAAATGGAAAGTTAATTGGCAAAAGAGGAATTATAGACAAAGACAAAACAAAAATGCAAAATAACGCAAGCCCTTCTCTTTACAGGATACCAGAAGGATTTCTTCATAAAGGTAAAAACAGAATTACCATTCGTGTAGCGGATAACGCAGAAAGTGGTGGGATGTTGGAAGCACCTAGATTTTGTGAAATGAATATCTGTGAAAAATCCTACAATCGATTTCTTTTGGTTACTGGTGGGAGTGGATTTTTTATGTTATTCATTGGTATTTACCATTTATTTTTATTTCTTGGGAATCGGAAAGAAAGAGCAATTCTTTACTTCGGTGTTGGAACTATTTTTCATGCACTGACTTTTTTAGGTTTTGAAAGAATAGTATATTTTTTTTCGGATAACTTTGTTGTTCATTTCTATACAATGAATTTGAGTTATTGTTTTTCTTGTATACTTGCAGTTCTATTTATTCATACCTTTTTAGAAAAAAAATTTAACCCCGTTTCAAAATTTTTACTCGTTTGTTTTACTTTTAGTACATTCTCCTCTTTAGTTGCAGGATTATCTGTGGACTATAGAAGCATTCACTCGAGGCATATTCTTCTTTTAAATGTAATGTGTTTTGTTCCCATACTTTCTTCACTAGTCATTTATCTCACATTAAAAGCATACAAAGAAAAAAAAGTAGGTTCTAATTTAATCCTCTTAGGATTTGTTTTTTTTATTATTACAAATCTTTTAATTCCACTACACATATTCCATATTATCCCAACTAAAGCATTTACCTTAGAAGGGAGTCTAATACTTATTACCTGCGTTACGTTAGCGTTATCTGGTAAAACAAAAGAAACAAGTGAAAAGTTATTAGAGTTAGAAATAAAATATCGCTCTGAATTAGAAAAAGAAGTAAGCGATAAAACAAAAGCTTTAGAAATAAAAAATACAGAATTACATAAGTCTAATCATATGAAAGATAAATTATTTTCCATCATCGCGCATGATTTGCGTAATCCGCTGTTTGCACTTGAAGAAGTGATTTATTTATTTAAAGAAAAACATTTTACAATTCAAAATTTAAAAAAAACAATCAACTCGCTCAGTGTAAACTTAGAAAACAATAAGTTTCTCCTTGAAAATTTATTACAATGGTCTTACACACAACTAGGGTATGCTCGTGTTCAATTAGAAACTGTCGAATTAAAAAGTTTATCAGAAGAATCAATACAACTTTACAAAGGGCTTGCTGACAAAAAAAATATTTCTCTCGAACTTAAAAATCAAACTATTCTTCTATGCAAAGCGGATGAAGGAATCATTCGTCTTCTGTTAAGAAATTTAATTAATAACGCAATTAAATTCACAAAAAAAGGCGGGTTGATTGAGATTTCTTATGGAAGGAGAAAGTCTTTGAATTTTATTTGCCTCAAAGATAATGGTATTGGAATTACAAAAAAAAATAGAGAGTTACTATTTCACGAAACCAAGAATCCTAAGAGTAGTAAAGGTACGGAAGGAGAAAGTGGAATCGGAATTGGACTAACTCTATGTAAAGACTTTGCCAATAGAATGAATGGAACTATCAAAGTGAATAGTAAAGTAAACAAAGGTAGCACATTCATTGTTGAATGGGATGAAAATGATTCAGAAAAAAGTATTACTAGTGGATGACCATGATATTTTCAACGTAGGAATGAAAGTAGCTTTAGAAAAAGATCCTTTCTTTATAGTTGTTGGAGAATCCAGAACAGGAGAACACGCCTTAAAATTAATTGCCCAGAAAAAATTTGACTTAGTGATATGTGATTATTTACTACCAAATCTAAATGGAATAAATGTTTTAATTGAAGCAAAAAAAATAACACCCGATATAAAAACAATACTCATTAGCTCCAAAGAAAAATTTGAATTACAAACTCTTTGTAAAAAACATAAAATTGATGGATACATTTTTAAATCAGAAGTTAGAAATAAGATCGTAGAAGTAGCAAATTTAATTTTTAATAATCATACCTATAGACCATTAGAAACACAAAAAGCAAATCCGTCTCACCTTCTATCCAAACTGACTACAAAGGAATTGGAAACTCTTAGATATTGGGTTCTTGGAAAAACAATGGAAGATACAGGAGCCAAAATGAAAATTAATATTAAAACAGTAGAGTCCCACCGAAATAATATCAAAAAAAAACTAACAGGACTAACAAAAGAAAAAATCTTTGCCTTAATGCGAAACTACGAAGAAAATAGTTAAAAGACTACCACCGATTTCACCGATAAACACCGATAGAAAAACATTATTTAAGGCTAATCGGTGTTTATCGGTGTCCATCGCTGGTGAAAAAAATCCTAGAACGGAGCTGTGTTGTCTGTACTTCCGTTTACAGAGTTTGTTCCGGCAGTTGCGCTTGACGTTCCAGTTCCTGGAGTTCCGTTGCCCCACTGTGCGTTTAGGTTTGTTAAAGCAGTTGCACTATTTCCAACTGGAATTCCTGTTCCTGTAAATAGATTTAGAGTAGATACAGTGCTTGCATCCATTGCAGCAGGATAAACCGCGTTAGTCGTAGTTCTAGTGCTGGTAAGTAACTTAGCGTATAACGTATCAAAAGCAGACTTATTAGAGTCTGTTGCTTCCAAACTTTCTACACCATATAAAGTCGCAGTAGTTCCCGAAACAGTAAAATACGCAGGGTTTTTGATGTTGGTAAGGAAATACACATCCTTAACCGCATCTGTAGAACCTGTGGCTGTGATGACTGCATCTAAACAAGCTTTTAAAGTTGCAACAGTGGTAACTCCTGTGAAAGTGGTTGGATTTCCAGAATTTGGAGTAGTTGAAATTTGGTCTTTACATGCTGGAACATTTATACTATTTACAGCAGATGCAATAGTTGAATTCGCAAAAATAAAGTTTGTCCAAACTTGCCCAATATTTCCAAGCGTATTACTTGCGTAAATTGCTGTAGTTGTATCAGTAGATAGAGGCAACGCAGCATTAACCACAGCTTTTGTAGCATCTCCTGCAGCGTTAAATACGTATACTCTATCAGCCGCAGCTACCG
>DDBL01000057.1 GCA_002333425.1 Leptospiraceae bacterium UBA2033
AGTTTTAAGTTAAAACATGAATAAAAAACCTCATCTTATTTTTCCACATCCTAAGTCAGTTAAACCAGAACCTGGTCGAAGACCTAAATTTACTGAACAAAGAAAAAAAACTGAGCAGATTGATCAATTCGACGAAACAATCATGACTTTAGATCAACTTATTTTCGGAGATGCTAAATTACAAAATACTACGAACGAATTAAATCCAGAATCGGTTTTAGTTTTGGAAATAAAAGGTTCAATTTCAGATTTTTATAAAACATTATCAAAAGATCCTAATTTTCAATTCTTAGTTGAATACGATCGAGAAGACTATATCGAAGAAAAGGATGATGAAAATTATGGAGAAATAATCCGTAAAAAAGTTTTCTTGACTCTTACCAATCTAAAAGGAGTTAAACAATTACAAAGTTATTGGAAGAGTTATAAATATAACAATAGTTTTAAAAGAGGATCATCTAAATTTAAAAATCTATTTGAGCAATTAGAAAATATTCGTCCGTATAATGTTTTAGATAGAATAGATGGTTGTGATTTTAAAGAATTTATTTTGAATAGAAAAGAAAATAGTTTTGAGAAAGTAAAAATTGAAATTGAGTTTTTCTTTTCGGATGATAGCACAAAAAGAGAATCTAAAAAAAACAAATTAATTGAACTATTAAATGAATCAAAAGGAAAAATTATTCCTAACTCAGAAGTCGTAATTCAGGAAATTCATTATCATGGACTTATTATAGAAGCTCCGCTTTATATTTTTGATGATTTAGAAAAAGAAAAAGATATTTCGCTTTTGAAAGCAAATGAAATTAGGTACTTTCGACCTAGCGGACAGGCAATAATTAAAGAGAATCATGATATGCTTGACACTATTGAATCGAAAGACAGATTTAAAACATCGGAACTTTTAGATGAGCCAATTGTTGCATTGCTTGATGGCTATCCTTTAGCAAATCATTCTTTATTAAAAGAGCATCTGATCATCGATGATCCCAATGAATACGCATCAGGTTATAATATAGGGGAACATATTCATGGAACATCCATGGCCTCCCTGATTATTCATGGTGATTTGAATTCAGAAAATGAAAATCCATTAAAGCGCAAAATATATATTAGACCCATTTTAAAACCTGATATAAACATTAAATCAGGTAACGTAAGAAGAGAGTGTATTCCTGACGACAAATTAATGGTTGATGTAATTCATCAAAGTGTAATTGAATCTCTAAAGAAATATCCTTCTATCAAAATCATAAATCTATCTGTAGGTGATGAATTTAGACCATTCCTTTTTGAAATGAGTCCAACTGCTAAGCTCATAGATTGGTTGTCCGAAAAATACAATATCTTATTTATTATTAGCGCAGGGAATTATGAAACTAGATTTGATCTGGAAATAAAAGAGGATGAATTTTTAAAGCTATCCATCGAAGAAAAAGAACAGCTATTTTTAAAAGAAATGGCAAGAGATAGAATTCAAAGAAAAATTATTTCGCCTGCAGAATCATTGAATGCAGTTACTGTAGGCGCATATTATTCGGATGAGTCTGAAATTATCCCTCCTAATAATATTTTTATTTTATCGGAAAAAAACTCTCCTGCTCCTTATAGTCGCATTGGTTCCGGATACAATGGATCAATCAAACCTGATATTTTAGCAAAGGGTGGAAGATCGGCATATTCTTATTTAGCGTTAAATGGAAAAATTCAGATAAGGCAACGGCAGCCTTCCTTATATTCTCCGGCACAACTAACTGCATATCCAGGAAGCAAAGGAAGCATTAATAGCAAAACCCATTTCTATGGAACAAGCAATGCTGCCGCATTAACTACAAGACTTGCCGCAGAACTTTATGAAATTCTCCTAGAACTCAATTCTAGTATAGAACTAGAAAACAAAATTGATACAGGATTTTTTCCTGTGCTAATCAAGGCACTAATTGCTCACAGCTCCACATGGAGTGAATCAGGACAAAATCTGAAACAAATATTAGGAAATAGAAAACTAGTTTCTAGATTTGTAGGTTATGGAAATTCTAACCCTGAATTTGTTCAATACTCGACAGATTACAAAGCCATAGCTTTGGGATATGGATCGCTTAAACAAGACAAAGCACATGAGTTTAGTTTTCCGTTGCCACCTTCTTTATCAAGTAAAGCAATTGAAAAAAAAATAAATATAACCTTAGCCTATTTAGCACCGTTGAATTTTAAATCACAGAGATATAGACAAGCACGTTTGACTTTTGAAAACATAAAATCCAATGCTCAAAAGAAAATCATTACATTAAAACGTGATGAAACGGATTTTAAAATGATGCGGCGGGGTACAATACAACATGATGTTTTGAAAGGTACTAATGCAGATGTATTTCAAGACGATGATTCTTTAAAAATTCATATTCAATGCAAAGAAGAAGCTGGTAGAGGTAGACAATTTTACAGAGAATCTAAAGAAATTACCATTCGTTATGCGCTTATAGTAAGCATGGAAGTGGACGATAAAAATCAAATTCCTATCTATGATGAAATTCAACAGCGAATCCAATCAAGAATCCAACCAAAGGTAAAAATATAATTTATACACTCGTCCCATGAAAGAATTCCTAGTCATCATCCCCGTTTACAACGAAAAGGCAACAGTTTACGATGTCGCCTTACGCACAATAGCCGCATGTTTGGATTTTGCGGATATACTTTTTGTAAATGATGGATCGAGTGATGGAACAGAGATTATCCTAAATGAAATTCAAAAGGCACATCCTTATCTATTTGTTATTCACAAAAAAAATGGTGGGTATGGATCTAGTTTAATTACTGGATTTGAATTTGGAATTGAAAAAAATTATCCCTATTTAATTACAATGGATTGTGACGAACAACACCAACCAAAAGACCTAGAACGATTTGCAAATTACAACCGAAAGATTGACGTGGTGAGCGGAAGCCGTTATGCGCCAAAGTCTAAGTCGATTGGAATTGTTCCGCCAGAAGATAGAGTTGAGATTAACAGGCGTATAACCACAGCCATCAATAAAAAATATGGCTGGTATATCACGGATGCATTTTGCGGTTTCAAACGATATACCACATCTACGTTAAAGAATTTTACATTCACCGAATATGGTTATGCTTTTCCGATGGAATTTTGGGCATATACCAAAAAGAAAAATCTTGCCTTGGCTGAAATTGCAGTTGATAAAATCTATATCACCGACGACCGAAGTTTCGGCGAAGACTTGGATAAAAAAAGAAAACGTTACAAATACTATTTGGAAGCTTGGCGAAATGCCGAGAAAAAGTTAAAAGTATAACATTCGAGTCATCATCTTTTGCAATGGTAAAATTCTTTATTGAATTGCGACTGACGTTAGCTTGCCACAATCTCCGAACGTGTGCTAGCTACAATTCCCATAATCGTTTGAATGTCCTCTTCTTCCACACCTGCATCTTCTAGAGTTTCTTCTAAAATTTCCGCCACTTCTGCAAAATGTTCGCCTTGGATATTCATACGAGAGTGAGCATTTTTTAGCCTACCCAAATCAAATTGAGTTGGACCACCCATGACATGACTGAAAAGTTGAATCTGGTGACTCATTAGGCTTTCGATATTTACATTTTCAAAAAACTTTTTTAAGTCGGGAGACTTTAAAATTTTTCCATAAAAATTGTGAACTATTTTGCTAATGACTGGAATACCACCATATTTATCGTATAGAGATTTCATCTTGTTAACCTCACTTTTTATTTGTTACTTTGTCTATTATGCGAATGTCAGAACTTTAATTCATAGAGTTTGTAGAATTCCTCAGATGGTTGAGAAGAATTTTGCGGTAGAGAGAGTTCTTTTTTGATTCCAATGACATTGTACATTTCTAAAATGCCTTTGTTCTTCACTTCATAATGTCCTCGAAATTCAAAATCAAAAAATTCTTTCGTGAATTCGACAGTCTCTTTAGTTGTATTGATCTGATTTGGCATTCCATAAGATTCCATTCGACTTGCGGTATTGACTGAGTCACCCCATATATCGTAGGCAAATTTACTTTTGCCGATAATGCCTGCCCTGACGGAACCAGAATGAACACCCATTCGCATTTCAAAAAAGGGAAGAGTTT
>DDBL01000004.1 GCA_002333425.1 Leptospiraceae bacterium UBA2033
AAGTAGGACTGTCTGCACTTTTTCCATTTTTTCCTTTTGTATGGATGGAGTCTTGGAATTCGGTGACTTGCTTGGAATGGGTATAAGGATTTCCTTCTTTGTCGTTAGAATGGCAATCTTGGTTACAGCCAACTTTTTGTTCTAAAGATTTATGTGGGTAACTGTTCGTATTTTTATGGCAGTCTACGCAGTTTAAATTTCCATGAACAGAGTTTTTAAATTGTTCTTCGTTTANNCATTTAGATTTCGAATGGATTTTAAATCAGAATTCAAGTAGGAAAAGTTCAACATCCCATGGCATTTATTACAATCCTTGCCAAGAGTCTCATTTGTCAAAAGAGAAGAGGTTGAAATCAGGCTAAATAGGAGTATGATTCCCAAAAGAGTTTTGTTTTTTAGGTAGGATTTTTCCCTTATTAATAATCTCATATACAATACCCCATATAGTATATCCTAAACTGAAATTCTATACTTTAGCAAGTCTTTTTTATCTCATAAAGTAAAATACTATCATTGACTCTTTCCTTTGTGACTCTGTGCCACGGTAGCAATCGGTAGTTAGGTTATTTTAGCTAAAAATCAAACTACGCATACTCATTGATCCCATATCAATTGAATCGTTAAAAAAATGAAATTTATCGGAAGCTTCGCGTAGCCCGAGAGTATAAAGTAGGGGAAGATAATGCTCATTGGTTGGATGAGCAAGATTTGCTATCTGACCTAATTTTTGATAGTCAATCAGTGGTTTCGGATTGTTATCCTCAATGCTTTTTTTTACAATCGTGTCAAATTCAATCGCCCAGTCAAACGGTTTTGCGTTTTCTTCCCATCTGACTTGCCTGAGATTGTGCACAACGTTTCCACTTCCAATGATTAAAACACCTTTTGAGCGAAGAGATAAAAGCTCTTTAGCTAAATCAAAATGATACTGTGTCGGTTTGTAATAATCGATACTCATTTGAAAAACAGGAATATCTGCCTTGGGAAACATGTTAAGTAACACTGACCAAGTTCCATGATCGAAACCCCATTCATAATCTTCTAAAACTTTAGTCGATTGAATCGTGTTAATTACCGTTTTTGCATATTCCGGTGAGCCAGGTGCCGGGTATTGTTGTTTGAATAGTTCATCTGGAAATCCACCGAAGTCGTGAATGGTTTTGGGTTTATCTACCATCGTGACTGCCGTGCCCTTTGTCAGCCAATGAGCAGATATACATAAAATTGCTTTGGGAGTGGGAAGATTTTTTCCTAACTCCATCCAAGCAGTGCGATACGGATTGTGGGTAATGGCAAACATAGGATTACCATGACCCACAAAGACTACTGGCATTTTGCCGCTCTCAGATTTACTTTCTAAAACTTTTCCAAATTCTTTGATATTCATATCACAACCTGCTACAAAAAGAAGAGAGATATATTTTAGAAAGTCTTTTCTGTGCATCGCAACCGTAAATAAAAAAATCCTCTAACTTTTAATTAAAGGACTACTTCCAAGGTTTAATCCACCACTTGTATCTATTTTAGTTGTTTCTCCATTTAGACTAAGACTAACGCTCGACATTGTTCCATCATTGAGCCAGCTTGCAACTCGATTATAGATTGGATCGAATGAAGTAAAAGCTCCATCTCTAGTAGTATCGATATCTCTGTTTGGGTTATCAAAGTTATCTTTATCCTTTTCAGCAAACATTGTTCCATAGATCCCGCCGTTTACATTGTCTCCGATGAGGATAACATAGTTTCCCCGTCCATGATCTGTCCCACCATCCCCGTTTGCCTTTAGCTGTCGTCCAAATTCCCCATAGATTAGAATTACACTACTACCAAAAACAGTGCTTCCACCTGTTTGATTAAATAGAGTATCAAAAGCTTTTCCTGTCCCAAAGAGATCATTGAATTGAGGTTCAATATCTGTCTTCTGGTTTTTATGAGAATCCCAACCACCGTAGGCAAGAGATGCGATACGCATGTTCAAAGCTGGAACCTGCAATGCATCATAGAGATTTGCTATTTGTCTTCCAAAGGTAGCATTTTGTAAAGTTCCATTCGATCTAGCATATAAATTTGCTATTGCAGTTGGTTGTGGGTTTGTGGTGGATAACACTGATTTGACGCTGTCAGTGAGTGTGAGTAACTTATTGTGCTGTTCTGTAAATTTTCTTAGAACAGGGTTGTTTGTGTTCCAAGTAGTGTCGGCACGCCTTGCTTGCAAATAAGTCTTCAGTGCACGAGCTCTTTTGAAACGTAAATCTGTGTTGCCCTCTGTGTTTCCTATATCGCTACTTCTGGTAAGACCGAAAGTTCTAGAATCTACAAACGAAACAGCTTTGTTATTATTGGTACTGCTTGTGCTACAGAATTGACGAATTGGATTTGACATCGACAAAAGTCTTGCATTTCCATTGGCAGTATTATCCAGAACGTTAATCAGTTGACCACCCCACCCAGCCACGGAGGTTTGGAGCGGATTACTNNGTTTGACCATTTAGTGTAATTTCTTCATAGTCTCTTGTATAAGCATTATTCCAAGAAGTAAAATTTCCTGTAACCGTACCGCGACTTGTAGTTTGTGTCCTGTTATTCCAATATTTGTAACCGTAGCTAGTCGTTGTCGAATCTGGCTTTGGAACAAAAAGATGAAGGAAGTCAGGACCGCCTTCTAAAAGAACATTGATTAGAGTTCTTCCGTGTGGGGCAAGACTTGCGGCTTCCAAACTAGCGGTAATTCGTAGTTTGTCGCTTAAACTCATTCCTGCTGTAACTAAAGCCGCATACTTTAAAAATTCTTTACGTGTCATCATAATTATTTACCTACCTGTACAAATACATAAGGAGTTGCTAATATAAAGTCTATTGCTGCTCCAATTCTATCATTGTCTGTATTGATTTCTTCTGTGGTTGCTCCTGATTTAAACATAGTGC
>DDBL01000059.1:0-1555 GCA_002333425.1 Leptospiraceae bacterium UBA2033
CAAATCCATACATATTGATTTCAGCATTATAAACATGCCAATCTATCTTATTATTTTGAATAAAGGAATCAAATTTAAAATTACGAACTATACTTCCTTTGAACACAAGAAATACATCATCAATAAAACTGATATGCGAAAATTTCCTTGTTTGTGCTGAAAAATTTTTGTGCTCCTCAGAAATTTTGCCATAAAGTATAGAAGGTTGACAAATCGCATAATGCTCATTATCCGTCAGAAATTCAACACAATGTATTAGATACGTATCAATCTCTAAGGATTTGTTTAGCCATCTATCTAAATTGACTGTAACTAGAAAATCATACTTTGATTTCAAAAATTCGACTTGAGCTAATTCAATATTATCCACTTGGATTTGGGTAATAGCCAATCTAGATTGTTCTAATAATTTTTTTTCGTCATAGGTAACTAAGTTATTTATTTTACCTAAATTCAGAATTAAGATTTTTTTGGGTTCTAGTTCCATTGTATTTTTTAACTCATTTTATTTGCTAATCAAAGACTCGATTTCAAATTTTGCTGGACCGACAAAATGTTGATTTTTAAAATTTGTTACTTTATAATTTGTAGTATTTGACATAAGCGAAGAATACTGATTATCTCCAGATATAGATTCAAAATTAAATTCTATGTAGGGAGAATAGATCACTCTTTTGTCTTTATTTTTGGCGAAAATGGAAAGTAGAGTCCCAAGTTCTATAAGTTTTACTTTTGGAATTTCTTCTTTGTATATCTGAGTTAAAAAACTAGTTCTAACTGCCCAAAAATCGGGACTAACTACGTCGGCTGTTTTTTGAACGATGATACTTGCATAATACCCACCGGATGTAAGAGGATTTGCAAAACCTGGATTAATAATATTACTATTTTTATCAAAATAAGAATCTGTATACAGATACATATCCTTTGTTTTAATTTTACCTGAAACTAAAACAGAATCATCAAAAAAATCTAACATACCTAAAGATTCACTTAACCACATAGTATTATCAAAACTTACTTCATCAGAAATAAAAAAAGCAAAATCATAATTCGTAAAATTTTGCTGATTTTCAAAGTAATTTCCTAGAAAAATATTTCCTTTTTTGTAGAACGATAGAAATTTTTCTAAGTTTAAAATTTCTTTTTGAGTAGAATGAATAAAAATATCACAAATTAGTTTTGTATTTATACTTTCGATTTTTTGTAATTGTTCAAAGAGAGTTTTTTCATTTCTTCCATTGTAAATAAAAGTAATGGCAACTTTATAAGAAAAATCTGTTTTTCGTCTTATTGACCACATTCCTGAATTGGGGTGTAATTTATTTTCAATCAACTCATAATCGTTTGTTTTTCCAAGAAAATCAAATTGTTGTTTTAAAACATGGAGTTGAGAATTTACTGTGTAGGGTTTAACACTGATTACCCCCGAAGCAGTTGACTGTGGATGAATACGCCAAGAGTAAAGAACCTCAGGGATATGCAGAGGAAAATGTCCTTTTCTAATAAAACGATACAATGTATCCCAATCATGGCAACCCTCTGCCTTTGTATC
>DDBL01000059.1:1653-5884 GCA_002333425.1 Leptospiraceae bacterium UBA2033
TAGAGCCATTATCCACAATCACCCATTCAAAATTTTTATAGGTTTGATTGAGAATTGTTTTTGCTAGTTCTTTTAAAAATTTTTTATCTGTATTGTGGACAGGTGTTAGAATAGAAAACGAAATAGAATTATTCGTAAGCGGATACTTACTATTACGCTCTCCGACCTTTCTAAGTAACCAAAATTCGTGATGACCATGGAGGTGTCTTGAATCCTCCCAATTCAGTCCAAAAAAAGGATTCACTCTATAAAAATTCGGATTGTAATATGGATCAGATAAATTTCCCCATTTTGCAATTAACTGAAGTAATTCAAGGTTACTTGTTCCCTCTTTACTTGCAGATTCATAATGGTGTAAAACAGAATCAGGACAAACAACATTTCTATAACCTGCTTCTACTAATCGCAAACAAAAATCAACATCATTATAATTCAGTGGGAAATTTAGATCCCATCCATTTAATTCGTTAAATATAGATTTACGAACCATTAAACAAGCACCAGTGGTGGCAAATCTATTATGCGTTAACACATTCATCGCTTGATGCCCTAAGTCATTTTCAGGCGCACCATAAGACGCGTGGGATGGACCACCGAAAGTCCAAACAACCCCAATATGCTGAATGGTATTGTTTTCAAATAATAGTTTGGCACCAACCGCTCCAACACCTTCTAACTGTGCGTATTCAAGTAAAGACTCAATCCAATCTGGGGATTTCACTTCAATATCATCATTGAAAATAATAACATAATCACCAGAAGATTTTTCTACTCCTAAATTCATTTTCTCAGAGAGGTTGAATTCTTTTTTGTTATAATGAACCAATACAACCTGCTCCATTGCTTTTATCTGAGTTTCCACAATAGAAGACAAATCGCCATTATGCAGTACAACTATTTCTAAATTCTTATAAGTACTTTTCTCAATAATACTTTTTAAACAATTAAGGAGGTAATGAATCTCAACTCCACGCACTACGCCTGATTTTCCTGCAGTGGGGATAATAACGCTTACGCGAGGATTTCCTACTATTTGTGGTCGAACTCTCCATTTACCCACTAAAGGAGTAGATAAAACAGTTCCCGATAATCCTCTTCGAGTTAATGTCTCTTGCAAAGCTTTTTTTTGTAGATCTAAAATCAATTGATTGTCTTTAAGCGAGTTTAATTTGGTGTCTGCGTTTTTGTAAGTATGATATAACACCTTAGGAATATGGTAAATATTCTTAGTATGTTCTACTGCTCTAAGAGGTAAATCATAAGTATGTGCTGTATAGAATTCTGATCGCAAGAGTCCAATTTTTGTTACTATTGTATTATGATAGAATACTAAATTCCCAATGTAGTTATTGGAAAGAAGTAACTCAGGTGACCA
This sequence comes from Leptospiraceae bacterium UBA2033, assembly GCA_002333425.1. GTDB lineage: Bacteria > Spirochaetota > Leptospiria > Leptospirales > Leptospiraceae > UBA2033. Next base: position 3,029 of record DDBL01000059.1, read on the forward strand.
ATCTGGTTTAAAATAGGGATCAAATCGATTTCCCTTTTCATCAATTTTGTCTTCATCTGAATAGATAATTTCGATATCTTTTTTTTCAAACAAAACTTTTGCAAATTCAAAAAGGCAATCTTGGTCTAAAATATCATTTCCTTCTAAAAGAGTTATGTAATCATTTTTAGAATTTTCTATAGCTAGATTTAACTCACTAGTCATAGTATTGTCTTTTCTTAAAAATTTAATTTTGATTCTTTTATCCTTAGCCGCATATTTTTCTAGAATACGTTGTGTATCTTTTGCGATAAAATTCTCGGCGATAATATACAATTCCCAAAAAGGATAGGATTGATTCAAAATCGAATTGAAAGTATTCGTTAGAGATACATTGGAACTTTCAACGGATATTAGAATTAGAAAAGAAGGAAAACTTTTTGTATTATTAATAAAACTTTCAATTTCTTGTGCATTACTTCGATTGTATTTAGCTTCAAAATTTAAAATCCATCTATTGTATGGATCTAATTCAAGTTGAGAAACTGTCTCCGAGTTAATCGTGCGTAACTTAGCTAGATAGGAAAGAAAAAAAACTTTAAGACCATTTGCTCGGATAGATTGAAATATTTTTTTAGAAGCTGGGTATAACTTTTTTGGAGATTTTAAAAAGAAAAAAGTTAATTGAAATAGAATGCGCAAAACACGAATTATACGCTTGATCATAAGAAATAATTCCTAATTTTTAAAATATATAGCAAAAAAAAACCTATCGTTTGAAGAAAGTTACTATTTTTTTTATAGGCCATACTACCGCAGTCCCAAGTTTCCAGCTATTACTATTTATTAGAGCGTTGTAATTATTTAGTAACTCTTCATAGAGTTTGGANNAGTCTGACACTTGTTTTGATAAAACAACTTTTTCGTTCGATACTTCAGTTAGCATCTGGACTTTTGTATCAAATTGTTTATTTAGTTCGGATATTTGAAGCGTTAGTCCCCAGAAGTCTCCATTTAGAAATCTTACTACTCTGGAATTTTTAAAATTTTCAGTATTAACTCTAAGCAAACTTATTGTTTGGTAAATCAAATGGTCAAAACTAGGTGCAGCTAATACCTCTTTTTGCGCATCATCAACCAAACGAATTTGATTGATGAAAAAATAAATTTCATCCACTAAGTCAAACTTACTTTTATCATATTCTCGGTTCGTTAGAGAGGATGAATAATTAAAGAAACGAATTATTTCTTCTTTGTAAAAATGAGTTTTCTTCGCAAATTCTAAATCTACTAAGCGTATTTCACCGTTTGTTGTTAAAATCATATTTCTATCGATAAAATCTGCTTGTGAAAGTCTTTGCTTAAAAAGGTTTCTCTTTGCAAGAAGAACAAATAACTCCGATTTGACGATAGAATGAATTAATCCAAAATCAACATTTGTTATATAACTTAAACTAGCAAAACTATTAATTAAAATTTCGATTTCTTTACATGCATCTTCATATGTAGATACTGTTGTTTGTTTATTTAGGTTCTCATGAAGAGACATTACGTTTGCTACTGTTTGTGTTTCTTTTTCTGGATTGGCTTTTATAAACTCTTTTAAGGTAATACCTTGGATAAATTCTTCCATTAGGTAATCAGTATTATCCTCAGTATAATATAAATATACTTTAGGAGTTAAGTTATTAAATGACTGGTCAAATAAATTGTATTTATCAAAGAGCCATTTTAAATCAGCAGAAGTGCGCAAAATAAATTTTTTATTTCCATCTACTTCTATTTTATATCGCTCTAAACTTTGATAATCTTTTCTTAGAAATGTAGATTCAATGGGAATACAACTTACTTTTTGATTGGAAGTAATGAGGGATTTTTCGATTAGTTTTTGTTTAAATTTTTCTGTATTAAGGGGCATTTGTTAACTACTAGGTTTTAAAAATTTTAAGAATTTTCTTAGAGGCTCAGTGTATCTCCAACTTTGAGATTTACAAATTAAAATTAATTCATTCTGTAAACTAGAAATTTGCGATTGTAATTCAGTGATTTTAGACCTAAGTTCTAAAACTGTATCTCTTTGTTGTAAAAATTTTGAGTAATCTATTCTACAACTCTCATCTTTACCAGTTATCAATCTATCTATTTTTTGTTCTTGTTCTTCTAAAAATAAAAAAGTAAGGTCTTTGTTTTTAAGTAATTCAAAATTTCCAAGTATAAAATCAAATATTTCTAAATAGGTTATATCTCTGTTAGCCTTAAACTTACTAACACTTAGAATTTTTAGAAGAGAGACTTTTATACCATGATAAACAACCAAACTAAATGGAATTTTTTCAGGAGAATCATTTTTGATTTCAGAAAATTGAATCGTGCCATTTTTATCTCGATAGGTATTAAGCGGCGTCATTTCCCAAAACCTAGCACTAACTGATAAATTCCAATCCTTAGTAATCGCAGGATCTAAAAGTAAAAGTAGAGCAGAAATCCAATTTCTAAACCAAACTAAAACTTCTTCCATTGACCAATTTGGACGATTAACAATTTCTAANNCCTGACTATCTAAAGGGAAAGACTTTGTAAAAATCGAATTTCCATTTTTAATAATTTCAATCCCTCGATTCAATCCAATCTTTTGATCATCTTTAAATTGAAATGCCAACGTTTCCGATGGGACAATTTTACTTGGCAAATGACTTTTATTTGCTACCATCAAAAAAGAATTCGCAAGATCTCCCGCCAATCCATTTCTCCATGTATTCAAATAGGCTTTTTCTAGGGAAAAAAGATCATAAGGAGTTCTTTGGGGATCTTCTAATACCGAATCAACGGCTAAGGAGGATAATTCACTCGCAAAATTCTCCCAGCCAAATGGTGTTA